>CADEFJ010000121.1:2020-6171 GCA_902826575.1 uncultured Pseudomonadota bacterium | reverse complement strand
TCCTATACGGCGCGGCGGCGCCCTACGTGCTTACGCAAGTCGGTGTGTTGTCTAGACAGGATCCGTTCATCCCATCGCGGTTGACGGATTCGGAGGTCGAGGAGCTTGCTTCGCAGCCGATAAGATTCACAAGGAAGCTGGGCCATATGGAATCCGACTTGGCGCCAGGTGAAAAGTGCGCAATGGGGGGAGAAGCAACCGTCTCTTCCGATGATCGACTTTGGGGCGCGAGCTGGACGGTCGACGAGATCTTGCGCAGATTCTTCGAGTTTAATTATTTGAGCAAGGACGGCACGGAACGATATGTACTGCGCAAGGAGTTTGCCCTCCGGTTGGCATGTGCTGACATCGCAGACCTTTTGAGACACCACCTCCAGGTCGAACGCGCAGGAAGCTTCGGTTCGCTTGTCGTCATTCGCGAAGCACCTGAAAACGTACCTCGCGATGCCTTGGATCGCAATGAAGCTTCGTAATGTGCTTCTCTGAAAGTCTCTTTCTACAACGCGAACCACCAGCGCTGGAAGCAGGTGGCCAACTACGGGGGAGTGACGGAGCCCCAATGCATGCGCTGAGCAAGATCCCGGGGCTCAATAGCTTCGCGCTGCTTCATGATTATTGGATGCGCTCTCTATCATCAGGCGGAATGGGTTCGTTTACTAACTTCCCAAGCATGGTTCCTGCGTTCGCCATCAATTATGCGGCACTACTCGACGGCGTTTCACCTCAAGTGCTGACTGGGGCTCATATGAGCCGCTCAAGATAAGGAAATTCACCGTGAAGTTGAGTACGATCATTCGCCTTGTTTGTCTGTCTGCAATCTTGGTATCTCTCGAAGGATGCAGGGCGTGGGCCGAAAGATCCTTTGAGTATGCCTATGGAGATTCGTTGATTGGCTCCCCGATCGAGAATGTCTTCCCGACATTCGGGCAGCCAGAGCGCATTGAACTGACCGACCGCGGAACTGAAAGCTATGTTTACCCGTGGCCGCGTAGAAGCTGCACGATCTTCTGGGAAGTGGCAGACGGCAAGATAATTGCTATGGAGCACGAAGGCAAAGGCTGTACCTCCGGGCCATTCAATGACTAGCAGGCCGATGCAAAACGCAGCAACGAGCACGATGTGATGAATTTCTTCGCCCGTTCGAGCCGTTGCCGAGGCTCTGTTCGAGTCTGTGCTGTTGATCCGATATTCGTGCCCCTGGGGCCTATCCGGGATTCTGTGTGCGCTACAGCGCCGCCGCCACCAGCGCGCGGAACTCCGCGTAGCTCTTCGCGCCCTGGACGCGCTTCACGACCTTGCCGTCGGGCCCGATGAGGTAAGTGGTCGGCAGCACTTCGTTCCACGCCGGGTCGACCACGCTCGCGATCGTGTCCATCTCGCGCTCGCTGCGCAGGTAGGTGCGGAAGTCCGGAAAGTACTTCGCGTGGAAAGGTGCGACGCGCGACTCGAGCTCATTGGGCTCGTCCATCGACACACCGATCAGCACCACCGCGGGTGCCAGCTCGCGCTCGATCCGCACCAGGTCCGGGATCTCGCGCAGACAGGGCACACACCAGGTCGCCCAGAGATTCAGCACGACGAGTTTGCCGCGCTCGGCTTCGAGCGCCGATCGCAGTCCGCCAGCCGAAACCAGCGGGATGCCGGCATCGTCGGCGCGCGCCACTTGCTGCGCAATGAGTGCGCCGCAAGCGGCGAGGAATTCGCGACGCCGCATCATTCGGCCGGATCGATCGTCGAGGTGTAGATGCGCTGGCCTTGCTGCCACGCGATCTGTACGCGCCCGTCGGGGCGCGAGGCGAGGGCCGGGTGCTGCGCCGTTTCATCGCCGCTGGTGAGCGCGCGGGGCGCATCGAGCGGCTGGCCCGCGGCATCGAGCGTGCGATAGAAGATTTGCCGCGGTCCGTCGGTCTTCGCATGCCATGCGACCACGGCGCGATCGCGCGCCGCAAGCGCGATCGCCGGCGCATCGGAGACCTGTGCGCCCGGGTGCGCTGCTTGCGCGGCATTGAAGCTCGCGCCACCGTTGCGGGACGTCGCGAGCAGCACGCCGGCGGGTTGCTCCGCTCCGTTGTGCACGGCCGTGTAGATCGTGTCGCCGCGCACGGCGAGTACGGTCGGCTTCAGCGGACAGCCATCGATCTTCCACGGCGCTCCGCCGGTCGACACGCGCTCACCGAAGGCGCCGTCCTTGCCGTCGGCGCGTGCCACGGTGCTGGCGCGGACGCCCTCGGGCGTCACCAGGCGCGAACCCAGGACGGGCCGTGAGGCGGAATCGAACGCGAGCGTGAGCTGGCAGCACGGGCACACGCCGCCGGCCGCTTCGACGCGGTCCGGCGTGAATGTGCGGCCGTCGTCGCGCGAGACCACGCCATAGATGCTGGCGTTGTCGGTGCCGCTTTTCATGTCGCGCGTATCGATCCACACGAGGTGCACGTCGCCGCTCGGCGCGACGCCCATGGTGCCGAACGCCGCCACGCTCGCGAAGCCCCCGTGGATGACGTTCGCTAGGTCGGCATCGGTGACGGTGCTGAGCCTGCGCGGCACCTCGAAGCTCGCGCCGCCGTCGGTCGAGCGCGTGTAGCGCGAGGTGAGCACCGGCTTGCCGAGCTGCGGCTGCATTTCGTTGGCCGGGTAGGCGATGTGCAGCGTGCCGCCCGGCCCGTACGCGACGCGTGGCCGACTCACGGCGAAGCCCCATACCTCGTTGTCTTCGCGATTGACGCGCAGCGGCGCGCTGAAGCTCGCGCCGCCGTCCTTCGAGACGGCGACGTACAGGTTCATCGACGACAGGTGGGTATGGCCGTGCCGGGCGCGATCGGCCGCGGCGGCTTTCGCGGCCGCGGATTCGGGATTGCCCTTCGCGAGCCACAGCACCGCGATCTCGCCGCCCGGCCCGACCGCCACGTCGGGGGCGAGCGCCAGCTGCTCATCCGTACTCACGGCGAGGGCAGCGTTCTCGGATGGCGCTGCAGCAGCGGTCGCTGCCAGCGGCAGCATGGCCAGCAACGTGACGGCGATCGACAGTACGTACGGCATGCCAGGTTTCCCGATGGCCGGTGATCACTGGATTGTAGGCTTGTCCGGGCGAGTCCTGCGACAATGGCCGCGATGGATGACATAGCCTCCGCACCATGGTTGCGCCGCCTGATCGTCGCGGCGCTGCTCACCGGCCTCATCGTGCTCGCGTTCGAGGTGCTGAAGCCGTTCATCGTGCCGGTGATCTGGGCGGTGATCCTGGCGCATGTCACCTGGCCGTTCTACCGGCGCGTGCTGCGCGCGATGAAGCAGCGCCGGGCCCCGGCCGCACTGCTGATGACGATCGCGGTCACCCTGGCGCTGGTCTTGCCGGCGATCTGGCTGGTGGAGCTGATCCGCACTGAACTCGTCGCGGCCTATGGCGCGTTTGCCGTGCAGCTTTCCGGCGGCGTGAGAATGCCGCAGTTCCTGCTCGACCTGCCGTGGATCGGCCCATGGCTCACCGAGCTGCTCGCGCGCATCGCCGACGATCCCGGGGCATTGAATGCGGAAGTGCGCGCATGGTTCGAGCGCTCGGCCGGCCAGATCGGCGGCGTGATCGGCGGCCTCGGCCGCAACATCATCAAGCTCGGCATCGCGATGCTGAGCCTGTTCTTCATGTACCGCGACGGTGAGTCGTTCGCGCAACAGGTCACGCGCGTGCTGGAGCAATCGCTCGGCCAGCGTGTGCACGGCTACATGCTCGCGATCAGCCAGACCGTGCGCGCCGTCGTATACGGGCTGCTGGCCGCGGCGGTTGCACAGGGCACGCTCGCCGGCCTCGGCTACTGGGTCGCGGGCCTGAACGCGCCGATCGCGCTCGGCGCACTCACCATGATCGCCGCGCTGATTCCGTTCGTGACGCCGGTCGTGTGGGTGGGTGCCAGCATCTGGCTGCTGATCACCAACCACACCGTTGCCGGCATCGGTCTCTTTCTCTGGGGCCTGCTCGCGGTCAGCTGGATCGACAACTTCGTGCGGCCGCTCGTCATCAGCAACGCCACCCGCATTCCGTTCCTGCTGGTGATGTTCGGCGTGCTGGGTGGCGTCATGGCCTTCGGCCTCGTCGGCCTGTTCGTCGGCCCGGTGATCCTCGCGGTGCTGGTCGCCGTGTGGCGCGAGTGGCTGACCGACAA
>CADEFJ010000121.1:0-1920 GCA_902826575.1 uncultured Pseudomonadota bacterium | reverse complement strand
GCCCGGTGATCCTCGCGGTGCTGGTCGCCGTGTGGCGCGAGTGGCTGACCGACAAGTAGGCACGCTGCCTAAGCGTCGAGGAAGCGCAGCAGTGTCGGTCCCCAGTCCGCCGGGTCGCGCGCCAGCGCGCAGAACGGGAACTGCGCGTGGGTCTGTGCCGCGGCGAGCGCATGCTCGCGCATCGGATCCCATTCGGCGGCGGCCAGCAACGTGGCGACCTTCACGTCGCGCAGCCGCGCCCTGACCGGGTAGCTGAAGTGCGCGCGGTAGGCCGCGCGCCACGCTGGTGAGCGCATCACCTCGAGCACCCGCCGCTGCACCATCTGCGTGTCGACATTGGGCTCGCCGCGGATGATGCCCTCGCGTGTGGTGTTGTACCACGGCCAGAACAGGCCCTGGTCGCGCAGGAAATGCCACGCCTGCAGCAGGTGTCCGCCGTGCGCTTCGACCTTGAGCTCGGGCGCGTAATGTTCGCGCAGCTCGGCCTGTAGTGCGCGGTCGAACCACAAGGGCCCGGCGAGCACGAGGCGGCGCACGCGCCGCGGCGCCAGATGCGCGAGTTCCAGTCCGACGAGCCCGCCGCCCCAGACACCGACGATGTCGCACTCGTGGATGCCGAGCGCATCGAGCGCACTGCGCAGCGCACGCGCGTACGCGGCCACGGTGACCGCTCCGCGCGGCAGGGTGGAGTCGGACTCGCCATGCCCGGGCAGGTCGATCGCGACCACCGGCCGGTGGCCGATGAACGAGGCGGCGAGGCTCGCCACTGTGTCGGCCGATCCGGCGGCGTCGTGCAGCACGACGACGGTGCGACCCGGCGCATCGGCATTGCGCCGGATGCGCAGCTGCCCGCCGCGCACGTCGAGCATCTGCTGCCATAGCCGCCCGGCAATCGGCCGCGTCGGGGCAAGCTTCGGTGCGGCGCTGGTGCGCGCCTTGCGCAGGTGCGCGAAGCACAGCTCGAAGGTCTCGTCCGGCGTGGCGCATTCGCGCACGGTCACGTTGCGCGGCGGATCGGTCGCACGCACGAGGTAACGCGAGGTCGGGTCGGTGGATGCCGCGGTGATCAGCGCCGGCACCTTGATCTGCTGCAGCACCTCGGCGCTCGGCATCGCAAAGGCGGCGCGATAGGCGACGCGATAGTTGTCACCGGCGCGCAGCACCTCGACGAGACCCGCCTGCAGGGCGGCGGGCGGCGGCAGGTTGATGTGCATCCGCTCGGCAGCGCCCTTGGCGTACCACGGGAAGAAGATCACCTGCTCGCGCATGCGGCTCCACAGCCACGCGAGGTGTGCGCCGTCCCAGGACGGCGTGAACGGCGGCAGGTAATTCGCGAGCAGGTCGTCGCGCTCCTCGCGGGTCGGGATCACGTAGCCGTTCGACGCGACGGCGTGCACGCGCTCCGGGTACTTCGCGGCGACCTGCGCGGCCATCATCGCGCCGGTGTGGTAGCCGTAGAATGCGGCCTTGCGGACCTTGATCGCGTCGAGGAATTCGATCACCGCATCGGCGAAGTCGCCCATTTCGGCGCTCCCGACGCCGAGCGCATCGGACTGGCCGTAGCCCGGGGTGTCGGGCGCGATGCAGGTGAAGTGCCGGTGCCAGCGCTGCATCGTCGGGATCAGGTCGCGCGAGGACATCGGCGACTGGTGCAGCAGGATCAGCAGCGGTCCCGAGCCGGTGCGCCGGTAGTGCACCTGGCGCTTGCCCCAGCGGCCCTGTTCGATCGTGGCGAAATGTCGGGTGATGCGTGCGTTGGCCATGCCTGCTCCTGATTGCGACTGGCGGATTATCGACCGTTGGCGACGCGGTGCGGTGGACAACGTATGCTCGCCACCATTCCATGGCCTCCCGCAACGCAATGCCGCGGCATCCATGAGCGTGCGCCGTCCTGCCGCGTTGCGCGCGCTGCGCCACCGC
>CADEFJ010000120.1 GCA_902826575.1 uncultured Pseudomonadota bacterium | reverse complement strand
CTGCCAACCTTCCCGCCGAATCCTGAAGCGACGGCGGCGGTGGCGCGCGTGCGTACGGCGCTCGCCGAAAACTTCACGGCGCAGGGTGCGGTGAGCTTCCAGCTTGGCAAGTTCTACCCGTACCAGAGTGGACTCGAACCGGGGGCAGCGCAGTTGCTGCGGCAATTGAAGGCGCTGGTCGATCCGGACGGTCGCATGAATCCCGGCAGCCTCGGGCTCGGCAACTGACAATCCGACCCTGTAGACTGGCCGGATGACAGGCATCGATACCACGCGAGCCCAACACGGCTGGCGTTACTACGGCTGGTGGGGCATCGTCTTCGCCACGCTGATCTTCATCTCGGTGACCAACGGGCTAACCATAGGCGGCATCCAGGCCTTCGATCCGCACCTGCTGCAGGCGCTGCAGATCGATCGCGCGCCGCTCAAGTTCGGCGATGCGATCCAGCTCGGCACGGCGGCGATATTCACCCTGCTGTCGGGTTGGGCGGCGGACCGTTTCGGCGTACGCCCGGTCATGACGATCGGCGTGCTGCTGCTGTCCGGCGCCTTCTACGGACTCGGGTATGTGGAGACGGTCGGCGGGCTGTACGTGCTGCGCTTCGTGATGGGCCTCGGACTTGCCGGCGCCGGGCTCGCGGTATGTGTCGTGATCGTCTCGCGATGGTTCATCTCGAGCCGCGGCCTCGCCATGGGTGTCATGCTCGCCGGCACGAGCCTCGGCAGCGGCATCCTGCCGAGTGTCTTCACGCGCCTGATCGAAACGTATGAATGGCGGGACGCGGCCTCGATGTCCGCGCTCGCACCGCTGCTGCTGCTGCCGATCATCTGGTTCGCCATCAAGGAATGGCCCGCGCGGATCGGGCTGGCACCCTACGGCGCCGAAGGCCCGGCGGGCAGCGAGCAACTTGCGGGCCCCTTGCTGACCTACCGCGACATCATCTCGCGCAAGCAGTTCTGGCTGATCGGCATCGGCGCATTCGCAACGTTCTATTCTATCCTCGGCATCGCCAACAACCTGTTCCTGCATTCGAGGGACCTCGGCTTCACGGCGACCGAGAGCGCGGCGCTGTTCGTGCCACTGTTCATCATGGGCCTCGTCGGCAAGGTCATATCGGGTTTCCTCTCCGATCTGCTCGGCCGCAAGCGTGTCTGGATCCTGAGCCTCGTGCTGATGCTGCTCGGGGCTCTGATGCTGCTGACGCTGCAGAAGTCGCTGGTGATGTTCGCGATCGCACTGTTCGGCTTCGGCTGGGGCGGCAACTATTCGCTGCTGCAGGCGATTTCCGCCGATGCCTTCGGCTCGCGCTCGCTTGGTCGCGTCATGGGTGCGATCACCGTGCTCGATGCCGGTGGCGGCGCGCTCGGGCCATGGATCACCTCATTGCTCTATGACGCCTACGGCAGCTACACCGCTGGCTTCGGGTTGATCTGCGTGATGATTGCAGTGGCGATCGTGTTCGCCCTGGTGCTCAAGATACGGGCGCCCGTGACTTCCGCGGCGGTAATGCCCGCAGGCTGAGGCCAGGATGATGATGCGACATGTCGTCACCCGCATCATCGGTCTGGTTCCCACGCTGCTGCTGCTGGTCACCGCGGCTTTCTTCGTCATCCGCCTCGCGCCGGGCGGGCCGTTCGACGACGAGCGTCCGGTGTTGCCGGAAGTGCGCGCCAACCTCGAGTCCGCCTACGGCCTCGACGCGCCGCTCACGACCCAGTACGTGCGCTATGTCCGGGGCCTGCTGCGAGGCGATCTCGGACCTTCGTTCAAGCACAAGGACACTTCCGTCAGTGAGCTGATCGGTGCCGGCTTGCCGATCAGCGCGACCTTGGGCGCCGCGGCACTGCTGCTGGCGCTGCTCCTTGGCATACCGCTCGGCATCTGGGCGGCGCTGCGCCGGGGATCGCTGGCCGACCGCGGCATTGCGCTGCTCGCCGCACTGGCACTCGCGTTGCCGGCCTTCGTGCTTGGCCCGTTGCTCGCGTTGCTGGTTGGATTGCGCCTGCGCTGGTTCCCGGCGGCAGGCTGGGATCCCGGGGCGCTGCGCTATGCCGTGCTGCCGGTCATCACGCTCGCGATCCCGGTCATGGCTTATGTCGTACGCCTGACTCGCACCGGTCTGCTCGAGGTGCTCGGTTCCGATTACATCCGCGCCGCGCGCGCGCGCGGCATCGGCCGGCGGCGGCTCGTCACGGGCCACGCGCTGCGGCCGGCACTCTTGCCCCTCGTCAGCTGGCTGGGCCCGGCGACCGCGTTCGTGCTGACCGGTTCGCTGATCGTCGAGACCGTATTCGGCATTCCCGGCGCCGGGCGCTTTCTCGTTGAAGGTGCCCTCAATCGCGATTACACGCTGGTGATGGGGATGATCCTCGTCTACGGCACGATTACGCTGACCTGCAACCTGCTGGCGGACCTGCTCCATGCCTGGCTCGACCCGCGCATCCGCCAGCATTGATCCGCGGCCAGGCCGCGCGCTGCGCGTCGCGGCGACGCTGTTGCTCGCGCTGGCTGCGCTCGCGCTGTTCGGCCCGCTGCTCTCCCCGCATGCGCCCGAAGCCATCGACTGGTCGCGGCTCGCCGCAGCGCCCGCCCTGGGCGATGCCCACTGGTGGGGGACAGACCGGCTCGGGCGCGACGTGTTCGCGCGCACGATGCAGGGACTGCGCATCTCGTTGCTGATCGGATTCGCGGCCGCGCTGGTGAGCATCGCCATCGGCCTGTCCTGGGGAGCGATCGCCGGCTATGCCGGTGGCAGGGTCGATGGGCTGATGATGCGCATCGTCGACGTGCTCTATGCGCTGCCCTATGTGTTCCTGGTGATCATCCTCGCGACCCTGTTCGAGCGCGGCAGTGTGCCGGTGCTGTTGCTGGCTATCGCGAGTGTCGGCTGGCTGACGACGGCGCGCATCGTGCGCGGACAGACGCTCGCCCTGCGCCAGCGCGAGTTCATCGACGCCGCCCGCGCCATGGGCGTGCCCACCGCGCGCATCCTGTGGCGTCACATCCTCCCGAACGTGGCCGGTCCCGTCATTGCGTATGCGACACTGACCGTGCCACAGATGATCCTCTACGAAAGTTTCCTCTCCTTCCTCGGCCTCGGCGTCCAGGAGCCACTGGCGAGCCTCGGCAGCCTCATCAGCGAAGGGGCACGCGACATGGAAACAGCACCGTGGCTGCTGCTGGCACCGGCAGGCTGCCTGGTCGTGTTGACGCTGCTGCTGAACCTGCTCGGTGACGGATTGCGCGATGTCTTCGATCCCCGCACCCGCGCTTGAACTGCGCGATCTCGCGGTGCGCTTCGCCGCACACGGTGGGCCGCTCGTCGCCGTGGCAGGTGTCACCCTGCGAGTCGCGCCGGGCGAATGCGTCGGCATCATCGGCGAATCGGGCGCAGGCAAGAGCCAGGCGCTGCTCGCGCCGTTTGGCCTGACGGCATCGGACGCCCAACTCGGCGGCGTGGCGCAATTGGCCGGGGAGGACCTGCTGCGGAAGTCCGAGGCGGCCCTCGACCAGCTGCGCGGTGCGCGCGTGGGCTTCGTGTTCCAGGATCCGATGTCGTCACTGACGCCGCATCGCACGATCGGCGAGCAGATCACCGAGGTGCTCGCCTGCCACGGGCGGGCGCAGGGTACGGCCGCGCGCGCGCGCGCGCGCGAGTTGCTGGAACAGGTCCGGATCGACGATGCGGCGCGACGCCTGGACCAGTACCCGCATGAACTGTCGGGTGGCCAGCGCCAGCGCGTCGTGATCGCGATCGCCATCGCCTGTGATCCGCCGCTGTTGATTGCCGACGAGCCCACCACGGCGCTCGATGTCACGGTGCAGGCCGAAATCCTGGCGCTGCTCGCTGCACTCAAGCGCGAGCGGCACATGGCGATGGTGCTCGTGTCGCACGATTTCGGCGTCATTGCGCGACTCGCTGACCGAATCTTCGTCATGTATGCCGGTCGGGTGGTGGAGGAGGGCGCGGCCAGTGCGCTCATCGCGACACCGCGACACCCCTACACCGCGGCGCTGCTCGAGTGCCTGCCGCGCCTCGACGATCCGCCCGGCGCGCCCTGGCAGGCGATACCGGGACAGCCGCCCGATCCGCGGGCCTTGCCCGGCGGCTGTGCCTTTCATCCGCGCTGCCTCCGTGCCGGCGATCGCTGTCGCACCACGCGGCCGGAGCTGACGGGCGGCGTCGCCTGTCATTTTCCGGTGTCGACATGACCGCGGGCAGCGCGGCCGAACCGCTGCTGCGCGTATCGGAACTCGGCGTGCGCTATGCGCGCGGTCGCGGCGTGCGGCGCAATGGCGCTTTTGCAGCGCTGCAGGACATCAGCTTCGACGTGCAGGCGGGCGATGCGCTCGGCATCGTCGGCGAATCGGGCAGCGGCAAGTCGACACTGCTGCGGGCGTTGTTGGGACTCACCCCGGTCGCGGAAGGCTCGATCGCGTGGCACGGGTGCTCGCTGGCGACTTTCGACGCCGCCGCATGGCGGGCGCTGCGACGCCAGGTGCAGCCGGTGTTCCAGGATCCGCTTGCGAGCCTCGACCCGCGCATGCGCGTGCGCGCATTGCTGGCGGAGCCGCTGCATGTACATCGGCCGGAACTGGCGCGCGCCGCCGTGGACGAGGCGATGGCAGGGATGCTGGCCCGGGTGGGCCTGCCCGTCGGCGTGCTCGCGAGCTACCCGCACGAACTGAGTGGTGGCCAGTGCCAGCGAATCTGCATTGCCCGCGCGATGATGCTGGCCCCCACAGTGCTGGCGTGCGACGAGCCGGTGAGCGCACTCGACGTGTCGATCCAGGCGCAGATCATGCAACTGCTGCAATCATTGCATCGCAGTTCGAACCTGACCGTGGTCTTCGTCAGCCACAACCTTGCGCTGGTGCGCCGCCTTTGCCGGCGGGTCATCGTGTTGCGGCAGGGTCGCGTCGTCGAAGCGGGCGATGCCGATCAGGTGATCGGCAGGCCGCAACATGAGTACACGCGCGCGCTGGTTGCCGCGGTTCCGGCGTTACCGCGACACGAAACGAAGGCCTCTGGCTCTTAGGTCTGCGCTCTGAGCGCGCGGCTTGGAGCTGAGAGCTCAGGGCTTAGCGCCAGACCTCGCGACGGAGTTGCCCGTCACGACGGAGTCGCCCGTCTCCACCAGCTCGATCCATTCGCCCGCCGGGCCGATGATGAGGCCGGCGCGCCGGCCGTTGTAAGGCGCCTCGGCACGCACGGCCGGCTCGACCTTCCATGGCAGCTGTACGCCGTCGAAGTTCCTGACGGCGAAGGTCACCATGGCAATGCCGGGCGGCAAGTGACCGCGGCGGATCGGGCGGCTGATCGCTGCCTCGGGGTACTGGTCGAGTTCGATCAGGAAGCTCGAAGGGAACTGGACGATGCCTATGCGCGTCCCGGTGTCGCCTGGCAGTCCGTAGGCGTCCTGCAGGACATTGATCTTCGTCGTTTGCACATCGGAGGTCGGGGCCTGCAGGACGTCACGGTAGAAACTGCGCAGCGCGTCGACGTCCGGGCCGCCCACCACGACAATGAAGGTGCGATCCACGAAGGATTTCGCGCTGCCGAGGTTGAATACCGACCCGGTGGGCGGAATGCGCGTGAAGTAGTTGACCTCGCCGGCAGGGCCGGTCACCTGCATCGCAATGATATTCGGGTTGAAGTCGAGCGGTCGCGGCTCGCCAATGACCTTGAACGGCTCACGGACCTGGCGCGCCAGCGCCACCGGGTCCTCGACGAGGATTTCGTTCGCGTTCCAGCCGTAGGTCCTGAGCGGCGCGTAACCGGGCAGCGCGGGTTCGGCAGCCACGATGCGCAAGTACACGGGTTCACCGCTCGCGGGTTGCATCAGGACATAGTCGCGTCCCCGCATGGCCTTCGCCTCCCAGCTTTTCGCGAGCGAGCGCGACACTTGCGCGCGCTCGACGACCTGGTAGCCGAGTTGTGCGCTATACGCGCGCTCGGCCTCGCCGAGGTCGGGGGCAGCGAGGGTGACGGCAATGATCGCATCGAGCATGTGTCTCTCCGGTGGCCGCTACGCGGTCGCCTTGATGGGTCGGGTCGTGTAGGGGTTCGTACAGTTGTGATGGTGCAGGGCGCGCGGTATAAAACCACGTCAAATCATTTTGCAGGCGATGCACCGTGAAATCCATTCCGCATAAACGCAGCCGTGAAGTCGAAGCCTGGCTCAAGCGAGAGATTGCCGAGCAGAAGGTTCGTTACCGAAGCATCGTCGCCGAGCAGGATGCGCTCGAGCCGAAGCGCGAGAAGTGGGTGGCGGAGTTCCTGCAGCGCATCCAGACGCGCGGCACGCACGTGCACTTCAACATGATGCGCAAAGTCAGGCCGGAAGAAATCCCGGTCC
>CADEFJ010000119.1:867-6368 GCA_902826575.1 uncultured Pseudomonadota bacterium | reverse complement strand
CCGAGCACGCCGATCTTGGCGCCCGGGAAGAACGAAAGACTGATGTCCCGCAGGATCGTGCGCTTCGGTGGCACGACCTTCGAGACGCGATTCATCGTGTAGATGTATTGCGCCATGGATTCCGCTGGGGTGGGGTAGGGGCGGCGCGCATTATGGGGTAGCCGACGGGCGTGTGCTAGGCTCCCGCGCCGTGGCATCGGTACTCGTCGTGATGGGCGATGAGATCGCGCGATACGGATTTCCGGCAGGTCATCCGTTCGGCGTCGATCGGCATGCCGCATTTGCGCGCCAGTTCGAGGCGCGCAGCCTCGGCGCCCGCGTGGCGATCGCCCCGCCTCGGCTGGCCGATTGCGCCGAGCTGCTGCTCTTCCACACCGCCGGTTACGTGAATTTCGTGCACGAGCGCTCATCCACGGGTCAGGGCAGTCTCGACGGCGGCGATACGCCGGCGTTCCGGGGCGTCTACGAGGCCTCGGCGGCGGTGGTCGGCGCAACCCTGGTGGCGCTGCGCGCGATCATGGATGGCGCCGCGCGCAGGGCCTTCGTGCCGATCGCGGGCCTGCATCACGCCGCGCGCGATCGGGCTGCGGGGTTTTGCGTGTTCAACGACATTGGAGTCGCCATCGAGGTGCTGCGCCAGGAACACGGCCTTGCGCGCATCGCCTACATCGACATCGACGCGCATCACGGTGACGGCGTCTACTACGCGTTCGAGGACGATCCAGCGGTGATTTTCGCCGACGTGCACGAGGATGGCAGCACGCTGTATCCCGGCACAGGCGGTGCGAGCGAGATCGGCAAGGGCGCGGCTGCCGGCACCAAACTCAATGTTCCGCTGCCGGCCGGCGCCGACGACCTTGCGTTCGCAGGCATATGGCCCGGTGTGCTCGCGTTCGTCGAAGCGGCGCGTCCCGAGTTCATCATCCTGCAGTGTGGCGCCGACAGCGTGGCGGGCGATCCGATCACGCACCTCGGGTTTTCCCCGATGGTGCATGGGCGGGTCGCGCTCGACCTCTGCCAGCTGGCGGACCGCCTCGGCCACGGCCGCGTGCTGGCGCTCGGTGGTGGCGGCTACAACCGCGACAATCTCGCCGCTGCATGGAACAACGTTGTCGAGGCGCTGGCTGCGTAACCCCGCGCGGGGTCGTATTCGGGTAGAATTCACCGTTCCCCGGGTATCCCGTCGCAGCGAAAGTTTCCGCCCATGTTCCGTACCTCCATGGCCATTGCCGGCTTTGATCCGGAGCTCGCCTCCGCCATCGACAACGAGCGTCGCCGCCAGGAGGAGCACATCGAGCTGATCGCCTCCGAGAACTACGCCAGTCCGCGCGTACTCGAGGCCCAGGGCTCGGTGTTGACCAACAAATATGCCGAGGGGTATCCGGGACGCCGCTACTACGGCGGCTGCGAGTACGTCGACATCGCCGAGCAGCTGGCGATCGACCGGGCGAAGCAGTTGTTCGGTGCGGCCTATGCGAATGTGCAGCCGCATTCGGGCTCGCAGGCGAATGCCGCGGTCTACCTCGCGCTGTGCAATCCCGGCGACACGATCCTCGGCATGAGCCTCGACCACGGCGGGCACCTGACCCACGGCGCCAAGGTGAATTTTTCGGGCAAGCTGTTCCGCGGGGTCCAGTACGGCATCCGACCGGACAACGGCGAAATCGATTACGACGAAGTCGCGCGGCTCGCGCGTGCCGAGAAGCCGCGCATGATCGTCGCGGGTTTCTCGGCGTACTCGCGCGTGATCGACTGGTCGAAGTTCCGCACGATCGCCGACGAGGTCGGCGCGTACCTGTTCGTCGACATGGCGCATGTCGCGGGGCTCGTCGCGGCGGGCATCTACCCTAATCCGCTGCCGCATGCGGACGCCGTGACCACCACCACCCACAAGACGCTGCGCGGGCCGCGTGGTGGCCTGATCCTCGCGCGTGAAAACCCGGATCTCGCCAAGAAGTTCAATTCGCTGGTGTTTCCGGGCACGCAGGGCGGGCCGCTGATGCACGTGATCGCCGCGAAGGCGGTGGCGCTCCTCGAGGCGCTGCAGCCCGATTTCACCGCCTACCAGAAGCAGGTGGTCGCCAATGCGCGTGCCATGTGCGCGCGCCTCGCGCAGCGCGGCTATCGGATCGTGTCCGGCGGCACCGACAATCACCTGTTCCTGATGGACCTGTCCGACAAAGCGATCACCGGCAAGGAAGCGGATGCCGCGCTCGGACGCGCCAACATCACCGTGAACAAGAATGCCGTGCCGAACGATCCGCGCCCGCCGATGATCACCAGCGGACTGCGTATCGGCACACCTGCCTCGACGACCCGGGGATTCAAGGAGGCCGAAGTCGAGACGGTCGCCGGCTGGATTGCCGACGTGCTCGATGCGAACGGCGGCAACGAGGCGGTCGAACGCGTGCGGGGAGAAGTGCTCGCGCTTTGCCGCCGTTTTCCCGTCTACGGACCCTGAGTCCCGCGCGCGGGGCGCGCCATGCATTGCCCGTTCTGCGGCCACGAGGAAACCAAGGTCACCGATTCGCGGCTTGCCGGCGAGGGGCGGCAGATCCGTCGTCGTCGCGAATGCCTCAAGTGCGCCGAGCGCTTCACGACCTTCGAGACCGCCGAACTCGTGATGCCCATGGTGGTGAAGAGCGACCGCAGCCGCGAACACTTCGACGAGGCGAAAATGCGCCATGGCATCGTCAAGGCGCTGGAGAAGCGGCCCGTGTCGCAGGAAGCGATCGAGGCAGCGGTGAGCCACATCTGCCACAAGCTGCTCAACCTCGGCGAGCGCGAGGTGCCCTCGCGCAGCATCGGCGAATTCGTGATGGAAGAACTGCATCACCTCGACGAAGTGGCCTATGTGCGCTTCGCATCCGTGTACCGGAGCTTCCAGGATGTCGAGGCATTCCGCGACGAGATCGAGAAGCTGCGACGTCATCCGCGTCGACGTGTCGACAGCAGCCAGCTGCCGCTGCTGCCCGGCGCGGACAGCGGTGCCGACACCACCACCGACGCCGACGGCAAGAAGCGATGAGCGACTTCAACGCATTCGACCGACAGGCGATGCAGCGCGCGCTCGAACTCGCAGCGCGCGGCGCGGAAAGCGCTGATCCGAATCCGCGCGTCGGCTGCGTGATCGCGCAGGGCACGGCGATAGTCGGCGAGGGCTGGCATGTGCGTGCCGGCGAAGCGCACGCCGAGGTCGGCGCGCTGTCGGCAGCCGGTGAACGCGCCGCTGGCGCCACCGCGTATGTCACGCTCGAGCCCTGCAGCCACTTTGGCCGCACGCCGCCGTGTGCGGATGCGCTGATTGCGGCACGCGTGGCGCGTGTCATATTTGCAGTGCGCGATCCGAATCCGCGCGTGAGCGGCGGTGGCGCCGCGCGGCTCGCCGCGGCAGGAATCGACGTGGCGAGTGGCCTGCTCGAAGCGCAGGCGAGTGCGCTGAATGTCGGGTTCCTGCAGCGCATGCGCAGCGGGCGCCCGTGGGTGCGCCTGAAGACGGCTGCGAGCCTCGACGGCCGCACTGCGCTCGCGAGCGGCGCGAGCCGCTGGATCACCGGCGACGCCGCGCGCGCCGACGTGCACGATTGGCGCGCCCGCAGTTCGGCGATCGTGACCGGCATCGGCACGGTGCTGGCGGATGATCCGCGCCTCGACGTGCGCCGGCCGGCGCCGCTCGCGCGCGCGCCGGCTCGCGTCGTCATCGATTCGCGGCTGCGTACACCGCCGGCCGCTCGGTTGTTCGATGCAGCCGGGCAGGTGATCGTGCTGCATGTGGCGGGCGGCGACGCCGCGGCGCCGCTCGCGGCGCGCGGCGCGCGCATCGAGCGCATCGAGCCGGTACCAGGCAAGGAGTGCACGCGGGTCGATCTCGCTGCAGCCCTGCATCGACTCGGCGAGCTCGCGATGAACGAGTTGTGGGTCGAGGCCGGCCCCACGCTTGCCGGGGCATTGCTGGAAGAGCGGCTCGTCGACGAATGGCTGCATTACCTCGCGCCGAAACTGCTCGGCCCGCAGGCGCTGCCGCTCGCCCGGCTGGCGCCGCCCGCGCGGCTCGCGGCCGCGCAGGTCTTCGAGATTGCCGAAGTGACGCGGCTGGGCGCGGATCTGCGCGTGCGCCTGCTGCCGGGAAGGAACTGAACGTGTTTACAGGTATCGTCCAGGACGTCGGCACGATCCGCGCTGTCACGCCGCGCGGCGGCGACACTGAGTATGTGTTCGGCGTCGAGCGGCTGCCGCTCGCGGGAGTGCGATCCGGGGACAGCATTGCCGTCAACGGCGTGTGCCTCACCGCGACGCGGATCGGCCCCGACGAGTTTGCGGCCGACGTGTCGCGCGAGACGCTGGCGGTGACCACGCTGGCGGACCTCGCAAGCGGCACGCGCGTCAACCTCGAGCCGGCGCTGCGCGCTGGCGATGCCCTCGGCGGGCACCTCGTGTCGGGGCATATCGACGGTGTCGCCGAAGTGCTCGCGATCGAGCCCGACGCGCGCTCCGTGCGGGTCATGATCGGCGTGCCGCGGCAACTCGCTCGCTACATTGCCCGCAAGGGCTCGGTGGCGGTCGACGGCGTGAGCCTGACCGTGAACGGCATCGACGGCGAGGTATTCGACGTCAACCTCGTGCCGCATACCCAGGCGGTGACGACGCTCGGCAGTTGGGCGCCCGGGCGGCGCGTCAATCTGGAGGTGGACCAGGTGGCCCGCTATGTCGAACGACTGATCGGAAAGTAGACGATGGAACTGAACACGGTAGACGAGATCCTCGCCGACCTGCGCGCCGGGCGCATGGTGCTGGTCATGGACGACGAAGATCGCGAGAACGAGGGCGACCTGCTTATGGTCGCCGAGAAGGTGCGTCCCGAGGACATCAACTTCATGGCGCGCTTCGGCCGCGGATTGATCTGCCTGACGCTGTCGGCGGATCGCTGCCGCCAGCTGAGCCTGCCGCTGATGGTGAGCAGCACGCAGCGGGACCTGCGCACCAATTTCACGCTGTCGATCGAGGCGGCGGAAGGCGTCACGACCGGCATTTCCGCCTATGACCGCGCACACACCGTGCGCACGGCCGTAAAGCCCGACGCCCGCGCGGAGGACCTGCGCCAGCCCGGCCACATCTTTCCCATCATGTCGCAACCTGGCGGCGTGCTGACCCGCGCCGGGCATACCGAGGCCGGTTGCGATCTCGCGCGGCTCGCGGGTTTCGAGCCGGCGGCGGTGATCGTCGAGGTGATGAACGACGACGGCACGATGGCGCGGCGCCCGCAGCTCGAGCTGTTCGCGCGCCACCACGGCCTCAAGATCGGCACGATCGCGGACCTGATCCGTTACCGGTTGCGCAACGAACGCTCCGTGGAACGCATCGCCGAGCGCACCGTCACCACCGCGTTCGGCGAGTTTCGCCTGTATGCCTACGAGGACCACGTGCAGCGCGACGTGCACCTCGCGCTGGTGCGCGGCGACATCGGCGACGGCACCGTGCCGCTGGTGCGCGTGCATCTCGCC
>CADEFJ010000119.1:0-857 GCA_902826575.1 uncultured Pseudomonadota bacterium | reverse complement strand
CTCTCCCCGACACGCCGCGCGCGGTGCCCGACATCGCCCTCGGCGCGCCGCGCTCATGGACGCTGCGGGCCGCGATGGCACGCATCGCGCAGGAGGGCGCCGGCGTGGTCGTCGTGCTGCGGCGTAATGAACCGCCCCGCGACCTGATTGCAGCCATCAACGACGAGGAGCCGTCGCAGGCGACGGCGCCTGGCGAGGTGCTGCGCACCTTCGGCGTGGGCGCGCAGATCCTGAAGGATCTCGGCGTGCGGCGCATGCACGTGTTGTCGGCACCCAAGCAGATGCACGGCATCTCGGCCTTCGACCTCGAGGTCGAGGGCTATGTCGATAGCGACGGCTGAGCACCACTCGCCGGTATACTGACCGCATGCCTGCCACCCACACCGGTGACCTGTCCGCTGCGCACCTTTCGATCGCGATCGTCGCGGCGCGCTTCAACGACTTCATCGTGACAAGCCTGCTGCGCGGTGCCGTCGAGGCCTGGGAGCGCCAGGGAGGCGCTTCCGAGCGCCTCGTGATCGCGCGCGTTCCAGGCGCCTACGAGTTGCCGGTGGCCGCGCGCCAGTGCGCGGCAAGCGGCCGCTTCGCGGCGGTGGTGGCGCTCGGCTGCGTGATACGCGGCGATACCGCGCACTTCGACTATGTCGCCGGCGAGTGCGCCCGCGGCCTGACCCGCGTGGCGCTCGACACCGGCGTACCGGTCATGTTCGGCGTTCTGACTGTCGAAACCGTCGAGCAGGCCGTGCAGCGTGCCGCGGTTCGCGCCGGCAACAAGGGCGGCGAGGCCATGCTCGGCGCGATCGAAATGGCCAACCTGCTGCCGCGACTCGCATGAACGACAAGCCCGTCAGCCCGCG
>CADEFJ010000118.1 GCA_902826575.1 uncultured Pseudomonadota bacterium | reverse complement strand
GCAGCAGCGCATCGGCGCGACCGGTTGCGCGGCCATGGATGTCAACACGGCGTGCACCAGTTTTCTCTACGGCCTTTCGACCGCCACGGCGATGATCAGGAACGGCGTCGTGGGCAACGCGCTGGTGGTCGGCGCCGAGATCATCTCGCCCTACATGGACTGGTCGGATCGCAACGTCGCAGTGCTGTTCGGTGACGGTGCCGCCGCCGTGGTCCTGCAGGCGACGACCGCGGAAGAGGGCCTGCTCGCGGAGCAACTCGGCTGCTACGGCGACGCGCGCGAAACGCTGCGCATCCACGGCATGGGCGGCAACTACGCCAACCGGGGTCGCCTCTACGGCATCACGTCATGGCAGTTCGAGGGACAGGAGATCTTCAAGCGCGCCGTGCTCGGGATGAGCGAAGCGAGTGCGGCCGCACTGGCCAAGCGCGGGCTCGTTCCCGACGACATCCATCTCGCGGTGCCCCACCAGGCGAACCTGCGCATCATCGAGGCAGTGGCGAAGCGTGCCGGCATCCCGATGGAGCGGGTGTTCACCAATGTGCAGCGCTACGGAAACATGTCCTCGGCGACCGTGCCGGTGGGCCTCTGTGAAGCGATCGAGTCGGGGCGCATCGACAAGGGCAGCTGGGTGCTGATGCCGGCATTTGGCGGCGGGCTCACCTTCTGCGCGCATCTGGTGCGCTGGGGCGAGCGGGTCACGCCGCTCGATACCACCGACATCGAACTGCCGCCCTGCGATCGAACGGCGGTCGAACTGATCCACGAAGTGGCGGCGCGCAAGGTCACCCGCGCGCCGGACCCGGTCACTTCCTGACGGATTTGCCCGCGGTCTTCTTCTTCGCGGCCTTTTTCTTGGGTCGCGTCTTGCCGAACGAACCCTGGTAGATCTTGCCGCGGCGGCTGCGGGGGTCACCTTTACCCATTGTCGACTCCGGTTGTGCGTGAAAGCGGCGGGAGTCTAGCAGCCCGCCGCGGGCCGTTCAGCGATATCGCGACAGGATCTTCCTGAGGCCCTGCGAACCAGGCGACAGCGCCGCGAACGGCAGGCTGTTGAGCGGCTCATCCGGCGTGCCGTTGACGTCGTGGAACTCGGGCTGCGATTCGTCGATATAGAGCAGGCCGGTCAGGTATTCACCCTGTTTCTGCCGCTCCTGGATGAATGCGCTCGCGGCAACGCGATCGGTGGGATCGTAGTCGTGCGCGAACTTGCGCAGCAGGACGCGACTGCCGTCGTGCATCATGACCGGCAGGGATTCACCCGCGGCATAGTCGGCGACGATCTCGCGCTCGAACGGCACGAAATCCGCGTTGACCACCGGCTCGTAGTGCTCGCGCGTGTAGGCGTAGCTCTTGGTCGAGCCCTCGTGGTCATTGAAGGTGACGCATGGCGAGAGCACGTCGATCAGCGCAAAGCCGCGATGGCTGAGGCCCGCCTGGATCAGCGGCACGAGCTGCTGCTTGTCGCCCGAGAAGCTGCGCGCCACGAACGAGGCGCCGAGGCTCATCGCGAGCAGCACCGGGTCGATCGGCGGCTGCTGGTTCTGCTCACCCTTCTTGGCCTTCGTGCCGACGTCCGCCGACGCCGAGAACTGCCCCTTGGTGAGGCCGTAGACGCCGTTGTTCTCGATCACGTAGAGCATGTTCAGGTTGCGACGGATCGCATGGCAGAACTGCCCGAGGCCGATCGACAGCGTGTCGCCGTCGCCCGAAACCCCGATATAGCTCAGTTTGCGATTCGCCGCGTTCGCGCCCATGGCGATCGCCGGCATGCGCCCGTGCACCGAGTTGAAACCGTGCGCGCCGCCGACGAAATAGGCGGTGGTCTTCGACGAGCAGCCTATACCTGAGAGCTTGGCGATGTTCTGCGGCTCGAGCGACAGGCCCCAGATCGCCTCGGTGAGCGCGGCGGTAATCGAGTCGTGGCCGCAGCCCGCGCACAGCGTCGACAGCACGCCCTCGTAGTCGCGGCGCGTGAGCCCGAGCGCATTGCGCGGCAGCGACGGGTGGCGGACTTTCGGTTTCGGTATGAAGGTCATGGGCTCACTCCGCGGGAGTTGCGCTGGCGTGCACCGGGCCGACGGAGCGCAGCGGTCGCGGCGCGACTTCAGTCAGCACGCCCTCGATGATGAAACTCGAGGAGATCGGCAGTCCGCTGTAATGCAGCAGCGAGCGCAACCTGGCCTTCTCGACCTGCGTCTCGAGCGTCAGCAGCGAGCGCAGTTGCGCGTCGCGGTTCTGCTCGACGACGAACACCACGCGGTGCTCGGCGAGAAAGCGCTCGACCTCTTCGTTGAACGGGAACGCGCGCACGCGCAGGTAATTCACCGCGATGCCCATGCCCGCGAGCACGGTGAGCGCTTCGCGCACCGCGCCGTCGCTGCTGCCCGCCGCGACGATCGCGACATCGGTGCGCTTGTCGGCCATCGCGATCACCGGCTTCGGCACCAGGGACTTCGCCGTGCCGAACTTGCGCAGCAGGCGATCGACGACGATCTGGTATTCGGCCGAATCCTCGGTATAGGCGCCGTACTGCGTGTGCCCGGATCCGCGCGTGAAGTACGCTGCCTTCGGGTGCACGCCCGGCAAGGTGCGATATGGAATGCCGTCGTCGTCCTTGTCCAGATAGCGGTAGAACTTTTCCAGCTTGACGATCTCCTCGAGCGGCAGCACCTTGCCGCGATCGGGCTGGTAGGAATCGTCCCACTCGAGTTCGGGACACATCCAGTCGTTCATGCCGATGTCGAGGTCCGACAGCACCATGATGGGTGTCTGCAGCCGCTCGGCCAGATCGAACGCCGCGACCGCGAAGTAGAAGCACTCCTGCGGATTCGCGGGATACAGGCACACGTGCTTCGTGTCGCCGTGCGAGGCATAGGCGCAGAGCATGAGGTCGCACTGCTGCGTGCGGGTCGGCATGCCGGTCGACGGGCCCACACGTTGGACATCGAAAACCACGGCGGGAATCTCGGCGTAATAGGCGAGCCCGAGGAACTCGTTCATCAGCGAGATGCCGGGGCCCGACGTCGCCGTGAAGGCGCGCGCGCCGTTCCACGAAGCACCGAGCACCATGCCGATCGCCGCCAGTTCGTCCTCGGCCTGGATGAACGCGAAATTCCTGCGCCCGGTCGCCGGGTCGACCCGCCACTTGTCGCAGAAGGACTTGTAGGCATCCATCACCGAAGTGGAAGGTGTGATCGGATACCAGGCGCCGACCGTCGCGCCGGCGAACATCGCGCCGAGCCCGGCCGCGGTATTGCCGTCGATCAGCATATGGCCCGCGGTGCGGTCGAGCGGCGCCACGCGCAGCGGCAGCGGACAGTTGAAGTGCTGCCGCGCATAGTCGTAGCCGAGCTGCACCGCCTGCATATTGCTGTCGACGAGCTGCGGCTTCTTCGCGTAGGTCTCGGCGAGCAGCTCCCGCATCCGCTCGAGGTCGATGTCGAGCAGTGCCGCGAGCACGCCCGCGTAGCAGATGTTCTTCATCAGGATGCGGGTGCGCACGCCCTTGAAGTGCTCGTTGCACAGGCGCGCGAGCGGCACGCCGAGCACGGTGATGTCCTCGCGCGCAAACAGCGCCGGGCGGGGCCAGGTCGAGTCGTAGAGCAGGTAGCCGCCGCTGTCGACCTCGCGCATGTCCTTGCCGTAGGTCTCGGCATTCATCGCGACCATCAGGTCGATGCGGCCGGAGCGCGCGGTGTGCGCATCCCGGGTCACGCGGATCTCGTACCAGGTCGGCAGGCCCTGGATGTTCGACGGGAAGTAATTCTTGCCCATCACGGGCACGCCGCTGCGGAATATCGCCTTCATCAGCAGGGCGTTGGCACTGGCGGAGCCTGTGCCATTCACCGTTGCTATCTTGATGACGAAGTCGTTTACGCGATCTTGGGCAGTGACGGCTGGCATTTTGCGGGCTGATCCTTGGCGTGCGGCCACGCCACATACGACTTCTGCATGTCCCAGGCGGCTGTCGGACAACGTTCCGCGCACAAGCCGCAGTGCACGCAGAGGTCTTCGTCCTTCACCATCACCCGGCCGGTCTGCTTGAGCGGGGCCGAGACGTACAGTGCCTGTTCGAGGTTCGTCGCCGGCGCGCGCAAGCGCGTGCGCAGGTCGGCCTCATCGCCGTCCGCCGTGATGGTGAGGCAGTCGGTCGGGCAGATGTCGATGCAGGCATCGCATTCGATGCACAGCTTCGCCTCGAACACCGTCTGGATGTCGCAGTTGAGGCAACGCTGCACCTCGGCTGCGGCCTGCTCGGCCGTGAATCCCAGCTCGACCTCGATGTTGAGCTTCTTGAAGCGTTCCTTGAGCGACACGTGCGGCATCAGCCGCCGCTCGACCGGGTTGTAGTCGTTCTTGTACGACCACTCGTGCAT
This sequence comes from uncultured Pseudomonadota bacterium, assembly GCA_902826575.1. Classification (GTDB taxonomy): domain Bacteria; phylum Pseudomonadota; class Gammaproteobacteria; order Steroidobacterales; family Steroidobacteraceae; genus CADEFQ01. Next base: position 2,024 of record CADEFJ010000118.1, on the reverse strand, counting down.
GCCCATCTTGCGGCTCTGCAGGTTCACGCCCGGAGCGAGCCGCTCCGTGACCGCCACGCCCTGGCAGTGGCGATGGATCGAGATCGCTGCCTGGTGGCCGTGCTCGACGGCCCAGATGATGTTCTTCGGCCCGAAGGCCGCGTCGCCACCGAAGAAGACCTCCGGCCGGGTCGACTGGAAGGTGGTTGCATCGACCTTGGGCACGCTCCACTTGTCGAACTCGATGCCGAGGTCGCGCTCGATCCACGGGAAGGCGTTTTCCTGGCCGATGGCGAGGATCACGTCGTCGGCCGGCAGGAATTCCTCGCCGGCGACACGCTCGGCGGTGATGCGTCCGCGCGCATCGATGTCGTACTCCATGACGTCGAACAGCATGCCCTTGAGCTTGCCGTGCTCGATGACGAACTGCTTCGGCGAACGGTTGACGATGATCTCGACGTTCTCTTCTTCCGCGTCGTCGAGCTCCCACGCCGAGGCCTTGAAGAACTGGCGCGGCTTGCGCGCCATGACCTTGACGTGCGCAGCGCCGAGGCGCAGCGATGTGCGACAGCAATCCATCGCGGTGTTGCCCACGCCGATGATCAGCACCTCACGACCGATTGCCTTCAGGTGCCCGAAAGCCACCGATTCGAGCCAGTCGATGCCGATATGGATGTTGGCCGCGCCCTCTTCCCTGCCCGGCAGTTTCAGTTCCTTGCCCTTCGGCGCACCGGAACCGACGAACACCGCGTCGAAGCCGCCGCGCCCGAGCAGTTCGCGCAGGCTCTTCACCGGGTGATTCAGCTTGAGTTCGGCGCCCATGCCGACGATGGCGCCGATTTCCTCGTCCAGCACCGCCTGGGGCAGGCGAAACGACGGGATATTGGTCCGCATGAGCCCGCCGGGCTCGCCGAACTGCTCGAAGATCGTGACCTGGTAGCCGAGCGGCAGCAGGTCGTTGGCCACGGTGAGCGACACGGGCCCGGCGCCTATGCACGCGATGCGCTTGCCGTTCTTCTCCCGCGGCACCGGCGGCAATTGGTCGTGGAATTCGTCCTTGTGATCGGCAGCGACGCGCTTCAGCCGACAGATCGCCACGGGCTTGTCTTCCACGCGCCCGCGGCGGCAGGCCGGTTCGCACGGTCGATCGCAGACTCGCCCGAGGATCCCGGGGAACACGTTCGACTCGCGGTTGACCATGTATGCGTCGGTGAACCGGCCTTGCGCGATCAGCCGGATGTATTCGGGTACATCCGTATGGGCCGGGCAGGCCCACTGGCAGTCGACGACACGATGAAAGTAATCCGGATGGGACGTGTCAGTGGGTGGCATTCGAGGCGACGGCAACAACAGCCAGGATCGGCGGGCGTGATCAGTATAGTGGAAGCCCAGGGCTTAGGGCTAAGAGCGGAGTGCCAGAACCTCGGGCGCGCTGGGCGCGCTTCTGGCTCTACGCCCTTGGCCCTAAGCTGTAAGCTCGTGGGGGTGACTACCCCCACGCGAACATGCACCGAGATCCGAGTGCGCCAGCAATCGCGCCTGCTCAAGGTGAGTTTCGACGATGGCCGCAGCTTCGAGCTGCCGTTCGAGTACCTGCGCGTGAATTCGCCATCGGCCGAAGTGCAGGGACACGGTCCCGGGCAGCGCGTACAGGTCGTCGGCAAGGAAAACGTCGGTATTCGTTCCGTGGAGCCGGTCGGTCAATACGCGGTGCGCCTCGTATTCGACGACGGTCACGACACCGGGCTCTATACCTGGAACTACCTCTACGAGCTCGGCGGGAAACTGTAAAGAAAAAGGGCCGGGCAACTGGTGCCCGGCCCCTCAGACCCCCGTCTCAACAGCCCTTGCGGACTTGAAGTGGCGGCGATTGTCAACGGAGTTCCACCGGCTTGTAAAGGTGGAATTCCTTTTCCAATGCCGCAATCCGTCCTGCGGCAGGGCGGCGCGTTAGAATGCGGGCCCACCCGAGGTGACCTTGAGCCAGCCTTCCGCCGACCCGACCACCGATTTCGGCTATGAACGCGTGCGCCGTGAAGACAAGG
>CADEFJ010000117.1 GCA_902826575.1 uncultured Pseudomonadota bacterium | reverse complement strand
TCCGTGAGCTGCTGAAGCTCATGATCCATTCCCTGTACAGCCACAGGGAAATCTTCCTCCGCGAACTGATCTCGAACGCCTCCGACGCCAACGACAAGCTGCGCTTCGCCGCGCTGGCCGATCCGGCCCTGCTCGAGGGCGGCCCGGATCTCGCGATCTGGATCGAAACCGACGACAAGGCCGGCACCCTCACGGTGCGCGACAACGGCATCGGCATGACCCGTGCCGAGGCGATCGAGCACCTCGGCACGATCGCGAAATCGGGCACCGCCGAGTTCTTCAGCAAACTGACGGGCGACCAGCAGAAGGATTCGCAGCTCATCGGCCAGTTCGGCGTGGGCTTCTACTCGGCCTTCATCGTCGCCGACGAAGTCGAAGTCTTCACCCGCAAGGCGGGCGCGCCGGCGGGCGAGGGCGTGCGCTGGGCCTCGAAGGCCGACGGCGAGTTCACCATCGAGACCCGCGAGCGCGCCGAGCGCGGCACGGCCATCGTGCTGCACCTGAAGGCCGACGCGCGCGATTTCCTCGACGCCTTCCGCCTGCGCTCGCTGGTGCGCCGCTACTCCGACCACATCGCCTTCCCGGTGCAGATGGCGAAAGTGGGCGAGGCCACGCTCGACTACGAAGTCGTGAACCAGGCCAAGGCGCTGTGGACCCGGCCGCGCACCGAGATCAGCGACGACGAGTACCGCGAGTTCTACCAGCACGTGGCGCACGACTTCGAGCCGCCGCTCGCCTGGAGCCATAACAAGGTCGAGGGGCGGCGCGAGTATACGAGCCTGCTCTACCTGCCCGCCCACGCGCCCTTCGACCTGTGGCACCGCGAGGGGCCGCGCGGCCTCAAGCTCTACGTGCGGCGCGTGTTCATCATGGACGACGCCGAGCAGTTCCTGCCGCCCTGGCTGCGGTTCATCCGCGGTCTCGTGGACTCGAACGACCTGCCGCTCAACGTCTCACGCGAATTGCTGCAGCAGGATGCGGACGTCGAGGCGATGCGCGGCGCGCTCACGAAACGCGCGCTCGACCTGATCGGCAAGCTGGCGAGCGACGAGGATGCGAAGAAATATGCGACCTTCTGGCGCGAGTTCGGCACGGTTCTCAAGGAAGGCGTGGCGGACGAGGCGGCCACGCGCGAGAAGCTGCTGTCGCTGTTTCGCTTTGCAAGCACGCAGGGCGAGGGCGATACGGCGAGCGTCAAGCTGGCGGACTACGCCCTGCGCATGCGGCCCGGCCAGGACGCCATCTACTACGTGGTCGCTGACAGCGTTGCCGCGGCGCGCACCAGCCCCTACATCGAGCGGCTCACGGCACTGGGGCTCGAAGTGCTGCTGCTGGGAGATCGCATCGACGAATGGGTCATGTCGCGCCTCGACAAGTTCGACGGCAAACGCTTCCAGGACGCCGCGCGCGGCGACCTCGGCCTGGGCAAGCTCGATGCCGCCGAGGAAGCGAAGCACGATGCGGCGGTCAAGGAGAGCAAGGGCCTGCTGAAGCGCGTCAAGGACGCGCTCGGCGAGCGGGTCTCGGAAGTGCGCGTGAGCCGCCGACTCGCCGACTCGCCGGCCTGCCTGGTGCTCGCCGAGCACGATCCGGGCGCCCAGATGCGCCGCATCCTCGCGAGCGCCGGCCAGAAAGTGCCGCAGGGCAAGCCGGTGCTCGAACTGAACGTGGAGCACCCGCTCGTTCAGCGGCTCGACGGGCTCGAGGCGGGCGAATCCTTCGATGAACTCGCGCTGCTGCTGCACGACCAGGCCACGCTCGCCGAGGCCGGGGAAATCGCCAATCCCGGCGAATTCGTGCGTCGCCTGAATCGGGTCTTGTTGCAGCTCGCGGCCCTGCGATAATGCCGCTCCATGTTGCGCAGCAAACTCTCGCCACTCGCCTACCACGTGACCCAGGAGAAGGGCACCGAGCGCGCCTTTACCGGCGAGTACAACGCCAACAAGGCCCCGGGCACCTATAGCTGCGTGGTCTGCGGCACCGAGCTCTTCAGCTCCGACACCAAGTACGACTCGGGCTCGGGCTGGCCGAGCTTCTGGCTGCCGCTCGCCGGCGAGCGCATCCGCCAGCACCGCGATACGAGCCACGGCATGGTGCGCATCGAGGTCGAGTGCGCCAATTGCGGCGCGCACCTGGGCCATGTATTCGACGATGGCCCGCAGCCGACCGGCCAGCGCTACTGCATCAACTCCGTCGCACTCGATTTCAAACCCGCCCCGGGAGCCGAATGATGTCCCGCAACGCCTTCTTGATTGGCTGTTCCCTGTTCGCTTTTTCGCTGCTCGCCGCCTGTAGCAAATCCCCCGGCCCCAGTGCCACCGTGGCACCAGCCACTGCAACGCCCGCCACAACCGCCACGGAGTCCCCCGGAATGAGTCTCGTAATCACCGATATCCAGGAAGGCGCCGGCCCGGCCGTGGCCCAGGGCCAGGGAGCCGTGGTCCACTACACCGGCTGGCTGTTCGATGGCGGCGCGCCGGAGAGCAAGGGCGAGAAGTTCGACAGCTCGCACGACCACGGCCAGACCTTCACCTTCCAGGTCGGCGCCGGTGCAGTGATCCCCGGCTGGGACCAGGGTGTCGCGGGCATGAAAGTCGGCGGACAGCGCCGGCTCGTGATTCCGCCCGAGCTCGGCTACGGCGCGCGCGGCGCCGGTGGCGTGATCCCCCCGAATGCCACGCTGGTGTTCGACGTCGAACTGGTGGGCATCCAGTAACGGCGCCCTGATGGCGCCCGCCGAACGCCTCAGCATCGACGGCCCGGCCGGTCGTCTCGAGGTGCTCCTCGAGGACCGCACGAACGAACCCGTGCCCGCCTACGGCGTGGTGTGCCATCCGCACCCGCTGCAGGGCGGCACGATGGACAACAAAGTCGTGTTCACGCTCGCGCGTGCCCTGCAGGAAGTCGGCATGCCCACGCTGCGCTTCAACTACCGCGGCGTAGGGCACAGTGAGGGCAGTTACGACGAGGGGCGGGGTGAAACCCTGGATGCACTCGCGGTCGCCGCCCTGGGCGCCTTACGCTGGCCTGGCGTGCCGGTGTGGTTCGCGGGTTTCTCCTTTGGCGGCTTCGTGGCGATCAACTCCTCTCATCAGCGCGACGCAGGCGCGGTGATCGCCGTCTCGCCGCCAGTCGGCCGGCTGGCCACCTTTGCGATCACCGGGCCCGCCTGTCCGTGGTTGCTGGTGCAGGGCGATGCCGATGAAGTGATCGATGCCGGCGAGGTGCTCGACTGGGGACGCGCCCAGGAGCCGCCGCCCGAGATCTTCGTGATGCCCGGCGCGCCGCATTTCTTCCACGGCAGGCTGATCGAGTTGCGCGAACACGTCGCGGCCTTCGCCCGGAAAACAAAAAGCCCGGCGAAGTGACCCTCGCCGGGCTTCCTGGCGCCAAAAGAGGCAGGAACCTCAGTTCACGTAGGCCTTGAGGTTCTTCAGCGGCATCACGCGGACCTTCTTCGAGGCCGGCTTCGCCTTGAAAGTCATCTTCTCGCCCGTGAACGGGTTCACGCCCTCGCGCGCCTTGGTGGCGGGCTTCTTCACGACCTTCAGCTTCAGCAGGCCGGGCAGCGTGAACAGGCCGTTGGCGCGCAAGCTCTTGCGAATCACGCCCGAGAGCGAATCGAACACGGCGGAAACCTGCTTGCGGGACAGATCCGTGTCCTTGCAGATCGCTGCGAGGATTTCCGACTTGGTCGGTGCGCCACCTTTTTTCGCCATTGCCTATTCTCCTGGAATATTGGGTTGCTGATCACGCGGCGCGCGAGCGGCGCGATCGCGATTCGGGCGGCAACATAGCATATGGGTAAGCGCGCGCAAGTTATTTTTCGCGCTCGCGAGGTGCCGAAACAGCTTGTTTTCCAGTACTCCGCGCACACCTGGCGCCGGCTCGGACGTTCGCGCCGCTCGATTTGCGATGCTAAACGCGAGCTAACTCAATGATGTTCTCCATCATCCTCGTATCAATATCAGCAATGCCTGCAGGGCGATGCACGCCCAGAGCGGCGCCAGGTCGATGCCGCCGATCGGCGGAACAAGGCGCCGGAAAGGCCGCAAAACCGGCTCGCAGATCGACGTGAGCAGCGATGAAACGGGCGAATGCTGCCCCGGGGCGAGCAGCGAGAGCAGCGCGTACAGCACGATCGCGTAGAAGTAAAGCCACAGCACTTTGGTCAGCATGCGCAGCGCCGCGATGCGCAACCAGACGAATGCATCCGGCGTGCCGAGGCCGCGCAGTGCATAGAGCAGGCCGATCTCGGCGAGCGCCACCAGCACCACCGCGATGACCGATGCCGTGTCGACCTTGCCGGCGGGCGGCAGGATGCGGCGCAGCGGCACGATCACCGGGTTGGTGAGCCGCACGATCGCCTGCGCGATCGGGTTGCGGAAGTCGGCGCGCGCAAGCTGCAGCACGAGTCGCAACAGGAAGACGAAGAAGACGAGCGAGATCAGGGTCTCGATGATGTAGTAGAGCGCGTTCAAGGCTGGGTCTCCGACAATTCGCGTCCGCGCAACACTGCCGCGTCGACCGCGGCAGCAACGATCTCATCGAAACGGGCCGCAGCGAACGCCTTGAGCGCCGCCTCGGTCGTGCCGCCCCGGGAGGTGACCTCGGCGCGCAGCCGGGCGAGGTCGCCGTCGCCATCGGCCGCCAAACGGCCGGCCCCGTTCAGGGTTGCCACCGCGAGTCGCCGCGCGGTGTGCGGATCGAGCCCCCGTCGCACGGCACTGTGCGCAAGCTCCTCGGCGAGCAGGAAGAAGTAGGCCGGGCCGCTGCCCGAGACGGCGGTCACCACATCGAGGTGGTACTCGGACCCGACCCAGACCAGTTCGCCCACCGCCCCCATGACCGCTGCAGCGCGCGCGCGCGCCGCGGGCGGGGTGGCGGGCGTCGCATAGAGGCCGGTGATGCCGGCGCCGACCAGTGCGGGACGATTGGGCATCGCGCGCACGATCGGCAGATCGGTGCCGCTCCACTCGGCGAGCGAGGCAGTGCGCACGCCCGCGGCGATCGAGATGAGGAGCGGCCGGCGCTGGGCCAGCAGCGGCGCAAGGGGCGCCAGCACCGCGGCCATGCCCTGAGGCTTCACTGCGAGCACCAGGATATCGGCCGCGCTCGCCAGCGCGGCATTGTCGGTGCCGGCGCGTACGCCGAAGTCGGCAGCCAGCGCCGAGCGCACCGTCTCGTTGGGATCGGCCACTGCGAGGCTCGCAGGCGAGGTGCCGTGCGCGATGAGGCCGGCGATGAGCGCGCGGCCCATGTTGCCGCCGCCGATGAATGCAATCTGCTCTGCCGCCATGCCAGAATCTTACCGCGGACTGCACAACGTGACCGAGTCGACACTTCGTCCGCGCCCACCCGGGGCTGCCTGTATGGCTTCGCGCACATTTCGCACGTTTGCAGCCCAATTCTGCGGACCGATTAACATATTGGACGCAGACCCCCTCCGCTATACTGCGAGCGCTTCCCGCGAGGACTTCGCATGGCCGTCGATATCGCGCAACTGCTTGCGTTTGCCGTAAAGAACAACGCTTCCGACCTGCACTTGTCGTCGGGCGTACCGCCCATGATTCGTGTCGATGGCGACATGAAGCGCATCAACATGCCGGCACTGTCCCACAAGGAAGTGCACAGCATGGTGTATGACATCATGAACGACAAGCAGAGGAAGTCGTACGAAGAATTCTTCGAGACAGACTTTTCGTTCGAGATTCCGAAGCTGGCGCGCTTTCGCGTCAACGCCTTCAACCAGAACCGCGGCGCCGGCGCCGTGTTCCGCAACATCCCCTCGACCATCATGTCGCTCGACGATCTCGGTGCGCCGAAGATCTTCCGCGACCTGTGCATGCTGCCGCGCGGCCTGGTGCTGGTCACCGGCCCGACCGGCTCGGGCAAGTCGACGACCCTCGCCGGCATGGTCAACCACTGCAACGACAACCGGCCGGACCACATCCTCACGATCGAGGACCCGATCGAGTTCGTCCACGAATCCAAGCGCTCGCTGGTGAACCAGCGCGAAGTGCATCGCGACACGCTCGGCTTCAGCGAGGCGCTGCGTTCGGCGCTGCGCGAAGACCCCGATGTGATCCTGGTCGGCGAAATGCGCGACCTCGAGACGATCCGCCTCGCGCTCACCGCGGCCGAGACCGGCCACCTCGTGTTCGGCACCCTGCACACCAGCTCAGCGGCCAAGACCATCGACCGCGTGGTCGACGTCTTCCCGGCCGCCGAAAAAGAGATGGTGCGCTCGATGCTGTCCGAATCGCTGCGCGCGGTGATCTCGCAGACCCTGCTGAAGCGCGTCGGTGGCGGGCGCGTGCCGGCGCACGAAATCATGATCGGCACGCCCGCGATCCGGAACCTGATCCGCGAAGGCAAGATCGCGCAGATGTATTCATCGATCCAGACCGGCCAGGC
>CADEFJ010000116.1 GCA_902826575.1 uncultured Pseudomonadota bacterium | reverse complement strand
ATGAAGAACCTGGAGAAGTCCATTGCCCGCCCCTCAGTTCGTGCCGGCGGCGACGCGCAGCGCGCTCGCGGGCGACTTGCCCATTGCGACGAGCTGCGGCGATACGGGCATGCCTTCGAAGAACACCTTCTGCACGCCGTTCACGATGACCTTGTCGCTCGCCGTGAGCCCGGCGGTCACGACACGCAGGTCCCCGGCCGTCCGGCCGAGTTCGATGTCCTTGCGGACCGCGGCATTGCCCGGCCCGAGCACGTAGACGTACTTGCGGTCCTGATCGGTCAGCACGGCCTTGTCGTCGATGAGCAGCGCCGCGCGATCGTCACCGGCCTGCACCTGCACGCGTGCGAACAGCCCCGGCGTGAGCAGCAGATCGGGGTTCGGCACCAGCGCGCGCGCCCGCATCGTGCCGGTGCCCGCATCGACCTGGTTGTCGATGAAATCGACGCTGCCTGCGTGCGGGAAACCCGCCTCGTTCGCGAGCCCGATGCGCACCGCATTGCCGGACGTGGCGCGTTCGCCGCTGCGCGCGAGCGCGAGGTAACGCAGGTAAGTCTGCTCGTCGGTGTCGAAGTACACGTACACCGGATCGACCGACACCACCGTGGTCAACAGAGTGCTGTCCGCCTGGGCGAGATTGCCGGCGGTGACCAGTGCGCGGCCCGCGCGCCCGTCGATCGGTGAACGTACCTCGGTGAACTCGAGATCGAGGCGGGCACGTTCGAGCGCAGCCTCGGCCGCGCGAACCGCCGCGAGGCTCTGGTCGGCCGCCGCGCTGCGCTCGTCGGACTCCTCTTGCGAGGCCGCGCGCGCCTGCACGAGCGCCTGAGTGCGCTCATCCTGGCTGCGGGCGAGTGCCGCCTCGCTGCGCGCGCGCGCCAGCTCGGCCCTGGCCCGCGCGTGCTCCGCGCGATAGGTGCGCTGGTCGATCAGGAACAACAGCTCGCCCTTGCGGACGAACTGGCCCTCCTCATACGCCACGCGCTCGACATAGCCGCTCACCCGCGGACGCAGTTCGACCGACTCGACCGCGGTGACGCGACCGGTGAATTCGTCCCAGGGCTGCACGTTCTGCGTGAGCACGGTGGACACGCTGACCTCGGGCGGCGGCATCTGCCCCGGACCCGTGGCGCCGCCATTGCTCGAGCCATACGCCACCAGGGCCCCGGCGACGAGCGCGACAGATCCGAGCACGGCGCCGGCCCGGACCAGGCGTCGCCGGCCGCCGAAGATTGTCCCTCTGGCGGTACTTTCATTCCCGTGAACGGGATAGTCCGATCCGGGGTCCCCCGCGCGCGATGCAAGTGGTTGATCGACGGGTCGTTGCGGGCCATCCATATCCATTCCCCAAGCCTTGGTAACGTTTCGGGGAGAGCATAGGCGCGACGAATGGACTTGATTAGTCCTGACTTTTGGAAAATATTGTCCCGTCAGCGGGCCGATCGCCCACATTTCAGGAAGAACCCATGTCACGCGATCTCAACGACACCCTGGTCTTCGTCAAGGTGGTCGAGCACGGAAGCTTCATCGGTGCCGCACGCGCGCTGCGACTGCCCAAGACCACGGTCAGCCGCAAGATCCAGGATCTCGAAGCGCGTCTCGGCACGCAGCTGATGCACCGGACCACGCGCAAGCTCGGCCTCACCGAAGCCGGCAACATCTATTTCGAGCACAGCCAGCACATCGCGCGCGTGCTCGATGAGGCCGAGAGCGCCGTCGGTCAGCTGCAGAGCGGACCGCGCGGCTGGTTGCGCCTCACCGCGCCTTATTCTTTTGGCGTCACATGGATCGCGCCGCTGCTCGGCGAGTTCTACCTGCGTTACCCGGAAGTGCGCATCGAAATGGAGCTCACCAACGATTCCCTCGACCTGATCGACAAGGAGTTCGACCTCGCGCTGCGCATCGGCAAGCTGGTCGACCCGAGCCTGGTCGCCCGCCGCCTGATCTCGTTCCGCACGCAGGTGTACGCGAACCCGATGTATGTCGCGCAGCACGGCGAACCGCGCCATCCCGACGAACTCGTGCACCACCGCACCTTTGCGATGAGCACCTACCATCGCAACGGGGGCAACGACTATGTGTGGCGCCTGAGCAATGGCGAGCACAAGGCCGACTATCGCATCGACCCGGTGCTCGTCACCAACGATCCGGCGGCGCTGCGCGGTGCGCTGCTGTCAGGCGAAGGCCTGATGCTCGGCGCGGACGTGATGGTGAAGCCCGACGCCGCCCAGGGGCGCGTGGTGCGCGTGCTCCCGGGCTGGGAAGGCCCGACCCTCGACGTGAATGCGGTGTTCCCGCGCGGCCAGGGCAACTCCCCCAAGGTCCGCGCGTTCGTCGACTTCCTCGTCGAGCGCCTCAGTGTCGATGCGGATTTCATGGAGGCGATGTGTCCGCATGGCAAGTGCCGTGAGGCCGAGGGGCTGGCCACGGCCGACGCGGCATGAGCAGCGCGAATGCGACGCTGGACCTGCTGCGGCGGCACGTCGGCATCTGGGAGGGCGATTACACCCATATCGACCCGGCCGATCGCTCGGTGCAGGAAGCCCATGCGTTTCGTATCAAGGTCGAGTGCCCGGACCACGGGCCGATCGCCTATCGGCAGACGAGCCGCTATCGCTGGGAGGACGGTCGCACGAACGAGCTCGTCTACACCGGCATTGCCCGCGACGACAGGCTGCTGATCGACGACGGCCGGGTGCGCGGCGAGATCCGCGCGATCGAGCCGCAGACCTTGTATATGCGTTTCGCCTTCACTGCGGATCCCGCCAACCAGGTCACGGAGATGATCCAGCTCTCGCGCGACGGCAAGCACCGCGCGCGCACCTGGCACTGGCTGCGCGACGAGCAGCTGTGGCGCATAACGCTGGTGCGCGAGCAACGCACGAGTCGCGACCTGGCGGACTGGTAGACATCCCCCGCTGCGCGGCCGTGCGGGATTTCCCGCATTCCCATCGTGAGCAGCAGCACGCATGATCGGCCCCAGACAATGGGAGCATGGTGTGCCGATCGAAGCGCGTGTCCAGCAGATCTATGACCAGGTGATCCGGCGCAATCCGGGCGAAGTCGAATTCCACCAGGCGGTAAAGGAAGTCATCGACTCCCTCGGCCCGGTACTGGCGAAGCATCCGCAGTATGCCGAGCACAAGATCATCGAGCGCATCTGCGAGCCCGAGCGGCAGATCATCTTTCGCGTGCCGTGGCAGGACGACCGCGGCGAGGTGCAGATCAATCGCGGCTTTCGCGTGCAGTTCAACAGCGCGCTCGGCCCCTACAAGGGCGGGCTGCGCTTCCACCCCTCGGTCTACCTCGGCATCGTCAAGTTCCTCGGCTTCGAGCAGATCTTCAAGAACGCGCTCACCGGCATGCCGATCGGCGGCGCCAAGGGCGGCGCCGATTTCGATCCGAAGGGCCGCAGCGACGGCGAAGTGATGCGCTTCTGCCAGAGCTTCATGACCGAGCTGCGCCGCCATCTCGGCGAGTACACCGACGTGCCGGCGGGCGATATCGGCGTCGGCGCGCGCGAGATCGGCTATCTGTTCGGCCAGTACAAGCGCATGACCAACCGCTACGAGTCGGCGGTGCTGACCGGCAAGAGCCCGAGCTGGGGCGGCTCGCTGGTGCGGCGCGAGGCGACCGGCTACGGCACAGTCTATTTCGTCGACGAAATGCTGAAAGCTCGCGGCCAGTCGATCGAGGGCCAGACTTGCGTCGTCTCCGGCTCAGGCAATGTCGCGATCTACGCGATGGAGAAATTGCAACGCCTGCGCGGCAGTGTGATCGCCTGCTCGGACTCGGGCGGCGTCATCTACCACGAGGGCGGCATCGATCTCGATCTGGTCAAGCGGCTGAAGGAGGTCGAGCGGCGCCGCATCGCGGAATATGTGGAGCACCACCGCGACGCGAAATACATCGCCGGCGGCAGCGTGTGGGACATCCCCTGCGAAATCGCCTTGCCCTGCGCGACGCAGAACGAACTCGACGAGGCGGCGGCGCGCAAGCTGGTCGCGAACGGCTGCATCGCCGTCGCCGAGGGCGCCAACATGCCGACGACGCCGGGCGCACTGCGCGTGTTCCAGGACGCCGGCATCGCCTTCGGTCCGGGCAAGGCCGCCAATGCGGGAGGAGTCGCAACCTCGGCGCTCGAGATGCAGCAGAACGCGAGCCGCGACACGTGGAGCTTCGAGCACACCGAACAGCGACTGCAGGAAATCATGGGCGGCATCCACCGCAACTGCCATGAGGCCGCGGCGGAATACGGCGCTCCGGGCAACTATGTACTCGGCGCGAACATTGTCGGCTTCCGGCGTGTCGCCGAGGCGATGCTGGCCTTCGGAGTGATCTGAGGGCGCCCCCGAGGGCGGTCGCCGTCAGGACTGCACGGTCTTGACGATGTGGTACGCGATGACGCCGATCATGCACATGACGCCGGCCCACATCACGTAGGCACCGTAGGGGCGATCGCGGGTCGTGAAGCCGACGATCAGGCCCAGCAGGCCGATGAACGCGATCGTGACGGTGATGCGGGAAATCTCGTCCATCGACCCATGCTAGGCGGGAAAGCGATCCTCGTCGAGGAAGCCGCGCACCATCGCTGCCATTTCCGCGGTGCTGAAATCCAGCAGCTGGTGGCTCCACCCCGGCAGGTCGCGCACCTTGCCGTTCCTCAGGTACGGGAGCACGCGCGGCGTATAGGCGAACAGGTCGTCTTGCGGATTGAAGACCAGGATCGGCGCGGCCACGTCGACGATATGCTCCGGATACGAATAGCCGAACGCTGCCCGATAGCCCCAATCGCGCCGTTCGCCGCCCATCAGATGCCACGGAAACTGCCGCATCGTGCTGGCTGGCGTCGCGCGCTTGTCCTGGTAACGCAGCAGGGTCTGCCACGCTTCGACGAGAAAGCGCCCATCGGCGGCGACCGGCGCGACCGAAGTCAGCTCGCGGATCGCCGCAAGATCCTCCGCGGTGTAGATCGGCGTCGACACCAGCACCAGGTGCTTCACTTGCGCAGGCCGCTGGCGCGCGAGCTCGACGGCGATCTTGGAGCCGGTGTGATAGCCCATCACATCGAACTCGCCGAGTGCGAGCGCGTCGGCGAGATCGCCCATGGCCGCGGCGTAATCGGCGATGGTGGGCACCGAGGGCGGCGGGTCGCTCATGCCATAGCCCGGCGTGTCGGGTGCGAGCGCCAGGCGATCACGGCCCATCTCGGCGAGCCACCGCTCGTAAATGACTCCCGACACCGGGCTCAGGTGAAAGCACAGCAGCGGCCGGCGCGCCTGCGGCGCCCTGCCGGCGCTGCGCACGTGCAGTTGGCCGTAGCGGCCATCGACGTAGCTGCGGAGTACGTTCAAGATGGCGCCCATGATGACAGGCAGACGCAGCTTTCTGGGAATTTCCGCGGCCACCGCGGGCCTGTACGCGCTCGGCACGATGCCTGCTGTCCGGCAGGCGGTGGCCGCGCAGCCGCAGCCGTTCACGCTGCCGCCGCCGATAGCCGCTGCCGAGCGCCTCGCGCGTATCGCCAAGGCGCAACGCCTGATGAAGACAGCCGGTCTCGACGCGCTGCTCGTCGAGGCCGGCAGTTCGCTCGTCTATTTCACCGGGGTGCAATGGTGGCGCAGCGAGCGCCTGACCGCGGCAGTGATTCCGGTCGAGGGCGAGCCGCTCATCGTCACACCCGCGTTCGAGGAGCCGTCGATCCGCGAGAGCCTCGCGACCGCCGCCGACGTGCGCGTCTGGAACGAACATGAAAGCCCGGCCGCGCTGATCGCCGACTGGCTCGCGGCGCGCAAGCTGCGCGGTGCCGTCGGCATCGAGGAGACCGTGCGTTATTTCGCGGTCGACACCCTGCATAAGCTCGGCGTCGGCACGCGCAACGATGGGGGCGTCGTACGCGCCTGCCGCGTGGTGAAATCGCCGGCCGAGATCGCGCTGATGCAGGCGGCCGCCGATATCACGATCGCCGCCTTTCGCGAGACCGTGCCGCAGCTTGCGCGCGGCATGACGCCGCGGGACATCGGCGCGATCATGTCGGCGGCGACGGCCAGGCGCGGCGCGCAGCCCGAGTTCTCGCTGATCCTGCTCGGCGAGGCGAGTGCCTATCCGCACGGCTCGGGCAAGCCGCAGGAGGTGCGCGACGGCGAGATCGTGCTGATGGACTGCGGCTGCAGTGTCGAGGGCTACCAGTCCGACATCTCGCGCACGATGGTGTTCGGCGAGCCGACCAAGGCGCAGCGCGACGTCTGGAACCTTGTGCGCCGCGGCCAGCAGATCGCGTTCGACACCGCGCAGATCGGCACGCCCGCGGGTGCCGTCGACGATGCCGTGCGCGCAGCCTACGAGAAGTCGGGCTATGGCCCCGGCTACAAGCTGCCGGGCACCTCGCACCGCACCGGACACGGCATCGGGCTCGATGGCCACGAGCCGGTGAATCTCGTGCACGCCGAGGCGACACCGCTCGCGCCGGGCATGTGTTTTTCCGATGAGCCGGGCA
>CADEFJ010000115.1 GCA_902826575.1 uncultured Pseudomonadota bacterium | reverse complement strand
GCCTTCTCGACGTTCAGGATCTTGCCCTTGAGCGGCAGGATCGCCTGCGTGCGCCGGTCGCGGCCCTGCTTCGCGGAGCCGCCGGCCGAGTCACCCTCGACGATGAAGATCTCGGACAGCGCCGGGTCCTTCTCCTGGCAGTCGGCGAGCTTGCCCGGCAGGCCCGCGATGTCGAGCGCGCCCTTGCGGCGAGTCATCTCACGCGCCTTGCGCGCCGCTTCGCGCGCGCGCGCGGCCTCGACGATCTTGCCGACGACCGACTTCGCGTCGGCCGGATGCTCGAGCAGGAACTCGGACAGCTTGCCTGCCACCGCCGTCTCGACAATGCCCTTCACTTCCGAGGAGACGAGCTTGTCCTTCGTCTGCGAGGAAAACTTCGGGTCCGGCAACTTGACCGACAGGATCGCGGTAAGGCCTTCGCGGGCATCGTCGCCAGTGGTCGGCACCTTCTCGCGCCTGGCGACGCCCTCTTTCTCGATGTAGTCGTTCAGGGTGCGTGTAAGGGCCGCGCGGAAGCCCGACAGGTGCGTGCCGCCGTCCTTCTGGGGAATATTATTCGTGTAGCAGTACATCGATTCCTGATAGGAATCGTTCCACTGGAGAGCCACTTCGACCTGAATCGAGCCCTCTTGTGTCCGAAACCAGAACACTGTGTTGTGAATCGGGGTCCGGGTGCGGTTCAGGTGCTTCACGAAGGCCTGCAGGCCACCCTCGTGCTGGAACACGTCGGACTTGTCCTCGCGCTCGTCGATGAGCTCGATGCGCACGCCCGAATTGAGGAACGACAGCTCGCGCAGCCGCTTGGCCAGGATCTCGTAGTTGAACGTGATGTTCGTGAAGATCTTCGCGCTCGGCTTGAAGCGGATGGTGGTGCCGCGTTCAGTCGTCTCGCCGACCACCGCGAGCGGCGCCTGGGGCTCGCCCATCCGGTACTCCTGACGGTGGAGCTTGCCGTCGCGCGCAATGGTCATCAGCAGGTGATCGGACAGGGCGTTGACCACGGACACGCCGACGCCATGCAGGCCGCCCGAAACCTTGTAGGAAGTGTCGTCGAACTTACCGCCGGCGTGCAGCACGGTCATGATGACTTCGGCTGCCGAACGGCCCTCCTCCGGGTGGATATCCACAGGAATTCCACGGCCGTTGTCAGCCACGGTGACGGACTCGTCCGCGTGGATCGTGACGACGACGCGGTTGCAATGACCGGCCAGCGCCTCGTCGACGGAGTTGTCGACGGCCTCGAAAACCATGTGGTGCAAGCCGGAGCCGTCATCGGTATCACCGATGTACATTCCGGGGCGTTTGCGCACCGCATCGAGACCCTTCAAGACCTTGATTTTGCTGGAGTCGTAGACGTCGTTATCGGTCATGTACCGCTCAGTGTTCCGAATGCAACATTATAGCGTTTTGGCCCTACCCTGTCCCATCTGGTAGACGCGATCAGGGCTGCCAAAGAGGCTTGAATCCGGCGCCAGAGTCGTCACGACAAGCTGTGTATCCAGGGCGCGGATCCGCTCGATCACGGCGCCCAGCCGAAAGTTATCCAGTTCTGCGGCCGGGTCGTCGATCAGCAAGGTTGGCGCGATCTGCAGGCTGCCTTGCAGGACCTCGAGCTGCGCCAGGACCATCGACAACGCGAGGAGCTTCAGTTGACCTCGCGAGAGGATCTCGCGGGCTGCGCGGGTCCCCATCCGAATGCGTAGATCAGCGCGGTGGGGTCCGACGCTGGTGGTTCCACGTGAAACATCGTGGGCGCTGGCCCCCGCCAGGGCCTCTTCCAGGGAGCGCTCCCGGTCCCAGCCGGCGGTCCAGGTCGCACTTACGGTGAAACCGAGCAACGCCGCCTGGGCTTCCATCCAGACCGGCTCGAGCGCCGCGTAATGCGCTGCCCTGGCCTCGGCCATGGGCACACCGGCCGCCACCATCTCCTGGTTCCAGGGTCGAAGCCCCTCTGCACCGACTCCGGCGCGCAACGCGGCGTTGCGCTGCTTCAACGCCCTCGCATAGCGGGCCCAGTGCGCCCCGAACCGAGGTTCCACGTGGAACACACTCCAGTCGAGCCAGCGCCGCCTCCCCGTCGCCCCGCCCTCCACGAGCTGCTGGACGTCTGGGTCGATCACCTGGACCGGGAAGGTTCCGGTGAGCTCCGTGAGCGTCTGCACGAAGTCGCCGTCCACCTTGGCGCGCGTGGCCGCTGCGCCATGCCCCTGGCCCCGCTGCACCTCGACCCCGATCGCGTGCCGACCCACGCGACCGAACACGGTGAGACGCTCCGCTCCGTGGCGGATCAGGCGCTCGGAGCTGCGGGTACGGAAGGACCGGCCGCGACCCAGCAGGAAGATCGATTCGAGCACAGAGGTCTTGCCGGTCCCGTTGGGACCGGCAATCAGGTTGAGCCTGGGGTGGAGCGCGAGCTCGAGTCGCTCGATACAGCGCAGATCCTCGACGAGGAGATCGACGAGGGCCATCGGCGGCTCGCTAGAGCCGCATCGGCATCACAACGTAGCGAGCCGTCGAGTTGGCATCCGCGCGGATCAGGCAGCTGCTGTTCGAGTCGCCGAGGCCAATCTGGACCTTGTCCCCGTCGATCGCGCCCAGGGCATCCAGCAGGTAATTGACGTTGAAGCCGATCTCGACCTCTTCGCCCTGGTAGCTCACCTCGATCTGATCCTCGGCTTCTTCCTGCTCCGGGTTATGCGCCTGGATGGTCAGCAGGTCGGGCTTCACGGTCAGGCGCACGCCACGGTACTTCTCGTTCGAGAGAATTGCCGTGCGCTGCAGGGCCTGGCGCAGTGTCTCACGATCCGCCTCGACCACACGCGAGGGTGTGGCCGGGATGACGCGACCGTACTCCGGGAATCTGCCGTCAATCAGCTTCGATGTGAAGCGAACGTCGCCGATCTGGGCGCGAATGTGATTGGTCCCGATCGCGAGCTCGATGTTGCCTTCCGCACCGAGCAGCCGCTGTAGCTCGAGCACGCCCTTGCGCGGCACGATGACCTGCTGCGTGGTGCTGGTCTTGCTCTCGAGCGGGCAATCGCAGATCGCCAGCCGATGGCCGTCGGTCGCCACCGCCCGCAGGTTCCTGCCGTCGGCTTCGATCAACAGGCCGTTGAGGTAGTAACGCACGTCCTGCTGCGCCATCGAGAAGTGGGTCTTGTCGATCAGTCGGCGAAACTCCGCCTGCGGCACGGTGAGCGTCTGCTGGGCGTTGATCTCATCGACCACCGGATACTCTGCCGAGGGCAGGCTCGAGAGCGTGAAGCGGCTGCGGCCCGCGCGCACGATCACGCGCTCCCCTTCGGTCGCCAGTGTCACATTCACGCCTTCCGGCAGGGCCCGAAAAATATCGAGCAGCTTGCGGCCGGGCACCGTGATGTCTCCCGCCTGCTGCACGGTGGCCTCGCTCGCCGCGACGAGCTCGACCTCGAGATCCGTGCCGGTGATCGACAGGCGATTGTTGCGCGCCGAGAGCAGCACGTTCGCCAGTATCGGCATCGTTTGCCGACGCTCGACGACGCCGATGACGCTCTGCAGCGGGTTCAACACCTGGGCACGCGTGGCCGAAAGCTTCATGAGAGGCGCCTTCCTGATTCCTGAATTGGTCTTGTATTAAAGCCAGTAGTAGCAGTCGTAGGGGCTGTGGACATGTGGATGGCCAAAAAAACCTCTCTGGCCGTCAGCTGTTAGCTGCGCGCCGTTCGCCGCCGAACCCTGTGGACACGCCTCCGCCACCCTGTGCATCAATTGTGCGCAACTTTACGCACAGTTTCATCCACAACAAATGCACAGTTAACCAGTGAGGGTTCTCAACAGGTTTGAATAGTCCTCACCGATGCGCTGGTCAGTATCGCGGAATTCCTTGATGCGCTTGCAGGCATGCAGCACGGTCGTGTGATCGCGGCCGCCGAAGGCATCGCCGATTTCCGGCAGGCTGTGGCTCGTGAGCTCCTTCGCCAGCGCCATCGCGACCTGGCGGGGCCGAGCGATCGAGCGGTTGCGGCGTTTCGAGAGCAGGTCCGCGACGCGCACCTTGTAGTAATCCGCGACGGTCTTCTGGATGTTCTCGACCGTGACCAGTTTCGCTTGCAGGGACAGCAGGTCCTTCAGCGCTTCCTTCGCGAACTCGAGCGTAATCGGCCGCCCGGTGAAGCGGGAGTTGGCGATTACGCGGCGCAGCGCACCCTCGAGTTCGCGCACGTTCGAACGGATGCGTTTGGCTATGAAGAACGCCACTTCCTCGGGCAACGCGACCCCCGCCGCCTGGCCCTTGCTCATCAGGATCGCCACGCAGGTCTCGAGCTCGGGAGGCTCGATGGCGACCGTGAGACCCCAGCCGAAACGCGATTTCAGGCGCTCCTCGAGGCCAGTGACCTCCTTCGGATAGCGATCACAGGTCACGATCACCTGCTGCTGGCCTTCCAGCAACGCATTGAACGTGTGGAAGAACTCCTCTTGCGAACGGTCCTTGCCGGCAAAGAACTGGATGTCATCGATCAGCAGCGCATCGAGTGAACGATAGGCCGTCTTGAACTCGTTCATGGTGTTGTGCTGCAGCGCACGAACCATGTCGCTCACGAAGCGTTCGGAGTGCACATAGGCGATGCGCGCGTCCGGGTCACGCTGGCGGATCATGTGGCCGGCGGCATGCATCAGGTGGGTCTTGCCGAGGCCGACGCCGCCATAAACAAAGAGCGGGTTGTAGGCCTTGCCCGGGTTCTCCCCGACCTGCAGCGCGGCCGCCCGGGCCAGCTGGTTGCTCTTGCCCTCGACGAAAGTCTCGAAGGTGAAATCGGGGTTCAGCCGGGCCCCGATGACCAGGCCCTCGGCCCGGCGCCCCTTCGGGGCCATCTGGGGCGCGGGCGTGTTGGCCGTGGAACGGGTGCTGCGGCTGCCGACCTCCACGGTGACGATCGGGGCGTCCCCGGTCGATTCGTCGCGGATCAGGTCGCCGATCCGCGCGAGAATGTGGGCGTTTACCCAGTCGACGACGAAGCGGTTCGGGGCGAGCAACTTCAGGGCGCCGTCGCCCTGCACAGCCTGCAGCGGGCGCACCCAGGTGTTGAACTGCTGTTCGGGCAGCTCATCCTCGAGAGCGCGCACGCAACGTGCCCAGAGCCCAGCTTCCAATATTCCAACCCCGTGAGCATGAAACCTGCCGCCGAACGGGGCAGGGCCGCGGAGTTTAACAGGGCGGGGCGTATTGACACTCCCCGCCTGCGTGCTTACCCTTCCCGCCCTTTTTGGTGCGCATATCATGAGCAAACGCACGTATCAGCCCAGCAAAGTCCGACGCGCCCGCACGCACGGTTTCCGTGCCCGCATGGCGACGAAGAATGGCCAGAAGGTCCTCGCCCGGCGACGCGCGAAGGGCCGCAAGAAGCTGATTCCCTGATACGACTCACTTTCCCGCCGCAACGCCGGTTGCGCACCAAACCGGACTTCCAGAAAGTCCATGGCGCGGGCAAACGTATCGCAGACAGCTTCTTCAGCATGACCGTCAGGCCGAACGATCTTGGCGCACCGCGCCTCGGACTCGCCGTAGCGATCCGCACCGTCGGCAACGCCGTGGCACGCAACCGCGTGCGGCGCATCGTCAAGGAATCCTTTCGTCTCACGCAGCATGAGCTGCCGGCCATCGACATCGTGGTCGCGGCCCGCGTCCCGGTGAAGGGCGCAGCGGCGGCCGACCTGCACGCGAGCCTCGGCATGCTCTGGAAGAAGGTCGCGAAACAATGCGCGTCATCGTCCAGGGGCTGATCCGGCTTTACCAGTGGACACTGAGCCCGCTGCTCGGGCCGACGTGCCGCTTCTATCCTTCGTGTTCCCACTACGCGCTCGAGGCCGTGGGCCGGTACGGTGTGTTGCGTGGCGGCTGGCTGGCCGCGAAGCGCATCGGCCGCTGCCATCCCTGGCATCCGGGCGGCATCGATCCGGTACCGCATCTCCATGACCACTAATCCACGCGTCTTTCTCTGGCTTGGCCTGGTTCTGCTCGGGTGGCTCAACTACGAGACATGGGTGCGTGACTACACGCCCGTTCCGAAGAGCGCGGAGCAGATTGCGCAGGAAACCGTCGAGCGCAGCGCAGCGCTCGAGGGCAATATTCCCGAAGCCCAGGTGCCCGCGCCCACTGCCGCGCCACCGACGATCGGTGCGGGCGAGGTACCGGTAGCCGCGGTGCCCGGCGCGCCGCTGGCCGGCGTGCCGGCCGAG
Organism: uncultured Pseudomonadota bacterium; assembly: GCA_902826575.1. GTDB lineage: Bacteria > Pseudomonadota > Gammaproteobacteria > Steroidobacterales > Steroidobacteraceae > CADEFQ01. Next base: position 384 of record CADEFJ010000115.1, on the reverse strand, counting down.
GCAACGCCCGCATCGGGTACCCCGGCACCGGCCAGTGCGCCGAGCGTGCGCGTCGTCACCGACGTCCTCGACATGGAGATCGGCCTCACCGGCGGGGAGTTGCGCCGCGCCGATCTGCTCGTGTATCCGCTCGTGAAGGGCCAGGCGCAGCGCGTGCGCCTGTTCAATCGCGACGGTCCTACCGGTTTCTACGTGATGCAGACCGGCCTCACTGGTGCTGCCGGCGCCGAGCGCCCGACCCACGTTGCGACGTTCACCGCGCCGGCCAGCGAATTCCGCCTGGCCGAGGGCGCTGGCGAGTTGCGCGTCCCGCTCACCTGGACCGACGGCCAGGGTGTCACGGTGACCAAGGCCTTCGTTTTCGAGCGCGGCCGCTACGACATC
>CADEFJ010000114.1 GCA_902826575.1 uncultured Pseudomonadota bacterium | reverse complement strand
AGCGCGCCAGCCCAATCAGGCGACCCGATTGCGCCCGGCGTGTTTCGCACTGTACAGGCGCGAGTCGGCGGCGTGCTGCAGTTCGTCCGCGCCCGCCTGGCGATCCCACTGCGCGATGCCGATGCTCAGGGTCACCCGCAGCGTCGGGTGCAGGGCGTGCCAGCCGTGTTGCTCGACAGCGCGTCGCACGTTCTCGCAGAACGCCGCCGCCTGGCGCTGGTCCATCCCCGGGAAGATGATCGCGAACTCCTCGCCACCGATACGCGCGACGAGGTCGGTCGCCCGGCAGATGTGGCGCATCACGGCTGCACTCTGGCGCAGCACTTCGTCGCCGACCGCATGTCCCATCGCGTCGTTGACGAGCTTGAAGTGATCGAGATCGGCGACCGCCAGGGTCAACGGGCGCCCGGACGCGCGTGACATTTCGATTTCGCTCGCCAGGCGCCGGCTGAAGGCGCGGCGATTCGCGATCCCGGTGAGCGGGTCTTCCTGCGACTCGCGCTCCAGCGTGCGGCTGCGTTCATCGAGCGCCGCGATCAGCCGCTCCTTGTCGCGATTGGCCCGGGCCAGCTCGTCGGTCCGCTCCGACACACGATGCTCGAGCAGTCGCCGGTAGCTTTCGAGATCCTCGAACGCGCGCGCATCGGCGATGGCCGGCGCCACCTGCTCGGCGAGTCGCTCCATCAGGTGCAGATCGGCGTCCGAGTAGGCTCCCGGGCGGCCGTGGCGCACGCTCAGCAGGCCGATGACGCGGCCGTCCTCGCGCAGCGCGACGATGATCAGCGAACCGCTCTCGGCGGCGTCGGCCTGCGCGCGCAGCGCCGCAGGCGCGCGCGCCCAGTCCTCGACCAGCAAGGACTGGCCGTGCGCTGCGACGCGACCCGGCAGTCCGGTGGCCAGCGGCTGCGAATGCGCGGCAATACGCTCGCCGCCGCGCTCGTGCACACGCCATTCCAGCGTGCCCTCCTCGTTCACGAAGCCCAGCAGGAACTCGTCGAAGCGAAACAGCGCGCGCGTCTCGGCGAGGATGCGGTCCCCGAGGTCATCGACGCGGCGTGCGCCGCGCAGCGCGCGCCACGCCCGCGACAGGCGCGCCAGGGGGCTGCTGTCGGCATCGGCGGCGGCGAGCGCACTGCCGATGCCGTTGAAGCTCAACACGAACACGATCATCAGCAGGGCGAACAGCACGAAGGTGGCAGGAGCTGCGGTGTTGTACAGCACCGCGGCGAGCACGCCGGCCGGCACGAACACGAGGTCGACCAGCGAATACACCGGCTTGATGATGCGCCCGACGTCGCGCCCATCGAGCCGGAAGTACGTCGCGAGCAAGGCCACGTTGACGGCCTGGGCCGTGAGCGCCATCGCTGCGAGCGGCACGATGTCGTCGAGTCCGGGCACGCCGATCGGGTGACGGCCACCGACGGCGAGATAGACGCTGGCCGCGGCGAGCAGCATCAGCGTGTCCATGGCACCGTTGTGCACGGCGCGCAGCACGGCCGCGCGCGGTGAGCCGTGGCTGTAGCTGCGGCTCAGCAGCGGCCACAGGAACGCGGCGGCCCCGCACAGCGCCGCCGCGACCGGCGCGCTGAACACGAGCAGCAGGCCCACTTGCGGCACGCGCTCCATCGAGGTGAGACCGACGCGCGGCACCGGGATGCCGAACTGCCAGATGACGAGGCACACCGCGATCCATGCCGCGGCGATCCAGGCAGCCGGGAAGTCATCCGCGCCGCGCAGGCCCTGCGCGAGCCATGCAGCCGCCACCACCGCGAGCAGCAGCGAATAGACGGCCAGCGAACGGTAACGCGACGGCATGGCGGTTCCTCCGCGGGTGCCAGGGAGATCAGGTGCTGCTGGCGATTGCCCGGCGCATGTCCGCCACCGTCGCCTTGTAGTCCCCGGCGCCGAATATGGCCGAGCCCGCGACGAAGGTGTCGGCACCCGCGGCCGCGATCTCGCCGATGTTGTCGACCTTCACGCCGCCGTCGACTTCGAGCCGCACGTCGCGACCCGAGGCGTCGATGCGCCGGCGGGCCTCGGCCAGCTTGCCAAGCGTCGAGGGAATGAAACCCTGGCCACCAAAGCCGGGGTTGACCGACATCAGCAGTACGAGGTCGATCTTCCCGAGGGTGTAGTCGAGCCAGTCGAGTGGCGTCGCCGGGTTGAACACCAGCCCGGGGCGCGCGCCGCTCTCGCGGATCAGCCCGATCGTGCGATCGACATGCCGGCTCGCCTCCGGGTGGAAGCTGATGTAGGTGGCACCGGCCTTGGCAAAGTCCGGCACGATGCGATCGACCGGCTCGACCATCAGGTGCACGTCGATCGGTGCGGTGACCCCGTGCCTGCGCAGCGCCTCGCACACGAGCGGGCCGACGGTCAGGTTCGGCACGTAGTGGTTGTCCATGACGTCGAAGTGCACGATGTCGGCGCCCGCCGCGAGCACGGCGTCGACCTCTTCGCCGAGACGCGCGAAATCGGCGGACAGGATCGAGGGGGCTATCCAGGGCGTCTGGCGCATGGGCGAAGTGTACGCGAGCCGGAGCTAACTGCGGATGCCGCGCGCGGCGCGCACCCGGTCCCAGGCCTCGATGATCCGCTGCGTGCGCTCCTTCGCGTGCTCGATCATCGAGTCCGGCAGGCCATTCGCCTTGAGTTTATCCGGATGGTGACGCGAGAGCTGGCGCCGGTAAGCCTTGGTGACCTCCGCGTCGGTCGCGCCGGCCGCCACTTCGAGTACGGCATAGGCATCCGTCAGCGAAATGCCGGCCGCGGCGGCCGGGCGCGCGCCGCTGCGTCCCGAGCGCAGCGCCGCCTCGATGCGGGCGAACTCATGCGTGGAAATGCCGAGCCACTGCGCGAGCCGCTGCACCTGGCCGCGCGTCGGCGGCGCGAGATCCGTGCCGTCGAGTGCTGCGCGCATCTGGATCTCGAAGAAGATGCGCAGCAGGTCGGGCCGGCCAATGCAGGCGCGGCGCAGCGCCTGCACGGCGCCGGGATAGTCGAAGCCAGGCTGCTTGCCACGCTGGAAGCAGGCGATCGCGGCATGCACGCTCGGCTCATCGAGTCGCAGCGCCGCCATCACGGCGCGCGCAGCGGCGATCTCGCGCTCGGATACCCGGCCGTCGGACTTGGCGATGTGCCCCATCACCTCGAACGTGGCGGTGAAGAAATGCGCGCCGAAGTTGGGCGTCCCGCCGCCCTGCGTGGCGCCCTGGTCGTACTGGTGACCCATGATGGCGCCGAGCGCGGCGCCAAACGGGCCGAGCGTGAAGAGCCCCAGCAGGCCCCCGATGATCTTGCCCGTCCAGCGAGTCGCCATGGAAGCCATAACGTTACACGATCCTTGACCGCATCGCGCAGGGGCGGTCAAGATGCCGGGCCCTGCGCGCGCCGGCTCTTGCACCGATGACACCTGCGACTGTCCACACCACGGCCCTCTGCGGCCTCACGAAGCTGCACACCGGCAAAGTCCGCGACATCTACGCCCTGGATGCCGACACGATGCTGATCGTGACGACCGACCGGCTATCGGCCTTCGACGTGGTATTGCCCGACCCGATCCCGTGGAAGGGCCACGTACTCAACGAGATCGCGAACTACTGGTTCGCGCGCACCACGCACATCGTGCCGAATCACCTGACGGGCCGCGCCGTCGACGAAATCGTCGCCGATCCCGAGGAACGCGCCCTGCTCGCCGGCCGTTCGGTCATCGTGCGCCGGCTGCATGCGCTGCCGATCGAGGCCGTGGTGCGCGGCTACCTGATCGGCTCGGGGTGGAAGGATTACCAGCACAGCGGCGCCGTGTGCGGCATCGCGCTGCCGCCCGGCCTGCAGCTCGCGTCGAAGCTGCCGGCACCGATCTTCACGCCCGCCACCAAGGCCGACGTCGGCGCGCACGATATCAACATTTCCTTTGACGAGGCCGCGGCGCTGGTTGGCGCGGATATCGCCGCGCGGGTGCGCGCTACGGCGCTCGCCCTGTATGGCTACGCCGCGCAACATGCCGCGGCGCGCGGACTGATCATTGCCGACACGAAGTTCGAGTTTGGTCTCGATGCCGACGGCACGCTGCACCTGATCGACGAAGCGCTCACTCCCGACTCGTCGCGTTTCTGGCCGGCCGACACCTGGCAAACGGGCGTGAGCCCGCCGAGCTTCGACAAGCAGTTCGTGCGCGACTACCTCGAGTCGATCCACTGGGACAAGCAGCCGCCGGCACCACGGCTGCCGCAGGAGATCATCCAGCGGACCAGCGAGAAATACCGCGAAGCGCTTGCAAGGATCACGGGAAGCGAACAGCGAACAGCTTGCAGCTGACAGCCAGAGGCGCCGCTGGCGCGCCCGGGAGAACAAGGCCGTGGATACCCGCACGCAGCGCCGACTCCGGTAGATCGCAAGTCGCCCGACCGAGGAGCGCCGCCAGATCATGCATTCAGATGCCCACGGCGAGCAGCGGAGCATCCGGAAGCGCAGGCTCGCCCGCTCGCGACAGCTCATTCTGGCTGTAAGCTGTAAGCTGTTCGCTGTAGGCTTTCCCCATGTGGTTGCGGGCTTGGAACTTCTTCGATCGCTGGCTCTTCGGCCCGCATTCCCTCTCGCCGCGGCCGTCCGGCGTCGCGCTACGCATCCTGCGTTATCCGTACGCGATCCTGCGCGACCTGTCCGAGGGCCAGCTCAACCTGCGCGCCATGGGGCTGGTCTACGCGACCTTCCTCGCGATCGTGCCGGCGCTCGCGTTTGCGTTCGCGGTACTGAAGGGCTTCGGCGCGCACCGCGACCTCGAGCCGATCGTCTACGAGTTCTTCCGTCCGATCGGCGATGCCGCGACGCAGATCACGGCCCGCGTGATGCAGTTCGCCGACAACGTGAGCACCGGCATCGTCGGCTCGGTCGGTTTCGCGCTGCTGCTGTGGACGCTGGTCGGCACCATCAAGAAGGTCGAGGACAGCTTCAACTTCGTCTGGCACGTCGAGCAGCCGCGCAGCTTCGCCCGCCGCATCGCCGAGTACATGACGCTGCTGATCGTCGGTCCGCTGCTGCTGGTGGCCTTTCTCGGCCTCGCCCACCGCGCCATGCGCAGCGAGTCCTGGCAGGTCATCACGCAACTGCCGCTGCTGAGCCGCGCGGTGCATTTCACGACCGGGCTCGAGCCCTACGTGATGGTCACCGCAATCTTCACGTTCGTGTACATGCTCGTGCCGAATACCAGGGTGCGCTGGCAGTCGGCGCTGATCGGCGGCATTGCCGGCGGCGTGTTGTGGGCGGCCGTCGGCACGCTGTTCACGGCCTTCGTCGTCTATTCCTCGCGCCTGACGATCGTGTACGCGGGCCTCGCGATCATCGTCGCGACGCTGCTGTGGACCTACTTCGGCTGGCTGATACTGCTGATCGGGGCGCAGATCTCGTTTTACGTGCAGAACCCGGAGTACCTGCGCATCGGGATGCGGGAACTGCGCCTGTCGAGCGTCGAGGTGGAGCGGGTCTCGCTCAAGGTCATGTACCTCGTCGGGCGCTCGCACGCAGCGGGCAACACGACGTGGACCGTCAGCTCGCTTGCGAGCGAACTGGGGCTGCCGGGCATTGCGGTCGCGCAGCTGGTCGCGACGCTCGAGGGCGCGCGCCTGCTGCTCGCGACCGACGACGAGCGCCTGCTGCCCGGCCGCGACATCGGCCACATCCGGCTGCAGGACATCCTCGATACGGCACGCAACCAGAAAATGGGGCATGCGCCGGCACGCGATGTCTCGCTGCCACCGGTCGATCGACTGACACGAGCGATAGACGAGGCATGGCGGGACTGCTGCAAAGACCAAACCCTGGGGGAACTGGTGGCTGAAGGGGAAACGGACAACTTGCAGCGAACAGCGAAGGGCGAACAGAGTACAGCCAGAGGCGCATAGCCGGCGCGGCGACGCTTCTGGCTGTCAGCTGTCGTCTGTTCGCTGTTCGCTAGCTGCTGGCTTCCCCGGCAATCATCATTTCCCGGACAAGCACCGAACCGGTGCGCAACGCCCCGCGCGTGTCGACGTCGCTGCCGATCGCGTCGATGGCGAGGTACATGTCGCGCAGGTTGCCGGCAATGGTGACTTCCTCGACCGGGAACGCGGGCGCGCCGCCCTCGACCCAGAACCCGGTGGCGCCACGCGAATAGTCGCCGGTGACGCCGTTCACGCCCTGGCCCATCAGCTCTGTCACGACGAGGCCCGTGCCCATGCGCGCGAGCAGTGCCTCGAATGACAATGCATCACGATCGGATTCGACGATCAGGTTGTGCACACCGCCGGCGTTGCCGGTCGTTTGCAGGCCGAGCTTGCGGGCGGCATAGCTGCCGAGCACATAACCCTGCAGCACACCGCCGGTGATGAGTTCGCGATCACGCGTGGCGACGCCCTCGGCGTCGAACGGGCTGCTGGCGAGTGCCCTGGGTATGTGCGGGCGCTCGTGGATATGGATGAACGAGGGCAGTATCTGCTGGCCGGCTGCATCGAGCAGGAAGGACGTGCGGCGATACTGGTTCGCGCCGCGCAGCGCGCCGACCATGTGCCCGAAGACGCCGCGGGCGATGTCGGGCGCAAACAGCACCGGCGCACGACGGGTGCCCAGGCGCCGCGCGCCGAGGCGGGCGAGCGCGCCGCGGCGCGCGGCGCCCTGCAGACCTGCGCCGGCCTGC
>CADEFJ010000113.1 GCA_902826575.1 uncultured Pseudomonadota bacterium | reverse complement strand
CACATCTTGTCGTAGATATCCATGAACGACAGCGGGCCCGAGGTGTAGGCGCCGGCGCCGCTCACATACGCCCCGCGCGGACGCAGGGTCGAGAACTCATAGCCGATGCCGCAACCCGCTTTCAGCGTCAGCCCGGCCTCGTGGACCTTGCTGAGGATGTCGTCCATCGAGTCGGTAACTGTTCCAGATACGGTACAATTGATCGTCGAAGTGGCCGGTTTGTGCTCCAGCGCGCCGGCATTCGAGGTCACACGGCCAGCCGGGATCGCGCCCCGGCGCAGCGCCCACAGGAAGCGCTCGTTCCATTCGCCGCGCACCTCCGGCGCCTCGACTTCGGCCAGGGCGCGAGCGACGCGCTTGTAGGTGTCGTCCATGGTCGCGTCGATCGGCGCGCCATCTTTCGCGGTCAGGCGATATTTCTTGTCCCAGATGTCGAGCGAGGCATCCTGGAACGGAATGGTGCTGATGTCTTTGGGCTCGATCTTCACTACGCTGTTCAACTGTCCGCCTCCCCAGTCTTCTTTTCACAATTCGGGAAGGCCGCCGGCTGTTGCGGTACCTCTCCCGGTTGCCCCCAACCCGGGTTCTCGATCGCGTGGCGCGACACAAGATCTTGTGTTGGGTACAAGAGCCTAATTACGTGAAATGGCCTCGTCAAGGCTTTGGGGGACGAGTTTTCAGGTTTAATTTCAGCATTTAATATCAATAACTTATGAAATATTCTGCACGAAGATAGCGAAAAGTTTGCTGCGTCCGCACAGCCGTCATTCCAAGGCGCAAATATCAATATCTGGTAGGTCACGAAGGGGCTTGATTTTTCTTTTTTCGGCCACAAACCGGCCCCCGAAGCGCATCTTGTAGAATCCCGCATCGCTTCCCGACAGGCGCATTCAATGAACCGGCTTCGCTCCACGATCCTTGCCGCCGCCACCAGTCTTGCCGTGATGCTGGCCGCGGGCCTTCCAGGCACTCCGGCCGAGGCCCAGGGCGCCTCCTCCCCGGTGCCTTCCCTCGCGCCGATGATCAAGCGGGTCTCCCCCGCGGTCGTGAACATCGCCACGCGCGGGACCATCAAGCAGCGCGGCCCGCAGAACCCGCTCCTCGACGATCCGTTCTTCCGCCGCTTCTTCGATGTGCCCCCGGGCGGCGGCACGCGCGAGCGCCAGTTCCAGAGTGCCGGCTCCGGCGTGATCATCGACGCGAAGAAGGGTTACGTACTGACCAATGCGCACGTGATCGAGAATGCCAGCGAGATCACCGTGACCCTGCAGGACGGCACCGACATCAAGGCCGAGGTGGTCGGCAGCGATGCGCCTTCCGACGTCGCCGTGCTCAAGGTCGAGCACAATGCCCTCGTGCAGCTCTCGTTCGGCGATTCCAGCCGGCTCGAGGTCGGCGACTACGTGGTCGCGATCGGCAATCCGTTCGGCCTGCAGCACACGGTGACGCAGGGCATCGTCAGCGGCCTGTCACGCTCGGGCATCACCGACGGCTATGAGGACTTCATCCAGACCGACGCCTCGATCAACCCCGGCAACTCGGGTGGCGCACTGGTGAACCTGCGCGGCGAACTCGTCGGCATCAACACCGCGATCCTCTCGAGGAGCGGCGGCAACATCGGCATCGGCTTTGCGATCCCGGCCAACATGGCGAAGAACGTCATGGAGCAGCTGGTGAAGTTCGGTTCGGTCAAGCGCGGCCTGCTCGGCGTCAGCATCTACACCGTCACGCCCGACATCGCCCAATCGCTCGGCCTCAAGGACGCCAACGGCGCGCTGGTCTCCGAGGTCGTGCAGGGTTCCCCGGCCGACAAGGCCGGCATCCGGCCCGGCGACGTGATCACCTCGGTCAATGGCCAGGGGGTCAAGTCGAACACCGACCTGCAGAACGCGATCGGCCTGCTGCGCGTCGGCGAGACCGTGGACGTCGGCCTGGTGCGCGACGGCAAGCCGCGCAAAGTGACCGCAGTGATCGCCGAGACGCCGAACGAGGCAACCACGCGCGCCGAGGCCGAAGACCTTGATGCGCCGGAAATCCATCGCGGACTCGTCGGCGCGCAACTTGCCGATGCGCCCAACGCCGGCGGCGTGCTGGTGCGGGCGGTCGAGGCCGGCAGCCCCGCCTCGATCGCGGGCCTGCGTTCGAACGACGTGATCGTGAACGCGAACCGCACCCAGGTCGGCAACCTGCGCCACCTGCGCGACGCCGCGCGCGGCGCGAACTCGCTGGTGCTCACGGTGCGCCGCGGCAGCACCGCACTGCTCATTCCGCTGCGCTAGGACCCGCTGCGCCGGCGGCGTCGGGCGCGCCGGCGCACACCGCCGCCCGCCGCGCCTCCATAGGCTGCGCGGCCAGCGCCTTCACCGCGGCATGGAAACGCGGCAGGTCGCCGCCCTGCGCCCCGAGCAGCCGCTCGAAGCCTGGCACGCAATCGAAATAAGTGGCGACCGAGGCGAGGTGCGCGTTGTTGAGGCCGGCATCGATGTGCCCGTAACCCTGGCGCACGCCGCTGCGCGCCTCGAGGGCGCGTACCTCGCTGGCCAGCTTGCCGAGGATCGCGCGCTTGCGCTCCCGCATCGCGGGCGCATCGAGATCGCCGGCATACAGGCGGCGCAGCGATTCGCGATAGCGCGCGAACAGCGTCGCGAGCTCCGCCTGCGCCGCGCGCCACGCGCGCCACGCCGCGAGCTTGTCCGGCTGCCCGCGCAGTGCGAGCCAGCGTGCGAGCCCCTCCTGTTCGACCGTCACCGCGAAGGCCTCGTTGAACGCCGAGTCCCCGGGCACATAGACCACCTGGTGCGCGAGCTCGTGGAAGATCACGCCCGCGAGCTGGGCGTCGCCGTAGCCCAACATCGTCGAGAGCACCGGGTCGGCGAAGCGCCCGAGCGTCGAGTAGGCGGCCACGCCGCCCACGACCACGTCGTTGCCGCGCGATTCGAGCGTCAGCGCGTAGTCGCGCGCGCGCTGCTCGCTGAAGTAGCCGCGATAGGCGGTGCAGCCGACGATCGGGAAACACCATTCCTTCGGCGCGACCTCGAACTCCGGCACTGCGACGACATTCCACACCACGTAGGGCCGATCGAGCGCGGCGTATTGTCGGTAGCTGGCGTTGTCGGGCAGCGCGAGTTCGCGCGAGGCGAACTCGCGCACTGCCATGACCTCCTCGAGTCGTGCGCGCAAATCGTCCGGCGTGGCCGGATCGGCGAGCACGGCCCCGATCGGCTCGCGCGCGGCCATCACGCCCCACTGGCCGGCCGCCGCCTGGGCCAGGTACAGCGACCCGCACCCGGACAACGGCAGCACGAGCAGCAACGCGAAGATGCGAACGTCGAGTAACATGCGCGGATGCGAGTGTACTTGGTCGGTGGCGCCGTACGGGACGAGGCCCTCGGCCTGCCTGTCCGCGAACGCGACTGGGTCGTCGTCGGCGCGACTCCCGAGCAGCTCACCGGCGCGGGCTATGTCTCCGTGGGGCGGGAATTCCCTGTGTTCCTGCATCCGCGCACCAAGGAGGAATACGCGCTCGCGCGCCTCGAGCGCAAGACGGGCCCCGGCTACCGCGGCTTCGCCACCGAGTTCTCGCCCGAGGTGACGCTCGAGGACGACCTCGCGCGCCGCGACCTGACCGTGAACGCGATGGCGCGCAGCGAGAGCGGGGAAATCATCGATCCGTACGGTGGGCAGCGCGACCTCGAGGCGCGCGTGCTGCGTCACGTGTCGCCCGCCTTCGTCGAGGACCCGGTGCGCATCCTGCGCGTGGCGCGCTTTGCGGCGCGCTTTGCGCCGCTCGGCTTCTCGGTGGCCGCGGAAACCCTCGCACTGATGCGCGCGATGGTCGCCAATGGCGAGGCCCGCGCACTGGTGGCGGAACGCGTGTGGCAGGAGACTGCGCGGGCACTCGAGAGCGCGCGGCCCGACGTTTATTTCCAGGTGCTGCGCGACTGCGGCGCACTCGCGGTGGTATTCCCCGAAGTGGACGCGCTGTTCGGCGTGCCGCAGCCGGAAAAATGGCATCCGGAGATCGATACGGGCGTGCACACGCTGATGGTGCTGCGCCAGGCCGCGCAGTTGAGCGAGGCGGCTACCGTACGCTTTGCCGCGTTGACCCATGACCTCGGCAAGGGACGCACGCCCCGCGAGCGCTGGCCCATGCACCATGGCCACGAGGCGGCCGGTGTCGGACTCGTCGATGCGCTGTGCGACCGCCTGCGCGTGCCGAACGATCACCGCGAGCTGGCGCGCCTCGTGGCGCGTTATCACTGCGACGTGCACCGCGCGTTCGATCTGCGCGCTGCCACGATCCTCACCATGCTCGAGCGCTGTGACGCCTTCCGCCGCCCCGAGCGCTTCGAGGAACTGCTGCTCGCCTGCGAGGCCGACGCCCGCGGACGGCTCGGCTTCGAGGCGCATCCGTATCCCCAGGCGATCTACCTGCGCCGCTGCCACATCGCCGCGCGCGCCGCAGTGCTCGATGAGGTCACGCGCGCCAGCCTCGAGGGCCCGCAGATCGGCGTGCGCATGCACGAGCTGCGCGCCCAGGCGATCGCGGCGCAGAAGGCTAAAGCTGGCGTCGTAGATCCTGCAACGCAAATCCGCTGAGCGGTGCGTCGAGATCGCGCGCCAGCGCGATCGCCTTGAAGATTTCGCCCATTTCGTTCGGCATCAGCAGTCGGCGCGCCTCGCCGGCCCGCGCCGCGCGCAGGGCAGTATCGCTCTCGCGCGCGACGTCGGTTTCGATGCCGAGCGCGAGCAGGAACGCCGCCTGCGTCGAGAATCCCGCGACGTCGAGACCGGCATCGACCGCAGCCTCCGCGACGGCCGTGAAATCGACCCAGGCCGTGATGTCCTGCAGTCCCACGTTGCGCAGCGCATCGTCGTGGGCGCGATGGCGGAAGTGGCACAGCAGGGTGCCGTCGCGTCGATCGGGGAGATAGAGCGCGCTGCGCGGCAGGCCGTAGTCGATCGCCAGCACGAGTCCGCGCTCGAGCGTGGCGCCGAGCGTGGCGATCCACGGCGCAAGCGCGGGGCAGCATTCGCCGCGATAGCCCTCCGGCAGGGCCGCGAGGTCGAGGTCCGCCGGCAGGCCGGGCACGCCCGCGCCCGTGGCGTCCGGCCCGCCCGTCGCGGGCCCGCCGAGCTCCACTTCGCGCAGGCCGCCCGAGTGCCCATCCAGCGCGACGCCGAGCCGCCGCGCGCGCCCCGCACGCACGACGAAGCGCTCGCACGGCAGCGCATCGAGCACTTCGTTGGCGAGCATCACCCCGCTGAACGGCGCCTCGGGCAAGCGATCGAGCCAGGCGACACGCCCGGCAAGTGCCGGCGCGAGTGCCGCGAGGCGCTGTTGCTGGCGTGCGCGCAACTCGGCGCTCACTTCGAGGATCAGGTAGCGCGCAGGCAGCGCATCGAGCGCCGCGAGCGTTTCGAGCACGGTCTGCGCGAGCGCGCCCGTGCCGGCGCCGAACTCGAGGATCGCCCCACCGGTCGTGGCCAGCACCTCGCAGCACTGGCGCGCGACGCAGCGGCCGAACAGCGCCGACATCTCGGGCGCCGTCGTGAAGTCCCCGTCCGGGCCGAACTTGCGCGCGCCGGCACTGTAGTAGCCTAGACCCGGCGCGTAGAGCGCGAGCGCCATGAACTGCGCGAACGGAATCGCGCCGCCCGCCGCGGTGATGGCAGCGCGCACCTCGGCGAGCACGCGCTCGCCGTGTGCCCGCTCGTCCGGGCTCAGTGTAAGCTCAGCGTGCATGGGCGCACTCGCAGGCAAGACAGTGCTGGTCACCGGCGCGGCGCGGCGCGTGGGCGCCGAGATCGCGCGGACGCTGCACGCCGCCGGCGCGCATGTCGCCGTGCACTACCGCAGCTCGGCGAGCGAGGCGCAGGTGCTCGTGGGCGAGCTCAATGCGCAGCGCCCGCGCTCGGCGATCGGTGTCGAGGCGAATCTGCTCGATATCGGGAACCTGGCGCAGCTGGTCGATACCACGCTCGGCGCCTTCGGCCGGCTCGACGTACTCGTCAACAACGCCTCGACCTTCTATCCGACGCCGGTGGGCAAGATCACACCGGCACAGTGGGACGACCTGCTCGGCACGAACCTCAAGGCGCCGCTGTTCCTCTCGCAGGCTGCGGCGCCTGCGCTGCGCGAGGCGCGCGGACTCATCCTCAATCTCGTCGATATCCACGGCCAGCGGCCGCTGCGGCGGCACACCACCTACTCGATCGCCAAGGCGGGGCTTGCGATGCTGACCCGCTCGCTGGCGCGCGAACTCGCCCCGCAAGTGCGCGTGAACGGCATCGCACCGGGGCCGGTGATGTGGCCGGTGGACGGCGCTGATGAGGCGCTCCAGGCCGAGATCATCGCGCGTACCCAGTTGAAGCGCCTCGGCTCGCCGCGTGATGTGGCGCTTGCCGCGCGCTACTTCGCGGTCGATGCGCCGTTCGTCACCGGGCAGATCCTGGCGATCGACGGCGGCCGCAGCCTCGGCGAATAAGCTCACGCCCGCTCACTCCGCCGGCGCGAGCGGCACCGGCCACAGCGCGTGCGCCGCGCGATCGAAGTTCTCCCACAGCTCGCCGAGCGTCACGCCCAGCGTCGGGTGGCGCGCGTCGGGCGCGACTTCAGCCGCGGGGCCCAGCATGTACGGGCGCTTCGCGAGATCCGGGCGCGGCAGTCGGTAGCCGGGCGCCTCGCACACCAGGTCGCCATAGAGCAGCAGGTCGAGGTCCATCGAGCGCGGCGCCCACTTCGGCGCGTCGCGTTCGCGCCCGCAGCGCGTCTCGATGCGGTGCAGGTGCGCGAGGATCGCGGGCGGCGTCAGGTCGGTCTCGAACGCCGCGACCAGGTTGATGAAGTCGTCTCCCTCGAAACCCACCGCGGCATTGCGGTACGCACGCGAGAAGCGCGCGCCGGGAAAGGCCCGCTCCAGTTCGCGCATGGCGGCGGCGAGATGGCGTTCGGGATCGATGTTGCTGCCGGCCGCGACGAGCACCTGCGTCATTTGGCGGTGGCCCGCCGGCGCACGATGCTGACGCCGACGTCGCGCGAGCCGCGGATCGCGCCGGGCTTGTTGACCGACAGGCGCACCCATCCGACGGCGAACTC
>CADEFJ010000112.1 GCA_902826575.1 uncultured Pseudomonadota bacterium | reverse complement strand
CCACGCGCGTGCGCGAGATCCTGCGCGCCTGCGGCTCCGACCTTGCGAAGCTCAAGCCGGAACTGCAGGCCCACATCATGGAGTCGACTCCCCGGCTGCCCGAGGGCGATGAGCGGGAAGTGCAGCCCACCCTCGGTTTCCAGCGTGTGCTGCAGCGGGCCGTGTTCCACGTGCAGTCGAGCGGCGGCAAGGAAGTCGGCGTCGGCAATGCGCTGGTCGCGATCTTCAGCGAGAAGCAGTCGCACGCGGTCTACCTGCTCGAGAAGCAGGGTGTCACGCGCCTCGATGTCGTCAATTACGTCTCCCACGGACTCTCGAAGGTCGCCGAGGAGAAGACGGAGTCCGGCAGCGAGGCGGGCGAGGGCGAGCGCGAGGGTGAGGGCGGCGGCGCGCTCGAGAAGTACACCGTGAACCTGAACCGCGAGGCCCAGGCAGGCCGCATCGATCCGCTGATCGGCCGCAGGCTCGAGGTCGAGCGCACGATCGAGATCCTGTGCCGCCGTCGCAAGAACAACCCGCTGTACGTCGGCTAGGCCGGGGTCGGCAAGACCGCCATCGCCGAGGGGCTCGCGCGGATGATCGTCGAGGGCAAGGTGCCCGAAGTACTCGCCGGCAGCACGATCCATGCGCTCGACTTGGGTGCGCTGGTGGCGGGCACCAAGTACCGCGGCGACTTCGAGAAGCGCCTGAAGGGCGTGATCAATGAACTCAAGAAGCAGCCGGGCGCGGTCCTGTTCATTGACGAGATCCACACCGTGATCGGCGCGGGCGCGGCGTCGGGGGGTGTCATGGACGCCTCCAACCTGATCAAGCCGGTGCTGACGAGCGGCGAGATCCGCTGCATCGGCTCGACCACCTACCAGGAATTCCGCGGCATTTTCGAGAAGGACCATGCGCTCGCGCGTCGTTTCCAGAAGATCGACGTCGTCGAGCCGAGCGTGGCCGAGACGATCGACATCCTGCGGGGCCTGAAGTCACGCTTCGAGGAACATCACGCCATCACCTACACCGACGAGGCGCTGCGTGCCGCGGCCGAGCTGGCGTCGCGCCACATCAACGACCGCCACCTGCCCGACAAGGCGATCGACGTGGTCGACGAGGCCGGCGCGCGCCTGCGCCTGAAGCCCGCCGGGGAGCGCGAGGAGGTCGTGGACGTGCCCCAGATCGAAGACGTGGTGGCGCGCATCGCGCGCATCCCGGCCAAGCAGGTCAGCTCGAACGACCGCGAGGTGCTGCGCAACCTCGAGCGCAACCTCAAGCTCGTGATCTTCGGCCAGGATCCGGCCATCGAGACGCTGGCGGCGGCCATCAAGATGGCCCGCTCGGGACTCGGCGACCAGCGCAAGCCCACCGGCAGCTTCCTGTTCGCGGGCCCCACCGGTGTCGGCAAGACCGAAGTCACGCGCCAGCTCGCGCTCACGCTCGGAGTCGAGTTCATTCGCTTCGACATGTCCGAGTACATGGAGCGCCATACCGTGTCGCGTTTGATCGGCGCGCCGCCGGGTTATGTCGGCTTCGACCAGGGCGGGCTGCTGACCGAGGCGATCGCCAAGCACCCGCACTGCGTGGTGCTGCTCGATGAAATCGAAAAGGCCCACCCGGATGTGTTCAACCTGCTGCTGCAGGTGATGGACCACGGTACGCTGACCGACAACAACGGCCGCAAGGCGGATTTCCGTCACGCCACGATCGTGATGACGACCAACGCGGGCGCACAGGAAATGAGCCGCCCGTCGATCGGCTTCACGCACCAGGACCACGCGAGCGACGGCATGGAGGCCGTGCGGCGCCTGTTCTCACCGGAGTTCCGCAACCGTCTCGATGCGATCATCCAGTTCGCGCCGCTCGATCCCGCCACGATCGAGCGTGTGGCCGAGAAGCTGCTCGTCGAGGTCGAGGCGCAGCTCGAGCAGAAGCGCGTGATGCTCACGATCGACGACGCCGCGCGCCGCTGGATCGCACAGCAGGGTTATGACCCGAAGATGGGCGCGCGCCCGATGGCGCGGCTCATCCAGGACCACATCAAGCGGCCACTCGCCGAGGAACTGCTGTTCGGCAAGCTCGTGAACGGCGGGCAGGTGCACGTCACGCTGGCGGCGAACGGCGACGGGCTGGCGCTCGAAAGCTCACCGCTCGAGGAGACGGTGCCGGCCTGAGGCGGGGAAGGCGCGCGCGGCTCAGCGGCCGCGATAGACGATGCGGCCCTTGCTGAGATCGTAGGGCGTGAGCTCGACCGTGACCTGGTCGCCGGTGAGGATGCGGATGTAGTTCTTGCGCATCTTCCCTGAAATGTGCGCAGTGACCACGTGTCCGTTCTTCAGCTGGACCCGGAAGGTCGTGTTCGGCAAAGTCTCGACGACTTCGCCTTCCATCTGTATGGCGTCTTCTTTGGACATGTAGTTTCCGTTGAAAGGCGCGCGGATTCTGCATAAAGCAGCCCCTCAGGTCCAGTATTGCGGCTTTTCACCCACAATGAGGCGCGCCAGCAGCGCCGAGAATTCCGTGCGCGCCAGCGCCCGACTGCCAAGGCTGCGCAGGTGGGCGGAAGCGAGCTGGCAGTCGATCAGCTCGATGCCGCGCGCCGGGCAGGACTCGACCAGTGCGGCGAGCGCGATCTTCGAGGCGTCGCGTTCGCGCGAAAACATCGACTCGCCGAAGAACACGCCACCGAGGCCCACGCCGTAGATCCCGCCAATCAGCCGCTCCTCGCGCCACGCTTCGATGCTGTGCCCGAATCCGAGCCCGAACAGCGCCACATAGGCTGCGCGCATCTCGGGGGTGATCCAGCTGCCGCCTTCGGTGTCGCGGGGCGCCGCGCAAGCGTCGATCACCGCCTCGAAGGCACGGTCGAATGTGACGGTAACACCACGATTGCGCATGGCTTTTTCGAGGCTCTTGCGGCGGCGAAACTCGCCGGGGAGGAGCACCTCGCGCGGATCGGGCGCCCACCACAGGATGGGCTGGCCCGGCGAGTACCAGGGAAAGATGCCGCGCCGATAGGCCGCCAGCAGTCGCTGGGGCGCGAGATCGCCGCCCGCGGCGAGTAGGCCCGCGGGCTCGTCGAGCGCCTCCTCTATGGCCGGGAACCACTCGGGCCCGTCGGTCGGCGACAGCCAGGTGATGCGCTTCATCGCAGCGGTGCGCGCAGGGCCTGGCGGAACGGGACGTGCGTGTCGACCTCGGCGGCGTACTGGTCGACGGCGCGGCCCTCGCGCGCGAGGTAGTCGGCGATCGCCGCCCGATAGCGGGCATCGACGATGAAGTGCGCCGAGCGCGTCAGCGTCGGCTCGAAGCCGCGGGCGACCTTGTGCTCGCCTTGCGTGCCGGGCTCGAAGTGCGCGAGACCCTGCTCGATGCAGTACTCGATGCCCTGGTGGTAGCAGGTTTCGAAGTGCAGGCTGTGGAAGTCGGCAGTAGCGCCCCAGTAGCGGCCGTACAGCGTATCGCTCGATCGAAAGAAGATCGCGCACGCGACCACGTTGCCACGCCACATCGCGGCCTTGACCATCAGCGCCTCGCCGAGATCCCGGGCCGCCAGCGTGAAGAATTCGCGCGTCAGGTAGGGCAGGTGGCCGTGGCGCAGGAAAGTATCCCGGTGCAGGGCATGAACCGCATCGAGACGCGGCGCATCGAGCGTGCTGGCGCCCCAGGTCTCGAACACGATGCCCATCTCGGCGACGCGGCGCCGCTCGCGCCGCGCCTTCTTGCGCTTCTCGGCAGTGAAACTCCCGAGGTAGTGATCGAACGAGGTATAGCCGCGGTTGTGCCAGTGGAACTGGCAGTCACGCCGTGCGAGCCAGCCGGCGGCATCGAGTACGGCAACATCCGCCGGCGCCGGGAACAGGACGTGCACGGACGAGGCATCGCGCTCGCGCGCCAGCGTTTCGAGACGCCCGATCAGTGCCCGTGCGGTGGCGCCGTAGTCGAGGTCGGGGCGCACCAGCAGGCGCGGCCCGGTGGCCGGCGTGAACGGGACCGCGACGACGAGCTTCGGGTAGTACTCGAGGCCGGTGCGCTGGTAAGCCTGCGCCCAGGCGAAGTCGAACACGAACTCGCCCCAGGAATGCGCCTTGAGGTAGGCAGGAGCGGCGGCAGCCAGTCCACGCTCATCGTCGAGCAGGACATGCGAGCCAGTCCAGCCGGTGTCGCCGCCGACGCAGCCCGTGCGTTCCAGGCCGTGCAGGAACGCGTGGCGCAGGAACAGCGTGCCGTCCGGTACCAGTGCGTCCCAGTCCCGCGGCGCGATTTCCCCGAGGCTGGCGACGACGCGGCTGCGCATTGCCCCGTTCAGCCGCGCGGGGCGTCGAGGCGCTCGAGATACTTGTCGGCATCGAGCGCGGCCATGCAGCCCGAGCCGGCCGAGGTGATCGCCTGCCGATAGACGTGATCGGCAACATCCCCTGCGGCAAACACGCCGGGCACGCTGGTCGCCGTGGCATTGCCGTCCGCGCCGCCCTGCACGCCGATATAACCGTCGTGCATATCGAGCTGGCCGGTGAACAGCGACGTGTTGGGCGTGTGGCCGATCGCAATGAAAGCGCCGGTCACGTCGAGCTGGCGCTTGCTGCCGTCCGTGGTGGAGGCGAGCTGCAGGCCGTTGACGCCCTGGGCATCGCCGAGCACCGCGTCGACGGTGTGGTTCCAGACGATGGCGACCTTGCCGGCGCGCTCGCGCTCGAACAGGCGGTCCTGCAGGATTTTCTCGGCGCGCAACTTGTCGCGGCGATGCACGAGCGTCACGTGTCCGGCGAGGTTGGCGAGATACAGTGCTTCCTCGACCGCCGTGTTGCCGCCGCCAATCACCGCCACGCGCTGGCCGCGAAAGAAGAAGCCGTCGCAGGTTGCGCAGGCCGACACGCCGCGCCCGCGGAATTCCTCCTCGGAGGGCAGGCCGAGGTAACGGGCCGATGCGCCCGTCGCGATGATCAGCGCATCGCAGGTGTAGTGGCCCGAGTCGCCCTTCAACAGGAACGGCCGCTGCGCGAGATCGACCGCCTGGATGTGGTCGTTGACGATCTCGGTGGCGAAACGCTCGGCGTGCTTGCGCATGCGTTCCATCAGGTCCGGACCTTGCAGGCCTTCGACATCGCCCGGCCAGTTGTCGACGTCGGTCGTGGTCATCAGCTGACCGCCTTGCTCGACGCCGGTGATGAGCAGGGGCGAGCGGTTGGCGCGCGCGGCGTACACCGCTGCGCTGTAACCAGCGGGGCCGGAACCAAGGATGATCAGGCGGCGATGCTTCGGGGTCGTCATGTATAATTCGAGAGCCGTTCCAATGGGCAGCGGAGTGTACAATATCCGCATTGCTGCTCGGCATTCTTCTATTTAAAATCAACAGATTGTTGATGGATATTCATCAGGATTCTTGATTTGGCCGAGCCGCGTTCCTCCCGTCCAGCCGCCCGTTTCTCCGCAACCGTCTCCCGTGGCATGCGGGAAAGCGCGGTCATTGTGGTGGCCTGCCTCGCGCTGGTGTTGCTGACGGCGCTCGCGAGCTACAGCCCGGCCGATCCCGGCTTCTCCTTTACCGGTAGTTCGGAGGTCGTGCAGAACCGCATCGGTCCGTTCGGTGCCTGGCTCGCGGACATACTGTTCTTCCTCTTCGGGCGGCCCGCGTTTCTCTTCCCACTGATGCTCGGGGCCGCGAGCCTCGCCATCCATCGTGGCGCCGGCGCCGCGGAATCTTCCTCGCGCGCCAATACCGCCGTGCGCGTGTGCGGTTTCCTGCTGGTGCTGCTGACGAGCTGCGCACTCGCGACGCTGCATTGGGCGCCGCGATCGCTGCCGCAGTCGGCCGGTGGCGTGGTCGGAAGCATGATCGGCGGTGGGCTCGATGCCGCCCTGGGCCTGCTCGGCGCCACACTCGCGTTACTGGCTGCCTTCATGGCCGGTGTGTCGCTTGCATTCGGCGTCTCCTGGTTCACGATCATGGATCGCATCGGCGCGGCGACCTGGAACGCGATCGGCTGGGTGCGCTCGCGCGCGGCCGCGGCCCGTGACGCGGCCGAGGGCCGCGAGCGCAAGCTCGCGCGCAAGGAAGTCACCGTGGCCGATCAGAAAAAGGCCGCGAGCCGCGTGAAGCCGCGCATCGAGCAGCCTGCACCGCGAGTCGAAAAGAGTGATCGCGTCGAGAAGGAACGGCAGGTGCCGCTGTTCGAGTCGGTGAAGGCGGGCGAACTGCCTCCATTGAAGCTGCTCGACGATCCGCCGCACCAGGAGCAGTCGTATTCACCCGAGGCCCTCGAGGCGATGTCGCGCCTCGTGGAACTCAAACTCAAGGACTTCGGTGTCGAGGTCGAAGTGGTGGCGGTGCAGCCCGGTCCGGTCGTCACGCGCTTCGAGCTGCGACCGGCGCCCGGCGTCAAGGTGAGCCAGATTTCGAGCCTCGCGAAGGACCTCGCGCGCGCGCTGTCGGCGATCAGCGTGCGCGTCGTCGAGGTGATTCCCGGCAAGCCGGTCATGGGCCTCGAGATTCCGAACGAGAAGCGCGAGCTGGTCACGCTCGGCGAGATCATCAAGTCGAAAGCCTATGACGAGCTCGCTTCGCCGCTCGCGCTGGCGCTTGGCAAGGACATCGGCGGCCAGCCCGTGGTGGCCGACCTCGCACGCATGCCTCACTTGCTGATCGCGGGCACGACCGGTTCGGGCAAGTCGGTGGCGATCAATGCGATGGTGCTGTCGCTGCTTTACAAGTCGACCGCCGAGCACGTGCGGCTCGTGATGATCGACCCGAAGATGCTCGAGCTGTCGGTCTACGAGGGCATCCCGCACCTGCTCGCGCCGGTCGTCACCGACATGAAGCAGGCGGCCAACGCGCTGCGCTGGTCGGTCGCGGAGATGGAGCGGCGCTACCAGCTGATGGCGGCGCTCGGCGTGCGCAACATCGCGGGCTTCAACAAGCGCGTGCGCGAAGCGAACGACGCCGGCAAGCCGATCCGCGATCCGGTCATGACGGCGAAGGCGTCGAACGACCCGACGATCGACCAGTCGCAGATCCCGGACCTGATGCCGCTGCCGTACATCGTCGTGATCATCGACGAACTCGCGGACCTGATGCTGATCGTCGGCAAGAAGGTCGAGGAACTGATTACACGCCTCGCGCAGAA
>CADEFJ010000111.1 GCA_902826575.1 uncultured Pseudomonadota bacterium | reverse complement strand
AGCGCGAATTCCCCGGAATCGACGGAACTGTGAGGGGGATCGTCTATTCTCTCTTTTTCCTGACCAATCACTTCGCCCGCACTGGCGGCCGCATTCTGGAGGAGATCGACCTGTCCTGGGGGGAGTATCTCGTCATTTCCACCGTGCGAAGACGCGGCGCCCTCGCGAGCATGTCACCCTCCTCGATCAGCGAAAGCCTCGGCATGTCGACTGGCGGAGTATCGAACCTGCTGCGACGCATGGAAAAGAGGGGCCTCGTCAAGCGCGCGCCATCCAGCCGCGATGGGCGCGGGGTCCGCGTCCAGATCACGGCGCGAGGCCGCAAGTATGCGGAGGTGGCGCTGAACAGAATCAGCGCCAACCAGCTGGAGCAGCTCGAGATCCTGCCAGCCGCGGAGCGTACAAGGCTCTACGCCACGCTTCGTGACCTTGTAACGCAACTCGAATCGCGCTCTGCCGGCAAATCGATGCTGGAGTCCTCCCGCAGCACCCGCACCCTGCGCCGCTAGCAAACGCAGGGTGCATGCGCGTCGCGAGGCGCGCCTCAACCCGGCTTCGCGGCTCCGAGCCAGCCGATAATGATGAGCATCGTCCACAGCGACCACAGCACGTAGGTGCCCTGCCACAGCGACTTGCGAACGAAGGCCTCGTCACCCGGCTCGGGCTTCTCCGCCCAGATGCGCGGCCAGGCCGCGTAGGACTTGCGGATATAGAAGCGGATGCCGATGCCGGCGCACATGACGCCGCCGAGCAGGATCACCTTCCAGGCGAGCCACGGCGTCGCGAACGGCTTGCCGGTCAGCAGCGAAAGCAAGCCGCTGCCGACCGCCAGCGCGATCAGCGCATAGCGCAGCCGCCAGTCCCACTTGGCCCAGGCGCCTCCCTCCGGCGTATTGCGCTTCCAGTGCGTGACCCACATGAACCAGAACCAGATCGCGCACGCGAGCCACGTGATCACGAGCCCCGCGCCGTGGATGGGCACGAGCCCGAGAATCGAGGCCAGCGTGAGGCCGAGCGGCACGCTGAAGATCAGCGCGTTGCGCGGGTGCTGGTCGACTTCGAGCAGGAAGTCCCACAGCCGCTTGCGCTCGGCACCCGACAGGCCCGAAGCGCTCGTCGTGTAATGGGTCAGCGAGTTGATCACGAGATCGCTGCCGAACCAGTAGCCCATCACGAGCACGTGCAGCCACAAGGTCAAATCATAGAGAGTCATTCTTTAGTCCCGGTTGTCATTGCCAACTGCGCGCCTCACGCATGCTCGCACCGAAATGGCCGCGGGCGCGCCACAGCAGCCACGTGCCTCCGGCGACGCTCGCGCCCGCGACGATCGCCAACGACAGGTACAACGAGTCGTCGGAGCGGAACACCCGATCGGTGAGCAGCGCCACCATGGTGGGGCCCAGCATCAGGCCAATCAGGTTCAGCGTGAAGTAGTACATTGCCGTGAGCTGTGCACGCATGTTGGGCGGCGCAACCGCCAGCACGGATGCCACACCCGCCACCGTCGAGATCGCACCGCCGAGTGTCGCCGGCACCAGCATCATCACGGAGAGTTCGGGCGTCGGCATGAGCGGTATGCCGACATACCCGATGAACAGCAACGCGTAGCCGATCAGGGCTGCGCGAATATACCCATCGTCATAGCGGCGATTCAGCGTGTCGCTGAGCCAGCCTCCGAACAGCACACCAATCACGCCGGAGACGATCAGCAGCACCCCGCGCACCTGCAGGAACCACGCCATCGTCGGTACATCAAGGTCGAACGTGCGACGCAGGAACTCGGGAATCCAGTAGCCGACGCCGTAGTTGGTGATGGCCATGGCCGAGAGGCCAACGAACAGCAGGCCATAGGTGCTGCGGCGCTTGCCGACATAGGCTATCGACTGCCATAGCGAAACCCGCTCGAAAGTCGTCGCGTACACGCGGCGTGCCGGCTCGCGGATCGTCAGGATCATCAGTGCCACGAGGAACCCGGGCAAGCCGACGAGGATGAACATGAATTGCCACGGGCTCACGGTGCCAAACACCGCCAGCGTATACGGTCCGTGCGCATCGATCGCCGGGTACAGGGTCGCGGCCAGGAAACTGCCGACACCCATGCCGGCGGAGATGCCGGCGGTGTACACGCCGACCGCGCGCCCTAGGCGATCGGGCGGGAAATAGTCCTTCAGCAGCGACAGCGCGGGTGGATTCAGCGCTGCCTCACCGACTCCGACGGCGACCCGCGCCGCGAACAGCGCCCAGTAACTGCCCGC
Source organism: uncultured Pseudomonadota bacterium (assembly GCA_902826575.1). Lineage (GTDB taxonomy): Bacteria > Pseudomonadota > Gammaproteobacteria > Steroidobacterales > Steroidobacteraceae > CADEFQ01. Next base: position 5,120 of record CADEFJ010000111.1, on the reverse strand, counting down.
CATGCCGCACAGCACGGTGGCGATGCTCCACAGGGTCACGCCGAAGAAAATGATCAGGCTGCGGTTCCAGCGGTCGGCGAGCCATGCGATCGGCATACCGAAGAACGTGTAGAAGAGCGCAAAGGCCCCTCCCAGCAGGAAGCTCATCTGCAGGTCACTGATGCCGAGATCGGCGCGGATCGGCTGCACCAGCAGCGAGATGACATCGCGATCGACGAAAGCGAGAATGTACGCAACCAGCAGTACCGCGACGACATACCAGGCATAGCCGGTGCGCGGATATCGTGATCGGTCGAATTCAGCCTGTGACAACGGCACCCTTCCCCGCCGGATGGCGATCATCCTGCATATTTACATTTACACGAAATCCTCTCTGCCCAGAAAGAGGATCCCGCCGTAGCAGCGTTGCTGCGGCGGGATTGCAAGTCAGTCAAGCCCTGCTTGCTGGCTCGATGGGGCCTATATGTAGCGGAAAGGACTCGACGACTTGTAGTGCTGGAGCAGGCCGCTCTTCGTTTGAGCACGTTCCGCCCACTTCGACAAATCGCGACACAGTTTGCGTGAGTCGAATGAACGGTGCTGACCGTCATTGATCACCATCGCACCATTGACCATCACGTGTCGCACCGCACTGCGGTCGTGGGCCTTGATCAGATTGCTCAGCAACGACGTCGTTGGCGATAGCGTGGGGCGAATCGTATCGATGCAAATCAGATCTGCGGCCTTGCCCGCCTCCAGCGAACCGATTCGATCCGCCATGCCGATGGCTTCGGCGCCGCGGATGGTCAGCAGCTCGAGCGCAGTCTCCGAGCTGCCCCAACCCCTGTGCCGGATCCTCTGGTTGTAGATCGCAAACTTAGCCACCTCCCAGAGGTCCTGACTGTTGTTCGAGGTTGGGCCATCGGTCCCGATGCCGACTTTAATGCCGAGTTCCAACCACTCTTTGACCAGCGATCGCCCACCGTTGTTCACTGAACAGTGGGATATGGCGGCACCCCGTTTGGCAACCAGCGTGCACTCGTCCAGATCGAACCACGATCCGTGTCCGATCAGCAAACGTGGGTTCAGCACGCCCAGACTATCGAGGTAGGGCACGATCCGAATGCCGTTCTTGGCCAGGCATTCCTTCTGCTCGTTTTCGGTGGCACCCGCATGCATGCCGAAGCGCAGGTTGTGCTTCACCGCGTATTCGTGGAGCGCCAGCATCATCTCCTTGGACACCCGCATTACCGAGAACGCGTCGGGCGAGACCGTGACGAGCGGCGAGGTCACCTTGGACCGCAAGAAATCGAGCGACTGGATCGCTCCGTCCACGGTATCGCGCACGTCTTCAGGGACGATCAGGTTGGGGGCGGCGTTGTCCGCCGCGTCCATGCCGTACCGTGCGATGGCCACGCGCGCACCCGACTCCTCGGATGCCCTCACGCACCCGAGCATGAGCTCGTCCGACCCCGCCTCGAGGGCTTTGCAGGTGGTAATGCCGCCCTGAAGCTGTTCGAGCAGCCCGACCGCTGACCCCAGGTATCCACCCTCGCCGTCCAGCACCCGCAGCCCGGCGTACATCGCAGAGTCACCCGGAAAGCCTCTCCAGTCCTGCATGGCGCGCAGACCGAAGCTCGAGATGTGATTGTGGGTGTTGATCAGTCCCGGCATGATCACGTGATCGCCCATTGATCGCCGCTCGACCCCGCCGGTCTCGCCCAGCGAGGCCATGGTTCCCACTTTGTGGATCGAATCGCCCCGGATCCAGACGTAACCGTTGGTGATGACGTCGCGGGTCGGGTTCATCGTGATGACGAACGCGTCGGTGAGTAGCAGGTCTTTGGTGCCTGCTGCCACTACGGCGCCGGGGCTCCCTTTGGCTGTCGCTGATTCGCCCGTGTTGGGGCCCAGAGCCATCGCGGCTCCTGCCACCCCTGCACCTACCAGGAATCTGCGCCGACCTTGGTCAAGCTCGGCCACGCTATTCTCATCGGTCATGATGTCGCTTCCTCAAACAATCCAGGGTCGTTCTGATATCTCGTGCGGCGCGGGCCGCTACGGCTGCGGCGGGCGCTCTCCCGCCCACGCGGCATCGCCTTCCGGCGGTGTGCCCTTCAACCAGTCGCCGAATCCATAAGGGTCGGGCAAGGGCTGCGACCCATGCTCATGGATGGACTTCCACACGCCATCCACCTCATGCAGGACCCAAGTCATCCGCATCTTCAGCGGGTTCGGGCGCCCGTTGACCTCAAACTCGTAATTCACCACCGCCGCGACCAAAGCCATCGTTCCCTCGGCTTTCACGTCAGGGCCCTGCACCCAGCTCCAGCTCTTGAGCGCTACGGGGTTGTCCATGTAGTCGTTCCACCCACGCCGGATGGTCTCGCCCTTGTTGGTAACCCAGCGCGGCCCCTCGGGGAAGCCCATGACCCGGGGATCTTCGAGGTCGATCAGGGACAGGACAGTCGGTACGTCGCGGGCGCAAATTGCATTGAGCCTCCGCTCGGTCGACACCAAGGCCGGGTGCAACGGCTCTGTTGCGCGCGGCCCTGTCTGGCAGCTGGCCATTCCGCTGCCCACCGCGTCGGAAGCGAATGCACCGGGCGCGGCCAGCGCTGCGCCCAAGACCAGCCAGCATCGCAACGACCACCGGAGCTTTCGGGGACCTGCGCCCGAAGCGGGTAACTTGTTCATATAATCTTCCGCCTGCGCATGCGTTCCGAATGCTTTATGAAAAGCTACTTGATGGCGTCCATGATACACACCCGACTTTCGAACGCAAGACGGGCGGGTGCCTGATAGCGGGCGTCAGAATCGCAAGGTGAACTGGAATTTCGCAGATGCCTTCCGATCTGCTGTCCGAAAGCGCAGATCGCCAACCTCTTCATGGATCCAGCCCTGGTCGAACACCAGGAACACATCCGTTCCCGGCCGCAGCGTGTAACGCAGCCTGGCTTGCCAGGCGAGATTCCTGGAGCGGTTGTCATACTGAACGCGGTTCGACAACAAGAGAAATGGCGTAGCCGCAATGTCCAGGTCCGCGCTCAACAGGCGGACGACGAAGTCTCCTTCCGGCATGCGAGCGAACGTCTGGTCCGCCTTGCCCGTGAACGTCAACCACGGTGGCCACTTGTAGGTCATTGACGCGGTCACCTGCTCGGCCGAACCCGACCAGAAGTCGCCCCACTGATAGCTGAGACTCGCCGAAAGCGGTCGCTTGGTCGCAGTAGCGAGCTGGCTCAGGAAACGCGTCGATCGATACTCGCCCGATGGCAGGATTACGCCAGGGGCGATCTCGAAGGGTTCGAACAAGCGCTCGTAACTCGAAATGATGTCCAGCAGTGCGTGGATCGAGTCTCCGGAGCGAAAGTGCCAGTCAACAGGCTTGACATAGAGGTTCCAGCTTTCCAGTTCACCGGTATCCACACGCTCGAAACGAGTGAAGTACACGGCGTGAAACATCTGTTGCAAGCCAAGGAGATCGTCCGGCCGCGGGTTGTAGCCCGCGCCGGCGCGATACATTCGTACATTGCGCCGCTGCACGAATCCGAGCGCCGGATCGAAGTTCTCCTGTGTCTCGCGAATGACCGCCTGCAGATTGATCTTGTCGTTCGGATAATGCGCGGACAATCCATATGACCAGTCGTCACCGTCGGCGTCCCCGGATTCACTCCTGACGGCATAGCCATTCAGGATGAAATTGCGCGAGGATTCAAGAAACCGCGAGGTGGCCAAGCGCACATCCATGCCATAGGTACGCCCGGTCTGCCCCGGTTGGGGGCTGCCATCAGTGAAGATGGCACCGACATACGACTGCTGGAGGAAGTTCTGCCTGACACGCGCGACCAGGAAATCCTTTTCCTCGGCCAGCGGCGAATCCATGGTGTGCACGCCCAACAGGCCGACACTGGTTCGACCGGCGGTCCCGGCCAGCTTCAAGCCGCCTTCGATCGGCACCTCCGTCCCCTCCAGCAAACCAATCCGGCGACTGAAGAAGGGATAGACGTCGTTGCCGGCGACTGGAATGCCTCCCTGGGCAACAGGGTCGGTGCCGGAGAAGGTGAACAGGCCGACATCTTCCAGGAAGAACGCCCGCTTCTCCGGATAGAGCAGTGAATGACGCGTCAGGTTGATCTGCCGGGCATCCGCTTCCGTCTCGCCGAAGTCCGTATGGAGTGTTCCGGTCAACTTCAAACTGGGTGTCACGCTGTAAAACACATCCATTCCGAAGTCGCTGTCGTGGGCCTTGTCGAGGCCCGCCATATCAACCCACCGCATTGCCGAGAATATTTTTGCATCGAGACCGACGCCCTGGCTGAGTCTCCCGAGTGCATTGATGGTTCCGGCTTGCGAAACCTGGAGAAAGGGCGACTCCAGTCTCGCCCCCGCCCATTGCGCCTCTTCCTGCTTCCTGAAGATCGTACGACTGATATTGAAGCCCCAGTACGCTTGGCTTTCCGGGAAATTCAGGCTCTTGAAGGGGATGGCGAATTCCGCGACCCATCCAGCCTGGGTGCGATTCACACGCACTTGCCAGATCGCATCCCAGTTGGTGTTCAATTCGCCATTGGCGAATACCAGGCCGTCCACGAAAGCACCCGATGGATTGGTTGCGAAATAGAACGCGTTGCGTTTGTCGTGGAATGTGTCCAGCAGGATTTCTATTCGGTCGTCGGCGTTCAGATTCCCGTCACGCTTCATCGTGGTCCCGATGATGCGATCCGCTTCAGAGTCGTAAGCAATCACCCCGATGTAGAGATAGTCTCTGTCGCGAAGCAGCTTGACCTCGGTTCGTTCGCTCGGCGCCCGCCCTGTTGCCGGTTGCCGTTGCGTCAGCTCGCCAATGTCAGGCGCCTGGATCCAGGCGTCTTCGTTCAAGTGACCGTCGAGGACAATCGGCTCGGTGGTAAGAGTGACGCCAGCGAGTCGCTCGTCGCTCGCGACCGATGCTGCAGAGAACAGGTACAGAACCCCGTACATTGCGCGACACGTTGCTCTGAAGTGCATGTGATCGACGTGGCCTCGTTCGCACTGGCGGTGCGTGGAACTCATTGGTGTACGCGCAGGCAAGCAATCCCGCCGCAGCAGCGTTGCTGCGGCGGGATTGCAAGTCAGTCAAGCCCTGCTTGCTGGCTCGA
>CADEFJ010000110.1 GCA_902826575.1 uncultured Pseudomonadota bacterium | reverse complement strand
GCGTGCCGCGCCGCTGCTCGCCGACCGGCAGGGGGAGCCTGGGGGCGTGCGCAACCCGCGCCTCATAGTTACGTTGGCGGTCTTGGTCATGGCGGTCACCGCGCCAGGCTACATCGCCCTGCGCGTGTGCGCTGCGACGCGGGGCCTGGCGCCTGCGGGGTTCATCTCCGGATCCGTATCGAGTTCCGCCACCCACAGTGCGATGGGCGCCCTCGCTCGTGCGACGCCGCAAACGGCGCGCGCCGCGGTTGCGGGCGCCGCCCTGTCCTCGGTCGCGACGGTGCTGCAGCTCGCCATCGTGCTTGCCCTGAGCAGTCCTGCGGTCCTGCAGGCCATGCTGGCGCCGCTCACCGGTGCGGGCATTGTCTCGGTACTCTATGGCCTGGCCTTCATGTGGCACGCGGGAAGCGACGGCACGAGACCGGGGCCCGGCCGCGCATTCAAGCTCTCGAGCGCCCTTGGGTTTGCACTGTTGATGAGTGCGGTGATTGCCGGCTCTGCGCTGCTCGTCGCATGGCTGGGACCCAAGGGCGCCGTGATCGGTGCCGCCATCGCGGGATTTGGCGATGCCCACTCCGGCGCCCTGTCAGCCGGTTCGCTTCACCGCGGCATGTCGATCGACGTGCCCACCGCATGTATTGCGGTCCTTGCAGCCTTCAGCACCAACGCGCTCACCAAGGCAGGCATTTCACTGTGGTCGGGCGGCCCCGGATTCGCGCTGCGGCTCATTCCCGGCATTCTCCTGATGCTCACCGCCGCCTGGGGCGCGCTGTTGTAAAAAAACATCGCAGGTGGATCGAAGTGGCCACGGACTTGTATATTTCCGGGCTTCCGGGCCTCTGCCTATTTACATGAATGTTGGCACAAGGTACATGGATGGCAGGCCGGCATACAACTTGCGGCCCGCGCCAGCCGGATGATGGGCGCACACAACATTGCAGTTTCAGGAGTAGAGACGATGACACGTGCAAGAAGACATCCCGCGCGCGGGACGTTGCGAGCCATTACGGGAGTAATCGCGCTCGGCATCGGGGCCCAGGCCCCCGCCCAGGACACCCCTCCTGACTCCAGGGTCATCCAGGGCCTGGAGGAAGTCACCGTTACCGCACAGCGCCGCGAGGAAGCCGGCCAATCGGTGCCGCTCGCGATCACCGCTCTGTCGGCCGACATGCTCGAGCGCCAGCAGGTGCGCAACATCGCGCAGCTCGACCAGATCGTTCCCAACATCGTCATGAACCCGAATACCGGCACGAGCAGCGCCTCGAAGGTGTTCCTGCGCGGTGTCGGCGAGGACGAGTCGTTCTTCACCGCCGACACGCCGGTCGGCATTTATGTCGACGACGTGTACATCGCCCGGCAGACCGGCGCGATGTTCGACCTGTTCGACATCGAGCGCCTCGAAGTGCTGCGCGGCCCGCAGGGCACCCTGTATGGTCGCAATACCTCGGCCGGTGCGATCAAGCTCGTCTCGAAGAAGCCGCGTCTCGATGAATACGACGGCATGTTCGAACTGACGGTCGGCAGTTACGACCGTGTCGACCTGCGCGCCACGGCCAACGTGCCGATCGGCGATCGCACGGCGATCCAGGGCGCGGTCCTGCAGCGCACGCGTGACGGCTACACCCGCAACGAGTTCGACGGCAATGACGTGAACGACCAGGACGTGAAGGGCGCGCGCCTTTCGCTGCTGACCGAGCCGACGGATCGGTTCCGCGCCCTGTTCACGGCCGACTACATCCGCGAGCGTTCCACGCCCGGCTATGCCGTGCCGCTGACGCTCGGTGCAGGCAACCACCCGCTCGCCGACGCCGTGCCTCGCACCGGCGACTTCTTCGTGACCGACTCCGACATCGTCTCGCCGAAGAACGATCTCGACCAGTGGGGTCTCTCTGCGACGATCGAGTTCGACGCGACCGACAACATGACGTTCAAGTCGATCACGTCGTATCGCGAGATGGATAACCTCCTGTACCTGGACGCGGACGGCGATATCTACCTGCCCCCGCCGTCGATCACCGGCATGTTCCACCTGCTCCAGGACCAGCAGCAGTACCAGGCCAGCCAGGAGTTCCAGTTGCTCGGCAACCTGGCCGACAATCGCTTCCGCTACGTCGCGGGCGCATATTTCTTCCGGGAAATGAACGACCAGGACACCAAGTCCGTGATCGGCCTGCCGGCGCTGTTCGGCCTGCCGATCGGCGCGGCCGGCAACATCGAACTCACCAACACCGCGGCCGAGAAGATGACCACGGATGCCTATGCGGCCTTCGCGAGCGGCACCTTCAACCTGACGGACCGCTTCTCGGTCACGGCCGGCATCCGCTATACGAAGGAGAGCAAGGATTACACCAACAAGGTGTTCCTGCCGAACGGCTCGCAGCAGGTCGTCTGCATCAACGACACCGGCGCCGCGCCGGTGCAGGCCGCGGCCGCGCCCTGCACGGACGCCCAGCTGGCGCTGGGCTACACGACCTTCACGAACGGCAGCCACTTCGACGAGTCCTGGGATGACTGGACTCCGCGCCTCGTGCTCGACTACAAACTGACCGATTCGGCACTGGTGTACGTCTCGGCAGCCAAGGGCTTCAAGGGCGGCACGACCTCCGGCCGCGACACCGCAGCGCTGCGCAACTATTCGCGCATCGTCGGTGACCCGGAGACCAACTGGAGCTACGCGGCCGGCCTCAAGGCCGACTGGCTCGAACGCCGCCTGCGCACCAACGTGGCGGTCTTCCACAACGTGTACGACGGCCTGCAGTTCGGCGTTACCACCCCCGATGGCGGCGTCGGCCGCATCAATGCGGGCGACGCCGAGATCGAGGGCATCGAGCTCGAGTTGACTGCCGTACCGGTCCAGGGCCTCGAGCTGAACGCGGCCGTCGGCCTGCTCGATGGCGAGTACACCAAGTGGACGGCATCGCTCAGCACCTGTGCCGCGCAGGGCATAACGACCGTCGAACAGTACCTCGCCCTGCCGATGAAGCAATCACCGGAGTGGAGCTACCGCGTCGGCGCGAACTATTCGCACGACATGGGCCAGCGCGGGGTGTTGTCAGTGGGCGCGGACTACTCGGCCAAGGACGACCACTACAACAACCTGTGCGTCACCGAGGGCATCCGGGTTTCCGACTACGAGTTCCTGAACGCGCAGCTGCGCTGGGAAAACGCGGGCGGCAACGTCCTGGTGACGCTCGCCGGCACGAACCTGACCGACGCGGAAGTGTTCAACGGCGGCTTCGACTTCGGGGCCTCGCTCGGCTTCGCGGCCGCGTACCTGTACCCGCCGCGGATGTGGTCGCTGTCGGCGCGTTACAGCTTTGACTGATATCGGCCGGGGCATGGGCAATGTGGAGTTGCTCGAGGCCCTGCGTCGCGCCGTCGGGTCGGGCGCCGTCCGTACGGACGAGGCGGCGCTCGCACTCGCGGCGAGTGATCTGTTTGCGACGGGCGCACGGCCGCTGGCGGTCGTGCGCCCCGATGACAGCCAGGGCGTAGCGGCTGCCATCACCGCGGCGACCAGTCGCGGTATCGCCGTCCTGCCACGCGGTGGTGGACTCAGCTACACGGCCGGCTACGCATCTCCCACTCCCGAGGCGATCCTCATCGACCTCGGCGGCCTGAACCGCATCCTCACGATTGCGGCCGAGGACCTGTACATCACCGTACAGGCCGGGGTGACGTGGAAACAGATCCACGAGGCGCTGCGGCCACTGGGCCTGCGGCTACCCTTCTTCGGTACTTTTTCCGGCGCCGGCGCCACGGTCGGCGGAGGCCTCTCCCATGGCGCCCTGTTTTTCGGTTCAGCCCGCTATGGCGGCGCCGCCGACATCGCCCTCGCCCTCGAAGTGGCACTCGCCGACGGTACGCTGTTGCGCACGGGCATGGCGGCGCTCGCGCAGGGCGCGAAACCCATCCTGCGCAGTTTCGGGCCCGATCTCACGGGCCTCCTCACGCATGACGGCGGCGCGTTCGGCATCAAGACCGAGGCCACACTGCGCCTGATCAAGGCCCCGGCGCACACCGACTACGCGTCGTTCAATTTTCCGGACCTCGTGAGTGCAACCGATGCGCTCTCCGCCATAGCCCGCGAGGAGATTGCCGAGGACATCTATATCCTCGATGCCGAATCGGTCAACGCGGCCACCCAGGTTTCCGCGTCGAAGAAGGCGCAAGGGGCGTGGGCCGTGGCCCGTTCGGCCGGCGGACCGCTGGGCGCCGCGCGTGCGCTGTGGTCGATTGCCCGCGGCGGTCTGCGACGCGTTCCGGATGGCGGCTACTGCGTGAACGTCGTGCTCGCCGGGCGCAGTGCGCGGGCCGTCGCGGATGATCTCGCAACGGCACGCGAGCTTGCAGCCCGCTGTGGCGGCGAAGAATCCGCCCCGCTCGTGCCGCGCGTCGCGCGCGCGGATTTGTTCGCGAACCTGAACGGCGTGCTCGACCAGCACGGCGGCCGCTGGGCCGCGCTCAACTGCAAGGTCGCACACTCCGAGGCGCGAGCCGTGATCGCGGGCTTCGATCGCATCATGGCGCCGCATGCCGCGGCGATGGCGCGCCACGGTGTCACGGTGACTCGCCTGTGCTCGGCGCTCGGCAGCCTCGCCTACAGCTTCGAGTGCGTATTCCACTGGCACGACGAATGGCTGCCGCTGCATCGGCATGCGGCCGAGGACAGCTATCTCGCGGGTCTCAAGGAGCCAGCGGCCAATCCTGCAGCGCGCGATCTCGTCGCGACGCTACGCGCGGACACGGTGGCGCTGTTCAGGAATCTCGGTGCGGCATCGAACCAGATCGGGCGCACCTATCCGTTCATCGAGGCGCTGTCCCCCGCACCCGCCGCGCTGCTGCGGCAGACCAAGGCGACGCTGGACCCGAAGGCCCTGATGAACCCCGGGGTGCTGGGCCTCTAGGACTGACTGACGCTCACCGCTCGACGATGTCGATGCGCAGGCCCGCGGGCGTGGTGGCCGTCACCATGCGGCCGGACCCGTAGATACCCGCGCCCGATCCGAGGTTGGTGACCCCACCGCGCTCGCCCGCGAGCCACGGCGACAGGTCATCGGTGAAGAAGGTCAGCGACAGCTGGCCGCGCGCCGGCGCGCGCGCGCGCGGATAACGGTTCTCGCTCGCGACACCCTCGTACTGCACGAGTTCGACGCGACCGAAAGGCCGCGCGTTGTCGCCGAGGATGCGCACGTCGAGGCTCGCACCGGGCGGCAGGCCGATGGTCTTCTCGACTTCGGGTCCGCCGAAGCGATTGTGCGCAACCTCCTCGAGCGCGAGCAGTCGCGTCAGGAACTCGGCCTCGCGCACGTTGTCCGGCGAAATCGTCACGATCAGCGGCGCCACCCCATAGCCCCTGGTGCTGACCGGCTCGGGATGCGCCGGCTGCTCGACGAACACGACATTGATGTCGTCGTGGCCGGTCATGTGCACTTCATACACGGTCACCTGGTCGGTCTTCAGCGTGCCGACCGGCTGCCGGAACTTGTAACCGGCCGCCGCGAGTTCCGCATGGCGCGCATGGATGTCGCGCACGGCCACATCGACGCTTTTCGGCAGCAAGTCCGTGGGCCGCGCCCCATCGCGCACCGCGGGGCCCGGATTCGTGAAGCGCACGAGATGTATGCCGCCCTCGTTCACACCCGGCGTGAGCAGCAATGCCTGGTCGGCGATGCCGTCGGCCGGCAGCCCCCACGCGCGCGCAAGTTCAGGATCAGGACCCGTGCGGCGCGACACGATTTCCATGCCGAAGCGTTCCACCCACAGGTCGAGCGCTTCATTCATGTCGCCGACGCCAATGACGGCATAGGCGATGACCAGGGGCAGTGCGGTGATTTCAGCCATGCGGGCTATTCTGGACTCAGCCGCGCGCGATCACTAGTATCCGCCGCTTCGCACACTGCCTGGTGAACGCCGGTGAAGTACCTGATTTTCCTCGCAGCAGGACTGTCGCTTGCGCTGACCGCCTGCGCCCCGAAGACCCCCACCTTCGATACGCAGCGCCTCTCCGGGCACGTCTCGACTCTGTCGTCCGACGAGTTCGAGGGCCGCGGTCCCGATACGGCAGGCGAACAGAAGACCGTCGACTATCTCATCGAGCAGATGAAGGCCGCGAAACTGTCTCCCGGCGGCGACCTCGTTGATGGCGAGCGCAGCTGGACGCAATCCGTGCCGCTCGGGCGCTTCGAGATCGCCGGGCCCGTCAAGCTCGAGCTGGCCATGGCCGGCAAGACCGAGACCCTGACGCAAGGCGAGGAGATCGCCGTGCGCGCGGCAATGAACGGCTCGAGTGGCGTCAAGTTCGACAACGTGCCGCTGGTGTTCGTGGGCTACGGTGTTGCGGCACCCGAGCGACAGTGGGACGACTTCAAGGGCGTCGACCTGCAGGGCAAGATCGGCATCGTGCTGGTCAACGACCCGGACTTCGAGACCGGCGCCGGCGACTTCGGTGGCAAGGCGATGACCTACTACGGCCGCTGGACCTACAAGTACGAGGAGGCGGCGCGGCGTGGCGCGGTCGGCATGCTGGTCGTGCACGAGACCGAACCGGCCTCCTACGGCTGGGCCACCGTGAAGAGCTCGAACACCGCGACGATGTTCGACATCGTGCGCACCGATGCCGCCCGCGACCATGTGCCGATGGAAGGGTGGATCCAGCGCGATTTCGCGGTCGATCTGTTCAAGCGCGCCGGGCTCGATTTCGAGGCGCTGAAGATGCAGGCGCAGACGCGCGACTTCCACCCCGTGGTGCTGGAGGGCGCCACGCTGAGCGCCGACTATGCCGTCGACGCGCAGGTCATCAGTTCGCGCAATGTCGTCGGCAGGATCGAGGGCAGCCAGCGGCCCGACGAAACCGTAATCTACAGCGGCCACTGGGATCATCTCGGCGTCGGCCTGCCGGACGCAACCGGCGATACGATCTACAACGGCGCCGTGGACAACGGCACCGGCATCGCGGCATTGGTCGAACTCGGTCGCGCGTTCGCGGCGGGCAAACGTCCCGCGCGCTCCGTCGTGATCCTGATGGTCACCGCCGAGGAAAAGGGCCTGCTCGGCTCCGAGTACTACGCGGCCAATCCGCTCTACCCGCTCGGCAAGACGGCAGGTGTCATCAATCTCGATGCGCTGAACCCCTGGGGCCCCGCGCGCGACTTCTCGATCTCTGGCAGCGCGAAGCTTGACCTGCTCGACCTGCTGGTGGCGACCGCCGGCAAAATGGGCATGAGCCTGTCGCCGGACTCGAAGCCGGAAGCGGGCCTGTTCTTCCGCTCGGACCACTTCCCGTTCGCCAAGCGCGGCGTGCCGGCGGTGTCGTACGGTTCCGGCAAGGACTGGGTCGACGGCGGCCGCGAGGCGGGGCTCGCCGCGGCGGAGGCATACACGAAGGAGCGCTATCACCAGCCCGCCGACGAATGGCAGGCGCAGTGGCCCTTCACCGGCCTCGCGCGCGACCTGCAACTCGTCTACAAGGTCGGCAACGATCTCGCCAACTCCGATCAGTGGCCGAACTGGGCGACGGACTCCGAATTCCGTGCCGCGCGCGACGCCACGGCGGGCGAACGCAAGTAGGGACTGCGCGGTGCGGCTGAGCGCGCGCTAGCTAGCGCCGCTCGGCCGCGCTCGTCGCCCGTATCGCGCTGAACTCCGAACCTGC
>CADEFJ010000109.1 GCA_902826575.1 uncultured Pseudomonadota bacterium | reverse complement strand
GGAAGGACCTGCGTGCGCTGACCTACATGGGCAAGACGCGCGATGTCACGACACCGATGCTCGGTGGTGTGCTCGGCAGCAACCGCGCGCACATCGACTACGCGATCGACCAGGTGATGCAGGGCGAGACCCGCAAGGTCGGCATGATCGGCCTCAGCTTCAAGAAGGGCACGGACGACCTGCGCGAGAGCCCGCTCGTGTCGGTGGCCGAGCGCCTGATCGGCAAGGGCTATGACCTGCGCATCTACGACCCGGAAGTGAACCTGTCGCGCCTGATCGGCGCCAACAAGCGCTTCATCGAACAGAGCATCCCGCACATCGGCAAGCTGATGGTCGGCTCCTGCGAGGCGGCCGTGCACCACGGCGATACGATCCTCGTGGGGCTCGGCGGCAAGGACATCGAGGCGGCGCTCGCGGCGACGCTCGAGCCGCGCCATGCGGTCGTCGACGTGGTGGGCCTGGCGGCGCGTGGCTCGAAAGCTGGCCGCTACACGGGGATTTGCTGGTAGCTGCATGGTCGAGGCTCCGCTCATCGCGCATGTCATCTACCGGCTCGACTACGGTGGCCTCGAGAACGGCCTCGTGAACCTCGTGAACCGGATGCCGCGCGCGAAGTACCGGCACGCGATAGTGTGCCTCGCCGGGTTCAGCGACTTTCGCAAGCGCATCGAGCGCGCGGATGTCGACGTACTCTCGATCGACAAGCAGCCGGGCAAGGACCCGGCTGCCTACGGGCGCATGTGGAAGCAGTTTCGCCGCCTGCGCCCGGCCGTCGTGCATACCCGCAATCTCGGCACTGCCGACATGCAATGGGTGGCGCTGGCAGCGGGCGTGCGCCGCCGCGTGCACGGCGAGCATGGCTGGGACGCCGCGGATCCCCGTGGCGAGAGCCCGCGCGCGCTGCGCATCCGCCGGCTGTGCCGGGGGGCGACACAACGCTACGTGGCCGTGTCGAAGGACATCGAGCGCTGGCTGCATGAGCGCGTCGGCGTGCCGCCGGGGCAGATCCGCCAGATCTACAACGGGGTCGACGTCGAGCGCTTCACGCCCGACGGGCCCTTGCCGGCCGACCTGCCATGGGCTGATCAGGGCGCCGGGCGCCCCATCGTGATCGGCACCATCGGGCGGCTCGACCCGATCAAGAACCAGGCGGCGCTGCTCGAGGCCTTCGCGCAGCTTGCCGGCGCCCCAGGGGCGCGTCAGCGGCGCCTGAGGCTCGTGATCGCCGGGGACGGCCCCGAGGCCGGCAGGCTCCGGGAGCGGGCCCAGGCGCTCGGTATCGCGCCCCAGGTCTGGCTCCCCGGCATGCGCCCGGACGCGCCAGCGCTACTGCGCAGCTTTGACATATTCGTGCTGCCCTCACGGAACGAGGGCATCTCGAACACGATCCTCGAGGCAATGGCCTCGAGCCGCCCGGTCGTCGCCGGCCGCGTCGGCGGCAATGGCGAACTCATCGAGCCCGGCGTGAGCGGCACCCTGTACGATCCGCACGATCCCGCCGCGCTGGCCGCGGCGATCGGCCGGTACCTCGACGACGGCGATCTGCGCGCCGCGCACGGCGCGGTCGGCCGTGAACGCTGCCTGCGCTCGTTCGGGATGGACACGATGGTGCGGGCCTATACCGGCCTCTACGATGACCTGCTGGCGGATCACTGAGCTATGTGCGGACTGACCGGAATCGTCGATCTCAAGGGCCGTCGCGAACTCGATCGCGCGCTGCTGCGGCGGATGAACGACTCGATCCAGCATCGCGGACCGGACGGCGAGGGCGAGCACCACGAGCCCGGCGTCGCCCTCGGCCACCGGCGCCTGTCGATCATCGATATCGCCACCGGTCAGCAGCCGCTCTACAACGAGGACCAATCGGTCGTCGTCGTCTACAACGGCGAAATCTACAACTACCAGTCGCTGATCCCCGAGCTGCAGGCGCTCGGCCATGTGTTCCACACCAAGAGCGACACCGAAGTCATCGTCCATGCCTGGGAGGCCTGGGGCGAGGCCTGCGTCGAGCGCTTCCGCGGCATGTTCGCGTTCGCGCTGTGGGACCGCAATCGCGAGACGCTGTTCCTCGCGCGCGACCGGCTCGGCGTCAAGCCGCTGTTCTATGCGCTGCTGCCGGATGGCCAGTGCGTGTTCGGATCCGAGCTCAAGTCGCTCCTGCTGCATCCCGGCGTGACCCGCACGATCGACCCTTGTGCGGTCGAGGAATACTTCGCGGTTGGCTACGTGGCCGAGCCGCGCACGATCTACACGAGCGTGCGCAAGCTCCCGCCGGCGCACACGCTGATGCTGCGACGCGGCCAGGCGGCCCCGGCGACGCGCGAGTACTGGGACGTGCGCTTCTCGCTCGACAACCCGATCGGCTTTGAAGACGCACTGGCGGAGCTCGACCAGCGACTGCAGGACTCGATACGCCTGCGCATGATCTCGGAAGTGCCGCTCGGCGCTTTCCTGTCGGGCGGCGTCGATTCGAGCGCGGTCGTGTCGGTGATGGCGCGCATCAGCGACGCGCCGGTCAATACCTGCTCGATCTCCTTCGACGACCCGGCCTTCGACGAGACGAAGTTCGCGCAACAGGTCGCCGACCGCTATCGCACGCGGCATTACGTCGACCAGGTGGCGAGCGACGACTTCGGCCTGATCGACACGCTCGCGGGCCTGTACGACGAGCCCTACGCCGACAGCTCGGCGATCCCGACCTATCGCGTCTGCGAACTCGCGCGCAAGCACGTGACCGTGGCGCTGTCCGGCGATGGCGGCGACGAAAGTTTCGGCGGCTATCGCCGCTACCAGCTGCACCTGATGGAGGAGAAGCTGCGCTCGGCGCTGCCGCTCGGTTTCCGTCGGCCGGTGTTCGGGCTGCTCGGCCGCCTGTATCCGAAGGCGGACTGGGCGCCGCGTGTGTTCCGCGCCAAGACCACATTCGAATCGCTCGCGCGCGATTCGGTCGAAGCCTATCTGCAGAGCGTGTCGATCGTACGCGCGCCGATGCGCGCGCGACTGTTCTCGGCCGGGATGCGCGCCTCGCTCGGCGGCTACCGGGTCGATGACCTGTTCGCCCGCCACGCCGCGCGCGCGGGCACCGACGATCCGCTCGCGCTAATCCAGTATCTCGACCTGAAGACCTACCTGGTGGGCGACATCAACACCAAGGTCGATCGCGCCAGCATGGCGCACTCGCTCGAGGTGCGTGAGCCGCTGATGGACCATCCGCTCGTCGAGTGGCTCGGAACCTTGCCGAGCAGCTTCAAGATGCGCGGCGGCGAGAGCAAGCGCCTGCTCAAGAAGAGCATGGAGCCCTGGCTGCCGCACGACGTGCTGTATCGGCCGAAGATGGGCTTTGCGGTGCCGCTGATCCGCTGGTTCCGCGGGCCGCTGCGCGAGACGGTGCGCAACGCCGTGCTCGGAGATACGTTGCGGGACACGGGCCTGTTCGAGCCGCGCGTGCTCGAGGAACTGGTGAGTGCCCACGAGTCCGGGCGGCGCGACTACAGCGCGCCACTATGGTCGCTGCTGATGTTCGAGGCGTTCCTGCGGCGGGGCGAAGCGGCCCGGTGAGCGGCTTGAAGATCCTGCACGTGCTCGACCATTCGGTGCCGTTGCAGAGCGGCTATGCGTTTCGCACGCTCGCGATCCTGCGCGAGCAGCGCCGCATCGGCTTCGAAACCGTCCATGTGACATCGACGAAACACTACGGGGCGAGCGCCGACGAGGAAGAGGTCGACGGACTCACTTTCTTTCGTACGCGACCGGCGGGCTCGCTGCTGCGGCGCCTGCCCGTGATCAACCAGGCGATGGTGTCGCTCGATACCGCCGCGCGGGTCGAGGCCGTTGCCCGCCGCCAGAATGTCGACCTGATCCATGCCCATTCGCCGGCGCTGAACGGCCTTGCGGCGCTCAAGGCCGGCAGGCGCCTCGGCCTGCCGGTGGTCTACGAAATGCGCGCCTCGTGGGAAGACGCAGCCGTGGACCACGGGACATCTGCCGAGGGAAGCCTGCGCTACCGCGCCTCGCGCGGTCTCGAGACGCGCGTGTTCCGCCGTGCGGATGCGATCACGACGATCTGCGAGGGACTGCGCAAGGACATCGTCGGGCGCGGCATTGCGGCCGGGAAGGTCACCGTGATACCGAATGCGGTCGACGTGGCCGAGTTCGACGCGGCACTTGGGCGTGACGATGCACTGGGTCGTGAACTGGGCTTGGGGGCAGGTCCTGTGCTCGGCTTCATCGGCTCGTTCTACGCGTACGAGGGCATCGACGTGCTGCTGTGTGCGACTCCCGCGATCCTGCAGGCGTGCCCGCAGGCGCGGGTCCTGCTCGTCGGCGGCGGTCCTGCGGAGGACGCGCTGCGGCGACTCGCGACCGACCTCGGCATTGCGGATCGTGTGCACTTCGCGGGCCGTGTGCCCCACGGCCTCGTCCGCCAGTATTACGCACTGATCGACCTGCTGGTGTATGCCCGCCATTCGATACGGCTGACCGAAACGGTTACGCCGCTCAAGCCCCTCGAGGCGATGGCGATGCGCCGCGCGTTCATTGCGTCCAGCGTCGGGGGACATCTCGAAGTCCTGCCGCCGGAGTTGGGCGATCACTTGTTCAAGGCCGGAGACCCGCAGGATCTCGCCGCGGTTGCGACGCGGTTGCTCGCGCAGCGCGAGGGCTGGCCTCGCGCCGCGGAGGCGGGCCGGCGATATGTCGAGGCGGAGCGCACGTGGGCGCGCTCGGTCGGCCGCTACGAGCGCGTGTACAGGGATGCGATCGAGCAGCACCGCAGCCGATGAGAATCGTCAGTGTCTGCCGGGTGCTGCCTTCCCCGGATCACCCGGCGGCCGGGGCCTTCGTGCTTCGTCGTCTCGCGGCCATGGCGGACCGCGCGGATGTGCAGGTGATCCAGCCGGTGCCCTTCCTGCCGATCGTGCGTCCGTTGCCCTCCTGGGCGCGTGAGGCATCGCACGTTGCGGCCAGTGTAACGATCGAACACGCGCCGATGCCGTATGTGCCGGGTGCGCTGAAGTCGCTCGATGCGCGCTGGCTCGAGCGCAGCGTGCACCCGAAACTGGCCGCGCTGCACGCGGCGCGCGCAATCGACGCCATCGATGCCCACTTCGGATACCCCGACGGTGTTGGCTGCGTACGCGCCGCGCAGCGCCTGCGCATACCCGTGTTCGTCACCTTGCGCGGCATGGAAGTGGACGCCGTCCGCCACCCCCGGATCGGACCGCAGCTGGCGCGTGCGCTGCGCCAGGCGAGCGGCTGCATCGCCGTGAGCTATTCGCTCCGCGACCTCGCGGTCGGGGCGGGCGTGGACCCTGAGCATGTCCTCGTGGCACCCAACGCGGTCGATCGCACGTCGTTCCGCCCCGGGGATCGTGCAGCGGCGCGGTCACAGCTCGGCCTGCCGGCAAGCTCGCCACTGATCGTCAGTGTCGGGCACCTGATTGCCGGCAAGGGGCACGGCGTCCTGATCCGCGCACTCGCGACGCTGCGCCAGACGCGGCCGGACGCGCGCCTCGCCATCATCGGCGGGCCGGCCTATGAACCCGACCACCCGCGAGCCCTCGCGCAGATCGCGCGGGAGACGGGTTTGCAGGATGCGGTGACCTTTGTCGGCGCAGTGAAGCCTGACGCCGTGGGGCGCTGGTTGCAGGCGGCGGACGTGTTTGCGCTCGCCACCGAGCGCGAGGGTTGCTGCAACTCGGTGCTCGAGGCGCTGGCCGTCGGCCTGCCGGTCGTGACGACGCCGGCGGGAGACAATCCGCGCTTCGTCCAGGACGGCGTCAATGGACAGATCGTCGGCATTGGAGATGTCGCCGCAACGGCGGCCGCGCTCGCGGGCGTTCTGGGCCGAGCCTGGGACGCCGAGGCGATTTCGCGCGCGCTGGCGGTCGGCAGCTGGAGCGAGGTCGCCGCTCAGGTGCTCGCCTTCATGGCTGCTAAACGCAGACGAATTCCCGCTCCCGATACGCGTTGACCATGCGCGCCGCGTAACGCAGAGGAGTCTTGTCCCAGGGCGCGATGCGGGGAATCTGGAAGGGATCCGACCGCGCGGTCGCCGCGCCCCAGCTCGTCGATACCGCAAGTTCGAATCCGGCCTCGCGAACGATGGCGACGTGCTCGCGCGCATAGTCGCGATGCGGCCTGCCATTGGGATAGGCGAAACTCAAGATCGGCTGGCCGGTGATTTCCTCGAGGCGCTGGCGGCTGCCGACGATCTCGTCGCGCGCCTCGTCGACGGGCAGGCGCGACAAGATCGGATGAGTCAATGTGTGCGCGCCGATCTCGATTCCGAGCGCGGGCAGCTGGGCCACCTGTTGCGCGGTCATCATCAGGCCCGTATTCGGCGCCGCGCCGACATGCGCTGCGAGCTGTTCCGCGCGCTTGCGCCGCTCCTCGCGCGGCAGATACTTCCACTGGTCGACGATATGCTGGGCGGCACGGATGCGCGCGGCAGCGTCAGTCAACGCCAACTCGCCAAGGCCAAGTGGACCCAGGTCGACCTGTTCCGGCGCCGTCCGGCAGGCTTCGAAAATCATGTCGTTGAACATGCACCCGCCATCGAGGTAGCCGGGCGCGACGAACACCGTGGCGGGCAGGGAGCGTTCGCGCAGGATTGGCGTTGCGACGGTGAAATTGTTGGCGTAGCCGTCGTCGAAGGTGATGCAGGCCGTCCGTGCGGGCAGGCTGCCTTGGCGCAGGCGGGCGACGCCGTCGCGCAGTGGCAGCACCGTGAAGTTCTCCGCCAGCAGGTCCATATGCCGCGCGAACGTCGCGGCATCCGGCTCGCTCGGCAGCATCGGATCGGGTGAGGGCAGAACCCGGTGGTAGATCAACACGAGCAGTGAAGCACGTGTTCCGCGGCGCGAAAGCAGGGCCCCCGCTGCGTGTATCAAGCCGGATTCGATGCTGGAGAGTGGGTTCATCCAAGGGGCCTGCCAAGGCGGAATTGTCGCGCCGGCATGATATCCGCCTTCGCAGGACTGTGTGCTTCTGGCGACATGGTGCAATTTGTGGACTGGTTCACTAACTTAGGCGCCGGTTCGCATTTGATGGATGGCCGGGGAGGGAGGAAACTTCCTGCCGAGCCTTGGAACGCGCGTGTCCGCGCGGGAGCAAATTGATGAAGCGTAGAGATTTCCTTGTGACCACCGCCAGCGTGGCGGGCGCCGCGATTCCCGGCATCGGATTCGGCCAGGCCAAGCCCTGCCCGCCCCCGGGTGTGAGCATGGGCGGCGGCACCTCCGCCTCCACGCCCTGCGCCACACCGACTGCAGCCGCGGACTGGGCTAACCGAATCGGCGGGGCAGGGGTCGTCTGGCACCATAATTTCGACTCCAAGGCCGAGGTCGATGCCTTCCGGTGGACCGGCGGTTACCGTGGCGGCAACGATCCTCTTGCGGTGGGCGACGCCGACGCGCGCTACGTCGAGTGGATTCCTTCAGGCGGCGCTGACGGCGGTGGCTACATGCAGCTCACGCGCAATTCGCGCACTGCGGACGGCAATTGCTGGTGGCGCCCGTTTTCGCCGCTCACGGGTGCGAGCAACGGTCGCGGTCAGGACGATCCGGCTGCGGGCGGTACGTTGCGGCTCGGGTCGCTCGTTGCTACAGACGGCGGCTCGCAACTCCTCAATTGGGGACAGCAGGGGAACGCGAACCCCGGCTGGTACGGACATCCCGACGACCAGAACGGCTTTTACGACGGGCACGACTTCTACTTGCAGATACGTGTGATGACGGATCCGCGGCGCACTGCGCCGGGCAACATCGAGGTCGGCAAATTCACGGCTTTCACGACGACGAACAACTCCTACACGAACCAGGAACTCGTGACTTACGCAGGTTCGTGGGAAGGCGCGGCGGAGGTTGGCAAGGCCAATATCCACAACGTCTACCAGGGCTTCAACTACGCGCCCCTTGCCGATGTATCGAGTGGCATGCGAAATCCGGTCAGCCCGAAGTGGGCATACTCCGGCGGTTGGGACACTTTG
>CADEFJ010000108.1 GCA_902826575.1 uncultured Pseudomonadota bacterium | reverse complement strand
GCTAGCGCCGCTCGGCCGCGCTCGTCGCCCGTATCGCGCTGAACTCCGAACCTGCCCGCCACTCGGGCCAGCGGCGCGAATTCGCCAGCTCTTTGCCGATCATGTGGAAGAGCTCGATGTCCTGGGTGGCACCGCGAAGGTCCCAATCCGGCGTCCACCGGTCACAGGGCTGGTGATAGCAGCGCATGTAATCGGCCAGCCACGCATCGCCCGCTGCGCGCCCGCCCTCGATCAGGTCCGCGCCGCCGCTCATCGCCATCAGCAGCAGCACTGGCACGCCCTCGCGCGCCAGCGGGAAATGGTCGGCCCGGTAGAAGAGGCCCCGTTCCGGCAGCGCTTCGGGCGTCACGACGCGACCCTGGGCGCGCGCCGCACGCGCGAGATCCTCTTCGAGGTCGCTCTGCCCTTCGCCGATCAGCAGCACGTCGCGCGCCGGTCCCGCGGTCTGCAGGATGTCGAGCGTGAGATTCGCCACAGTCGTCGCCAGCGGATACACCGGTTCGCTCGTGTAGGCCAGTGAACCCAGCAGGCCGCGCTCCTCCGCCGTCCAGGCCGCAAAGACGAGGGTGCGCTGCGGCCGCGGACCGGCCGCGAACACGCGTGCGAGCTCCAGCACGCCGGCAGTCCCCAACGCATCGTCGTTCGCACCTGTCCTGACGGTTCGTCCGTCGGCATCCGGCGCACCCACTCCGTAGGCATCCCAATGCGCCGCGAACATGATCGTTTCGTCGGGATACTTGCTGCCGGGCAGTCTGGCGAGCACGTTGTGGCTCGCCGCGTGGGTGATCGCAACGGGAATGTTGGCTGTCAGTGCGGCATCGAGTGCAACCGGCCTGAAGTCACGGCTCCTCGCCTGCCTGCGCAGCTGCGCAAGATCGAGATTCGATGCGCGAAACAGTTCGACGGCAAACGCGCCTTCCAGCCAGCCGCGCAGCGCCAGTTCCCCTGCCGGATCGCGCCCCGCAAGCGCGTAGCTCTCGCCGGCCGATGCGATGACGGTGGGCCAGCCATAGCCCACACCATCGGCATCGTGAACGATCAGCGCGCCGATCGCGCCGCGGCGCGCCGCCTCCTCGTACTTGTAAGTCCAGCGCCCGTAGTAGGTCATGCGCCGGGCCCCGAACGTGCCGGCAACGGGCTCGTCCGCGGCTGCTGAATAATCCGGATCATTGATCAGCATCACCGCGACCTTGCCGTGCAGGTCGACGTCCTTGAAGTCATCCCACTCGCGCTCCGGCGCCGCGACGCCGTAGCCGACGAACACCAGTGGCGCGCCGTCGAGATCGATCTCGCCTGCCTCGCGCACTGTGTTGACATAGATCTCGCTGCCCTGCGTGAGCGCGAAGGATCGTTCACCGGAGGTGAGCCGCAGTGTGCGTGGCGCGCCGAGCTGGGTGCGCAGCAGCGGCACGGGCTGCGTCCAGTTGCCGTCCCGGCCGCCCGGCTCGAGGCCCAGCGCGCGGAACTGCGCGGTCAGCCAGGCAATCGTCTTCGCCTCCCCCGCGGTGCTCGGCGCCCGGCCTTCGAACTCATCGGACGCGAGCGTCTGCACCATCGTGGTCAGGCGCGCGGGATCGATCGCCACCTTTGCATCGGTGCGGGAATCGGCACAGGCGGCAAGCGTGGCGACGGCGGCAAGCAGGGCAAACGGAGCGCGGTTTTTCATGCGGGCATTCTAACCCCCGTACGCGCGCCGCCCCGTTTACAGCCTGGGAACAGTCCTTCGAGGAGATCGGACCATGACCAGGAGCACCCTTTTCGCCTGCCTCGCGATGGCGGCCGTGACGCACGGGGCGCACGCACGTGCGCCCGTGGCGCACGTCGAGATCTACGACCGCACCCAGCACGAGGTACTGCCCGAGTATCGCAAGTCCGGCGAGCGCTGGATCGCGGGCGAGCGCGGCCACGAGTACGCCGTGCGCATCCGCAATCGCAGCGACGTGCGCGTGCTTGCCGTCGTGAGCGTCGATGGCATCAACGCCGTCACCGGCGCGGCGGCCTCGCCCGCACAGTCGGGATACGTGATCGAACCCGGCGAGTCCGTCAGCGTGGCGGGCTGGCGCAAGGACCTCGATCGCACGGCCGCTTTCGTGTTCGTCGATCCCGCGAGGTCCTACGCGGCGCGCACCGCTCGCCCTGAGAACATCGGGGTCATCGGTGTCGCGCTATTTCGCGAGCGCGCGGTGCAGTTTGCACCCGAGAAGCAGGAGGAAGTCACCGACGCGACCGGCAGACCACAGCGCAGCGCCGAATCGCGCGCATCGGCGCCGGCAGCCTCGATCGGCACCGGGCACGGACGCCGCGAGCATTCGCCCGCCCAATGGACCCGATTCGAGCGCGAGAGCCACACGCCCGACAGTATCGTGACGCTGCGCTACGAAAGCCGCGAGCGGCTGCTCGCGATGGGCGTCATTCCACGCGCGCGTGCGCCGCGGGCGTATCCGGATCCGTTTCCGGCCGCGTATGGTTTCGTTCCGGACCCCTAGCCGCGGCCGCGCCGCCCTACCATACTCGGGCGCGCATGCTGCTACCCGACACGCAGGACAGCCACGCGGACGAGAAGCTGATGCTGGCCTGGCAGGCCGGAGACGTCGACGCGTTCGATGCGCTGTATGAGCGCCACCGCGGCGGCGTGTTCCGCTACCTGCTGCGCCAGTGCAATGACCGTGCGCGCGCCGAGGAACTGCATCAGGACGTCTGGATGAAACTGATCGCGGCCCGCACGAGCTACCAGCCGACCGCGCGCTTCGCCACATGGCTCTACACGGTGGCGCGCAATCGACTGATCGACGAATGGCGATCCCGTGCGCCACAGCGCCTCGAGGCCCTCGATGCGGATGCGCATCCGGGCCCCGAAGGCGACGATCCGCAGCATGGCGCCGCCAACTCCCAGCACGGCCAGCGAATCGTCGCCGCGCTGGAGGCCTTGCCCGAGGCGCAGCGCGATGCATTTCTGCTGCATGTCGAAGGCGGGCTCGCGCTCGCCGACATCGCGCGCCTGGCTGGCGCTCCGCAGGAGACGATCAAGAGCCGACTGCGCTATGCCTATGCACGCCTGCGCGGCGCGCTGGGGGACCTGCAATGAACGAACAGGACATCGAGCGGCAATGGCGCGCGGCATCCACCGAGACGCCGGGCGAGCGGATCGACGCTGCCATTCGCGCGGCCGCGCGTCGCGATGTGCGGCGCCGCCCGGCGTGGTCGCGCTATGCGCCACTCGCGGCAGCGGCATCGGTGGGCGTCATCGCGATCCTGCTCGTGCGACAGTCGCCGCACGAGGATCTGACGCGAGAGGCGCCGATCGACGCGCAGGTGATGACTGAAGAAGCACTGACTGAAGACGTCGCCGCGCCCGCCGCGCCCGCCGCGCCACCAGCGCCGTCACGCGCTGAGGCGCCTGCGGCTGCGCCAGCGTCCGCTGGCGATTCAATGGAGTCGCGACGATCGGCATCCGTCGAAGCGCCCGCGGTGGCGGCGCAACGCGCTGCCGAAGCCCCGGCTGCCGTGGAACGCAAGACTGCGCCGCCCGCGCCCGACACGCTTCCTGTGCCCACTGACATACCTGCGCGGGCAGAAGCCAAACAGCGCGGCGTCGCATCGAAAGCGCGCGCCACTGCGCCTGCCGCAGCCGACGTGGATGTGACGGACCGCCCCCCGCCTGGCGCCGCGGGCGTTTACGCGAACGGCGAGGCGCAGGCATTGCCATCGCGACTGCTCGAACTGATCGCAGCCGACGCGGCCGCGGTGGCGGATGTCGATCCGCAGGACGTCGAGATCGTGTCGTGGGAAGCCGTCACCTGGTCGGACGGCTCGCTCGGCTGCCGCGCGCGCGGCGAGATCGCGATCCAGGTCCTGACCCCCGGCTATCGCGTGCAGGTCGTGGCCGGTGGCCAGCCGCTCGTCTATCACACCGATCGGCGGGATCTCGTGCGCCTGTGCCGCACCATCACGGCACCCGAAGCGCGCTGATTCGCCGGCGCGGCCGACTCGTCAGTCGGGAATCCGCAGCCCCCGCTCGACGGCCGGGCGCGCGACAAATTCGCCGACCGCGCGCGTGACGTGCGGGAATTCCGTGATCCCGACGAGATCGCCCGCCTCATAGAAACCGATCAGGTTGCGGACCCAGGGCAGGATCGCAATGTCGGCGATGCTGTATTCGTCGCCCATGATCCAGCGACGCTCGCCGTAGCGGTCATTCAGCACGCCGAGCACGCGCCGCGCCTCACGCACATAGCGGTCGCGCGGCCGCTTGTCCTCGAACTCGCGGCCGTCGAATTTGTGGAAGAAACCGACCTGGCCGAACATCGGCCCCACGCCACCAACCTGGAAGAAGATCCACTGCAGTGTCTCGTAACGGCGCGCCGGATCCTCCGGTACGAACTTGCCGGTCTTGTCCGCAAGGTAGACGAGAATCGCGCCCGATTCGAACAGCGCGAGCGGCCGCCCGCCCGGTCCGTCGGGATCGAGGATGGCGGGAATCCTGCCGTATGGATTCAGGGACATGAATTCCGGCGACAGCTGCTCGTGCTTGTCGAAGCTGACCTTGTGCACCTCGTAGGGCAGCCCGGTTTCCTCGAGCATGATCGAGGCCTTGACCCCATTCGGAGTCGCCAGTGAATAGAGCTGCAGGATCGCCGGATCGCGCGGCGGCCACTTCTTCGTGATCGGAAAGGCAGAAAGGCCGGCCATATCAGCTCCGGGGGCAATGGCGCCCCCGGCCGGAGTTGAACCGACGACCTACCGCTTAGGAGGCGGTCGCTCTATCCACTGAGCTACGGGGGCACGAAAGGCACAGTTTACCAGCGGCCACCGCCCGCGTGGCCGGCAGCTACCTGTCGACCCGTTCAGGGAGCGTTCAAGCTGGGCGGAGTAGCATCGGGGCCATGATCCGAAATACGCTTGCCGCCCTCCTCGTCCTCGCCGTGGCGCCGCTGCTGGCAGGCACCGCTGCGGCGGCGACGGCAGACTGGCCTCGCGAGGTCACGAGCGGCGGCACGACCTTCATCGTCTATGAACCGCAGTTCGACACGCTCGATGGCGGAACCCTGCTGTCTCGCAGCGCGGTCTCGGTCCAGAAGGCCGACACGACGACGCCGGTGTTCGGCGCCATCGAAACGACGGCCACCCTCGACATCGACCGCGACAGCGACACGGCGCGCATCGTCGACATCACGGTCGATCGCGTGCGCTTCCCGGGCATGCGCGAGGACAGCGAGGAGGCGCGCGAACTCGCCGCCGTGCTCGAGCGCGAGATACCGCGCTGGAATCTCGACCTGTCGCTCGATGCGATCCGCGCGAACCTCGAAACGCAGGCATCGACCGACGGCCTGCGCAACACGCCGCCCAGGTTCATCTACGTCGACGAACCCGCGATCCTCGTGTCGCTCGACGGCGAGCCGCGACTGCGAGCGGTCGGCGACACGGGCCTCGACCGCGTGGTCAACACGCCCTTTCCGATCGCCTATGACCGCGCCGCCAAGCGCTATTACTTCTACGGCAGCAGTGTGTGGTTCTCGACCACCGATATTCTGAAGGGGCGCTGGTCACCGGTCGCGAACCCGCCGGCGAAGGTCGTGAAGCTCTTTTCCGACGCGGACAGCGCGGACGACTCCGCGCAGGCGCCGGAGCTGTCCGCCGAGCAGCTGCGCCGCGCGCGCATCATCGTCGCAACCGAACCGACCGAACTGATCTCGACCGACGGCAAACCCGCACTGCAGCCGCTCGTCGGCAGCGAATTGCTGAGCGTGTCGAACACCGACAGCGACCTGTTCTTCGATGTACCGGAGCAATCCTGGTACATCGTGGTGTCGGGGCGCTGGTACCGTGCCAGCTCGCTGACGGGCAGCTGGAGCTTCGTCGAAGCCGACCGCCTCCCGGCCAGTTTCGCGCGGATTCCCGCCGGCTCGCCGCAAGGCGCCGCACTCGCGCATGTCGCGGGCACCGAGCAGGCGAAGGACGCCGTCATGGACGCGGTCATTCCGCAGGTTGCCGCGGTCGATCGGAACGAGGCGGAATTCGAGGCGACCTACGACGGCGATGCGCGCTTCGAGCCGATCCCGAACACCAAGCTGCACTACGCCGTGAACACTGCGTCGCAGGTGATCCTCGCCGACGGCCGCTACTACGCCGTCGAACAGGGCGTGTGGTTCATCGGTGACTCGCCGTACGGGCCCTGGCAGGTTTCCGAGACGCGCCCGGTGGGCCTCGAGTCGGTGCCCGCAAGCAGTCCCGTCTACAACACGCGCTACGTGTACATCTACGACGTGCGGCCGGACGTGGTCTATGTCGGCTACACGCCGGGCTACCTCTGGGCCTTCCCGTATGGCGGGACCATCGTCTACGGCACCGGCTACCGCTACCGGCCGTGGTATGGCCCGAGCTACTACTACCCGCGCCCGTGGACCTGGGGCTTCAGCGTGCACTACTCGAGCTGGGGCGGCTGGAACTACGGCATGAGCTGGAACGCCGGCTGGCTGGGCCTGTCGTGGAACTGGGGCGATGGCTGGGGCCGCTGGTACCAGGGCTATCGACCCGGTTACCAGCGCACGTACTGGAACGGCTACAACCACGGCTACTGGAACGGTTACTGGAACGGCGTGCACGGCGGCGGCTGGTTCGGCCCCGCCGGCTACCGCCCACCGCGCGCGCGGCCGAATCGCCCTTACTACGATCGCGATCATCGTCGCGAGTACCGCCCGGACGCGCGCCCAGTGATGAGCGCAGGCGGTGGCATTGGCGGCAACGCGCAGCAGGCGCGCCGCTGGTCCAGCAACCTCTATGCCCGCCCCGAGAATGCGCGACTTGGCGCGCAGCGGCCGTCGAACCGCGCATGGAGCGGCAGCGCGAATCGCCCGGAACAGGTATTGCGTCCGGGACAGGCCACGCGCCCGAACAGCGCGCAGCGACCCCAGATCACGCGCCGGCCCGATGAGGCGCGACGCCCGAATGACGTGCAGCGGCCTGGCGAGACGCAGCGGCCCGCCCCCGCGCGGCGCCCCGATCAGCCGATCCTGCGGCCGTCGCCCGGGTCACAGGCCAATCGGCCCGCCCAGGACGGGGGCAACGTGCGCCCGACGCCGCGTCCCTCGAATCGACCGAATGACGTCTACACCGACGGTGACAGCAATGTGTACCGCTGGCGCGGCAACCAGTGGCAGACACTGGAAGGGCGCAATGAATGGCGGCCTGCGCAGCCCTCGGTGGGAGATCGACCGCGACAGGTCCGCCCGCAATCGTCACAGCAGGACCGCCCGCAGCAGGCGCAGCCACGCGTTCAGCCGCGGCCACAACAGCCGCCGCAGATGCAGTCGCGGCCCCCGCAGCAGCAGGCTCGACCGCAGGCGCAGCCACGGCCGCAGCCGCAGCAGTCACGGCCGGAGCGCCAGCAGGCGCAGCCACAGGTGCGCCCGCGCGATGGCGGAACGCTCAATGCGACGCGCGAACGCCGGCAACATCAGCGGGTACCCTAGGCGGGCAACAGGGGCCGGGATCAAGTAGTGGTGGAGCGAGCGGGGATCGAACCCGCGACCTCGTCATTGCGAACGACGCGCTCTCCCAGCTGAGCTACCGCCCCACACGATCCGGAAGGCGCGGGATTCTAGCATCGCGGCGGCCTGCTGCAAGCCGAAGATATCGCACCCGCGATTCCGCTAAGCTCGCGCCATGAACTGGCTCGCAGTCGGCGCGGGCGCCTGTCTCGGCGCCTGGGGTCGCCATGCCCTCGGCATCGCGCTGAACCCTCTGCTGCGGTTGCTGCCGCTCGGCACGCTCGCGGCGAACCTGATCGGCGGATTCCTCATGGGCCTCGTGATGGCGTGGCTGATGCGCATGCCGGAGGTGTCGCCCGAACTGCGCCTGTTCATCACGACAGGCTTCCTCGGAGGCCTGACGACATTCTCGGCATTCTCCGGGGAGACCATGGCGCTGTTGCTGCGCCAGGAGCACCTGTGGGCCGTGGCGGCGATCGTGGCGGCCGCGGCGACCGTCCGCGTCGCGAAAGCTCGG
>CADEFJ010000107.1 GCA_902826575.1 uncultured Pseudomonadota bacterium | reverse complement strand
GTCTGCGCCGGCGCCACCGTGATCGAATCGCCGGTGTGCACGCCCATCGGATCGAAGTTCTCGATCGAGCAGACGATGATGCAGTTGTCCTTGCGGTCACGCACCACCTCCATCTCGTACTCTTTCCAGCCGATGACCGATTCCTCGATCAGCACCTCGCTGGTCGGCGAAGCCTCGAGGCCGCGCGTGACGATCGCCTCGAGCTCCTCGCGGTTGTAGGCGATGCCGCCGCCAGAACCACCGAGCGTGAACGAGGGGCGGATCACGCATGGATAGCCGATTTCGGCCACCACCGCGAGCGCATCCTCGATGCTCTTGGCGATGTGCGAACGTGGCGACTCGAGGCCGATCTCGCGCATCGCATTCCTGAAGCGCTCGCGGTCCTCGGCCATGTCGATCGCGGCGCGCGAAGCGGCGATCAGCTCGACGCCGTACTCCTCGAGCACGCCCTCGCGGTCGAGGTCGAGCGCGGTATTGAGCGCGGTCTGTCCACCCATCGTCGGCAACAGCGCGTCGGGGCGTTCCCTGGCGATGATGCGCGCGATCGTGCGCCAGTTGATCGGCTCGATGTAGGTCGCATCGGCCATTCCCGGGTCGGTCATGATCGTCGCGGGATTGGAATTGACGAGGATGACGCGATAACCCTCCTCGCGCAGCGCCTTGCAGGCCTGTGCGCCGGAGTAGTCGAATTCGCAAGCCTGGCCGATGACGATCGGCCCGGCGCCTATGATCAGGATGCTCTGGATGTCGGTACGCTTGGGCATGGGGTCAGGAAGCGCGCTGGCGCAGCTGGTTCTGCAGCCGGCGCACCATCAACTGGGAAAACGATTCGAACAGACCGCGCATGTCGTGCGGACCCGGACTCGCTTCCGGGTGCCCCTGGAAGCCGAATACGGGCCGGTCGATCCACGCGAGCCCCTGCAGGGTGCCGTCGAACAGCGAGCGATGCGTCGCCTTGACGTGCGGTGGCAACGTGGCCTCGTCGACCGCGAAGCCGTGGTTCTGGCTGGTGATCATCACGCGGCCGCTCTCGAGGTGCTGCACCGGATGGTTCGCACCGCGATGACCGAATTTCATCTTGATCGTGCTGGCGCCGCAGGCGAGGCCGAGCAGCTGGTGCCCGAGACAGATGCCGAACATCGGCAGATCCGTCTGCAGGAACTCGCGAATGGCCTCGATCGCGTAACTGCAGGGTTCCGGATCACCCGGGCCATTCGACAGGAAGATGCCGTCGGGCTGCAGCGCGAGCGCCTCCTCGGCACTGGTCTGCGCAGGCACTACGGTCATGCGGCAGCCGTGGTCGGCGAGCATCCGCAGGATGTTGCGCTTCACACCGAAGTCGTAGGCGACGACATGCAGGCGCTGGTGCGCGCGCAGTGTGCGGTGCTGATCGCCGTTGCCCCACGGCGAGCCCTCGTTCCACTGGTACGGCCGCCGCACGCTGACCACCTTGGCGAGATCCATGCCTTTCAGGCCCGGGAACTTGCCCGCCGCGCGCACTGCGGCGGCCGGGTCGATCTTCTCGCCGGTCATGATGCAACCGGCCTGCGCGCCGCGCTCGCGCAGGATGCGGGTCAGGCGGCGGGTGTCGATGCCGGCGATCGCGACTGTCTTCGCGCGCTCGAGGAATTCACCGAGCGGGGTCACCGAGCGCCAGTTCGCCGCGAGCAGCGGCAGGTCGCGGATCACGAGACCCGAGGCATGCACGATCTGCGCCTCGAGATCTTCCGGCGTGGTGCCCGTATTGCCGATGTGGGGATAGGTAAAAGTGACGATCTGACGGGAGTACGACGGGTCGGTGAGGATCTCCTGGTAACCCGTCATGGCGGTATTGAAAACGACTTCGCCGGTGGTGTTGCCCTTGGCTCCGATCGACTGGCCGCGGAAGAGGGTTCCATCCGCCAGTGCCAGTACTGCGGGTACGCTCACCAAATCTGTCCCCTGACTTTCGTTACGGCGCCCGTCGTGAAATCGCCGGAGGCATATGTACAAAGCGGGAGGAGTTCTTGCGAACATCCTCCCGCCTTGCACGGACTAACCCGACAATCGGATTACGCCCAAAGTTTAAGGTCCGCTGCCCGGAGTGTCCATGCGAATAGGGCCGGTCGAGTTCTCCACCGAAGCTCATGCCGCCATTTGAATTACCACCTAAGCGTTTGATTTAATTCCAAGAACATCGGACATCGTGTAGCGACCTGGCGCCTGCCCTGCCAGCCACACCGCCGCCTGGAGGGCCCCCCGGGCAAAAATCGCCCGGTCGGTTGCCCGGTGGCCGAGGGTCAGGCGTTCCCCGGCCCCGATGAACTGCACGTCGTGCTCCCCGACGATGTCGCCTCCTCGCACGACGGCATAGCCGACGTCACCCGCGCGCACTGCTGCGACAGCGTCGCCAAGCGCGAGCGCGGTCCCGGACGGCGCATCACGCTTGGCACGGTGATGCGCCTCGCATATCGCGACGTCGAACTCCCCGGGCAATGCGCGCGCGGCGCGCTGCACGAGGTCGAGCAGCAGCGTGATGCCGAGACTCGTGTTCGCCGCAACGAGCAGCGGCATACGCTCGGCCGCACGGGCGAAATCCGCATCGATGCCATCGGGCAAGCCGGTGGTGCCGAGCAACAGCGGCACGCGCGCGAGCGCACATTGCTCGAGGTGATTGCGTGTCGCGAGCGGACTCGAGAAATCAACGACGACCTGCGCGCCGCGCAGCGCGGCGGTGAGATCCGAGCTGACCGCAACGCCGAGGCGGCGCACGCCGGCCATCTCGCCGGCGTCCTGCCCGAGTGCGGCGCTGTGCGCGGAAGCCACGACCGCGGTCACCGCGACGTCGAGTCCCGCGGCGCAGGCAACCAGCGCGCGGCCCATGCGCCCGGCACCGCCGAGGATCGCCACGCGGATCATGCCTCCCCCGTGAAGAAACGCTTCACACCGTCGAAGAACGACTTCTCGCGCGGTGCGTGGCGGCTGCCGCCCTTTCGCAGTGACTCATCGAGCTTCGCGACGAGCTCGCGCTGTTCCGCGGTGAGGTTCACTGGCGTTTCCACCACGACGCGGCAGAACAGATCGCCCCGGGCGCCGCCGCGCACCGGCTTCACGCCTTTGTCGCGGAGGCGAAAGACGCGACCGGACTGCGTCTCGGCGGGAACCTTCAGCGACACATGTCCTTCGAGTGTCGGCACATCGACTGCGCCGCCGAGCGCCGCAACCGAAAAGCTGACCGGCACTTCGCAACTGAGGTGCGCGCCGTCGCGCTCGAAGATCGGGTGGTCGCTGACGCTCACCTCGACATAGAGGTCGCCCGGCGGCCCGCCGTTGCGACCCGCCTCGCCTTCGCCGCCGAGGCGGATGCGATCCCCGGTGTCGACACCGGCCGGCACCTTGACCGAAAGGGTCTTCACGCGCCGCACGCGGCCCTGCCCAAGGCAGGTGTCGCACGGGTTCTTGATGATCTTGCCGCTGCCGCGGCATTTCGGGCAGGTCTGCTGCAGCTGGAAGAAGCCCTGGGAGATGCGCACCTGGCCACTGCCATGGCAGGTATCGCAGGTGATGGGCGAGGAACCCTTGGCCGCGCCGCTGCCGTGGCAGGTCTCGCACTCGCTGAGTTTCGGAATCTCGATCTCGACACTCTTGCCGAACACGGCGTCGTGCAGGTCGAGCTCGAGTTCGTAACGCAGGTCGGCGCCCCGAAACACCTGCGAACGACCGCCACCACGGCGAGCGCCGCCGAAAATGTCCCCGAACACATCACCGAAGATGTCCCCGAACGCGTCGCCCGGATTGAAGCCGCCCGCACCCCCGCCCTGGCGGGCGGCGTCGATGCCGGCATGGCCGTGCTGGTCGTAGGTGGCGCGCTTGTGCTTGTCGGAGAGGACTTCGTAGGCTTCCTTCGCCTCCTTGAATTTCTCTTCGGCTTCCTTGTCGCCCGGATTGCGGTCCGGATGAAACTTCATCGCGTGCCGGCGGTAGGCCTTCTTGATATCGGCCTCGCCGGCGTTCTTCGCCACGCCCAGTACCTGGTAGTAATCGCGCTTCGACATTCGTTTCCCGTTGATACGTCAAAGCCGCCGCGCACCCCTGCGGCGCGCGGCGGCTGCCAGACTCGCCAGGGGCTGCTGCCCGTTACGACGCCTTGCGGCCCTTGTCGTCCACCTCTTCGAACTCCGCATCGACCACGTCGCCCTCGGCAGCCTTCGGCGCCTCGCCGGCGGTGTCGCCGGCGGCACCCGCGGCGCCGGCAGCGCCTTCAGCGCCCGCATAGGCCTGCTGCGCAACGGTCGCGGAGGCCTGCGCCAGCGCTTCCGTCTTCTTCGCGATCGCGGCCTGGTCGTCACCCTTCACGGCGCTGCGCAGATCCGACAGCGCCGACTCGACCTTGGCGCGCTCACCCGCGTCGACCTTCTCGCCGAGGTCCGCGAGCGACTTCTCTACGGCGTGGATCAACTGCTCGGCGCGATTGCGTGCCTCGACGAGTTCGCGGAACTTGCGGTCCTCCTCGGCGTGCGCTTCGGCATCGTTCACCATGCGCTTGATCTCGTCCTCGGTGAGGCCACTCGAGGCCTTGATGACGATCTTCTGTTCCTTGCCGGTGGCCTTGTCCTTCGCCGACACGTGCAGGATGCCGTTCGCGTCGATGTCGAAGGTGACCTCGACCTGCGGCATGCCGCGCGGCGCCGGCGGCAGGTCGGAGAGGTCGAACTTGCCGAGCGACTTGTTGTCGCCGGCGCGGTCGCGCTCACCCTGCAGCACATGGATCGTCACCGCAGTCTGGTTGTCGTCGGCGGTCGAGAACACCTGCGAGGTCTTGGTCGGAATCGTGGTGTTCTTCTCGATCAGCTTGGTCATCACGCCGCCCAGCGTCTCGATACCGAGCGACAGCGGCGTGACGTCGAGCAGCAGCACGTCCTTGACCTCGCCGGCGAGCACGCCCGCCTGGATCGCGGCGCCGGCGGCGACCGCCTCGTCAGGATTGACGTCCTTGCGCGGCTCCTTGCCGAAGAAGTCCTTCACGTATTTCTGCACGAGCGGCATGCGGGTCTGGCCGCCGACCAGGATCACTTCGGACACCTCGCCGGCCGACAGGCCCGCATCCTTGAGCGCGACCTTGCACGGCTCGATCGTGCGCTTGACGAGATCCTCGACGAGCGATTCGAGCTTGGCGCGGGTGAGCTTGATGTTCAGGTGCTTCGGCCCCGACGCATCCGCGGTGATGTACGGCAGGTTGATGTCGGTCTGCTGGCTCGACGACAGCTCGATCTTGGCCTTCTCGGCCGCTTCCTTCAGCCGCTGCATCGCGAGCGGGTCCTTGCGCACGTCGACGCCGGACTCCTTCAGGAACTCGTCCGCGAGGAAATGGATGATCTTGAGATCGAAGTCCTCGCCGCCGAGGAAGGTGTCGCCGTTGGTCGAAAGCACTTCGAACTGGCGCTCGCCGTCGACCGCGGCGATCTCGATGATCGACACGTCGAAAGTGCCTCCGCCCAGGTCGTACACGGCGATCTTGCGGTCGCCGCCGTCCTTGTCGAGGCCGTAGGCCAGCGCGGCCGCGGTCGGCTCGTTGATGATTCTCTTTACTGTCAAACCCGCGATGCGGCCGGCGTCCTTGGTCGCCTGGCGCTGCGAGTCATTGAAATAGGCCGGCACGGTGATGACCGCCTCGGTGACTTCCTCGCCGAGGTAGTCCTCGGCCGTCTTCTTCATCTTCATCAGCACGCGCGCCGAGACTTCGGGCGGTGCCATCTTCTTGCCGTTGACGTCCACCCACGCGTCGCCGTTGTCGGCCTTGACGATGCGGTACGGGACCATGTCGACGTCCTTCTGCACGACGGCATCGTCGAACTTGCGGCCGATCAGGCGCTTGACGGCAAACAGCGTGTTGTGCGGATTCGTGACCGCCTGGCGCTTGGCCGACTGGCCGACGAGCACCTCGTCGTCCTTGGTGAATGCGACGATCGAGGGGGTCGTGCGATCGCCCTCGCTGTTCTCGATGACACGCGACTTGCCGCCTTCCATGACCGCAACGCACGAGTTGGTCGTGCCGAGGTCGATGCCGATTACCTTGCCCATGAGTCTCTCCGCAGCTCGTTGACTGAAACCATGCAACCCGAAATGGGGCTGTCTCCCTGCCTATTCAAGCGCTTTGGCAACTATTACGCGCGCCGGGCGCAGCAGGCGGCCGTTGAGTGCGTAGCCGCGCTGCACGACGGTGAGCACCGAATCGGGTTCGACGCTTGCCGACGGCTGCACCAGCATCGCCTCGTGCTTTTCCGGGTCGAACGGCTCGCCGAGCGGATCGAGCTCGACGATGCCCATGCGCTCGAAGGCCTTGGCCAGCAGTTGGCGGGTCGCCGCCTGGCCAGCCGCGAGACTGTCGCGATCGGCCTTGTCGGCGTTCTCGACCGCGAGATCCAGGCCCTCCTTGACGGGCAGCAGCTCCTGCGCAAAACGCTCGAGGCCATAGCGGTTGGCCGCCTCGATGTCGCGCTGGGCGCGCTTGCGCACGTTGTCCATTTCGGCAAGGCAGCGCAGGTACTGCTCCTGGGCCTGCTTCGCAGCCGCCTCGGCCTGCGCCAGCCTAGCGACGAGGTCTTGCTGCTCGTGCCCAGCCTCTGGCGCTGGCATAGCCGCTTCCGGCGTGCCGGTGTCCGCATCGACCATCAATAAGCCCCTCGAATCAAAGAGTTAGGGATTTGCCCCGAATATGGGGCTCAGCGGCGTGAATTCAAGGCCGCGCCGAGCAGCTTGGCGGTGAGATCCACGATCGGGATCACCCGCTCATAGGCCATGCGCGTGGGTCCGATGACCCCCAGCACGCCGACCACTTCGTTGTCCGCCGAGTAAGGCGCCGTGACGACACTGTAATCGTCGAGGATCTGGAAGCCCGACTCGTGCCCGATGAAGATCTGCACGCCCTCGGCGCGCAGGCTCTGGTCGAGCAGGTGCAGGAAATCGCGCTTTTCGTTGAACGCCTCGAACAGCCGGCGCAGCCGCTCGACGCTCGAGAGCTCGGCGACGCCCATCAGGTTCGTCTCGCCCGCGATCACGTACTCGAGCTTCGCGTCCTCCGGGGTGATGACCTGCTGGGCGACCGCGATGGCGCTGCCCATGACCTCATGCAGGCGCTCGCGGGTTTCCTTCAGCTGGCGCAGGATCTCCTGCCGACCCTGGTTCAGCGTGCGGCCGCGAAACTGCTCGGTGAGGTAGTTCGCCGCGCGCTTCAGTTCGTCGGGCCCGAAGTGACGGTCCACCTTGATGATCCGGTTCTGCACCTCGCGGTCATTGAACACCAGGATCACGAGGATGCGATTCTCCGAAAGGCCGACGAACTCCACCTGCGAGACCGCCTGGACGGCCGCACGCGGCAGGGTGACGACACCCGCCAGGTGCGTGACGCTCGACAGCAGGCGCGAAGCCGCTCCCACCAGTGCCTTCGGGTCATCGACACCGGCCGACAGTTCGCGCTTGATCTCGGCCACGTCGGCCGAATCGAGCGGCTGCACCTTGAGCAACGTGTCGACGAAGAACCGATAGCCCTTGTCGGTCGGAATGCGGCCCGCCGAGGTGTGTGGCGAGGAGACGAAACCGAGCGCTTCGAGATCCGCCATCACATTGCGGATCGTCGCCGAACTGAGCGCCAGGCCGGATTCCCGCGACAGGGTTCGCGACCCGACCGGCTGGCCATCCCGGATATAGCTCTCGACCAGCACCCGCAGCAGCTGCTGCGCACGCTCGCCCAGGGCCTCGTCACGGAAATCGCTCGACATGTCGATCCACGCTAACGGAGATTGGGAAACCGTGCAATCGGTCGCCATACGACTCGTTGGCCGGCCCGGGCGCGCATGTTAAAAAGGATCGCATTGCCATGGCCCGGTGATGCATGCCCAGAGCCCACAAGACCTACGCCCTCGTCGGGCGCTTCTCCGACCCCCGCGTTGCGGAAAGCGCTGCAGTCGCCGTCGCCCATCTGGCCGCGCGCGGCATCGGCACGCTGGTCGCCGACGACAGCGAGGCCACCGGCCTCGAGGTCGGCGCATCGCAACCGGCGCGGGTCGCTGGATCAGA
>CADEFJ010000106.1:1980-8294 GCA_902826575.1 uncultured Pseudomonadota bacterium | reverse complement strand
GGTCAGCGTGATACATCCAGGTCGAGACAACATCGACTTGGTTGTCCCGCAGAATTTGGGCAATCTTGAATGGCGCAAACAGGTCAGGACGACCTCTGCTCATCCCAAGTTCGTATACGGTGACACCCAGTTCGCGAAGCCGGGGCGCAAAGACGTCACCGCTACCCAGGGAAATTACAACCGCATCCTGCGCCAATGAACCACATTCAAGGAGTCGATACAGCACGGATTCGGCGCCGCCGAGCCCCAACCCCGTAATGATGAATGCCGGTTTCATGGGCGCTCAGCGAGCCTCGCGCAGGCTGGTCATCACATCGAACAGAGTTTCCCAACGCTGTAGCACCTGATCCAACGAGAACCTCTCGCGAACGGCCGCTGCGCCCTTCTTGCCGATAGCGGAGCGAATTGCCGGGCTGTCGATCAATTCACGCAGCACGTTCTCCAGTGCCGGCCAGTCATTGGCAGGCACCAGCATCGCGTCCTTGCCTTCATCGGTTATCTCACGGGGGCCAAAATCGCAATCGAAGGCCACAGATGGCACACCAAGCGCCATGGCCTCGAGCAGGGAATTCGGGAATCCCTCGAGAGCGGACACGAGCACATAGATATCGGCGCGCAGCATTTCACCCCAGATATTATCGGTGCGCCCCTGAATGAAGACTCGTCCCGACAGACCCAGCGACTCGACCTTTCGTCGCAATTCCGCTTCCTCCGGCCCATCGCCCCAGATCCACAGGTCCCAGTCGGCGCGCTCCTGTGATATTCGCGCAAAGACGTCAATCAATTCCCGAAACTGCTTCTCTGGTACGAGCCTTCCACAGGCGAGCAGTCGATGCCGTCCCGCGCCAGACCCTACCTGCCGATCCATCGGAAGATCGGGCGGAACAGGATTGGGAATGACCACAAAGCGGGACGCCCCTGGCGCGCTTGCACGTACGGCGCCCTCAACAGATCGGGTCTGAATGACCACTGCATCTGCAAAGCGATAGAAGGCGCGTCTCATGAGACGCTGCAGCCGCGTTGCATCCACGTCGAGCGCCGGATTGGTGCGTTCCGAGACTACCACCGGCGTTCCAGTACCGAACGCAGCAACAATAGCTGCCACATTGACATGAGGCAGAAACGAAACCACAACGTCGGGGCGCCCTCTTGCGATCAATCGCCTCAACCGTGCCAGTCTGCCGATCTTGGAGCGCCAACCCGACAGGCGATCGCGAACAAGGTCAGCGAGGTACAACTGCGAAACGCGTGGGTCAAGTGTGTAGAGGCACTTCCCGCGGCCCGAGAACGTTACGACAAGCGTGACCTCCCAGCCCTCGCCCGCCCAGCAGTTTGCAAGCGTCGCCGCAACCCGCTCTGCACCACCACCTTGCATCGAACTTACTACCAGAAAGACTCGTCTTGCCCCGTTCATGCGCCCCCACTGCGCAGTAACTCCGCGTATATGTCCAGCGTCCTTTGGGTTGCCGCAGCGTCGGAGAACTCCTGCTCTGCCAGTCGTCGACCTGCGTCGCCCATCTTCGTCCGCAATGACCTGTCGCACGCCAGTTCCTCGATCGCCAGCGCCAACTGCGCGCCGTCCCGCGCCGGCACGAGCAGTCCATTTTCCCGATGGCGGACGATTTCCCGACACCCCGGGACATCGGTCGCGACGATGGCGCGGCCGCACGATGCCGCTTCGGCCAGCACCTTCGGAAATCCTTCCCGATAGGAGGGCAGGCAAACGATGCTGGCGTTGCCAAGCGTGTGCGGCATATCGTCGCTGTGCCCCCACCACTCCACCGCACCTTCGGCCACCCACTCATTCAGCGTATCGGTCGGGATGGACGTTGGATTGCCGTCGTCTGGCGCGCCCACAAGCACACAGCGAACTGGCACGTGGCGTCCCCGCAGAATGCGCGCCGCTTCGACGAACTCAAACACTCCCTTGTCCCTCAACATGCGCGCCGGCAGCGCCGCGATCGGCACGCCATCGGGTTCCGGCATTCGCCTGAAGGCATCCAGGTCGACTCCCACACCTGGAATCAACTTGATGCGTTCTTCTGGAACGCCACTCGACACCAGCAGACGTGCATCATCGCAATTCTGTACGACCACCCTTCCACGACGGCCGATTCTCGCAAGCATCCCGCGCACCAATCTCGACACCGCGGGCGCACGCTGCTGTTCAGTGAACAGGAATCCCATTCCAGTTATGGCACTTACGACTCGCTTTATGCCGGCCAGCCGGCATGCCAGTCCTCCAAGTACCACCGGCTTCAGCGAAACGTTGTGGACGATTTCAGGGCGCTCCCGTCGCAAGAGTCGCACCAGGCGAGCTACTGTAGCCAGTTCGCGCAGGGCGTTCACGCCGCGCCGATCGAAGCGAAAGGGAATGAGGCGCACGCCAGCCTCACTGATTCGCGCGCCCATGTCGCCCACTCCGGTGACCACAGTCACGTCGTATCCGGCAAGCATCGCCGAGCGTGCAAGTGACAACCGATGTGACACGAAGTACCAGTCCTCCGTCACCAGCATGAGCAGCTTCGGAGCACTCATTGGTTCTCCAGCCATGCCTGGAACATCAGCACGTCCCACAGCAGGTATGCGTTGTTCCTGTGGCCCGAAACATGCTCGCTCCAGGCCTTGGTCACGTCGCCGGAGAGAAGAAACCCGTCACGATCCATTCGTTGTGGATCCAGCAGTGCTTCGGCCCAGTCGCGCAATGGTCCACGCAACCACGAGTCGATCGGAACACCAAAGCCGACTTTGGGTCGGTCAGTGAGCGCGCGGGGGACGTGCCGATGCAGGACTTCACGCAGGAGCCACTTTCCCTGGCCACCGCGAATTTTCATCTGCAGCGGCACACGCCACGCGAATTCGATTATTCGATGGTCCAGGAACGGCACCCGTGATTCCAGCGAGACGCTCATGGCCGCCCGATCGACCTTCACCAGAATGTCGTCAGGCAGGTAGTTGACGAGATCGAAATACATCATCTCGTTTTCGATGTTCGAGTGCAGCCGCGTCGTCTGTCCCATCAGCGATGGAAGAGGATCGGATGTGCCGCGTACAAGCCGTTGCGGCTCATCCCAGTGAGAAAGGAATCGCATATAGATCTCGTGGCCACTACCAAGCCGCAGCACCTCGGCCAACTTGTGGATCTTGTCACCGGGCTGCGCGTATCGCAGCCGCGCAGGCGTGATCGGGTAAAGCACCTGCGCCACCCGGTCCCAGTTTCCGACCGCCACTGATTGCATGGCGTGGCCCATCAGCGCGCGAATCGCGCGTGGACACCAGCCCAGGCGCCGTATCAGGGATCGCGTCCACAGATATCGGTTGTAGCCGCCAAACAGCTCATCGCCTCCGTCACCCGACAGACTCACGGTGACGTGCTTCCTCGCCAGCTCACTGACGAGCAGTGTGGGGATCTGGGACGAATCTGCGAACGGCTCGTCATAGATTGTCGGCAGCCGCGGAATCACCGCTTGCGCCTGCGCCGGGTTCACGTACAGCTCAGTGTGGTCAGTGCCGAGATACCCCGCCACCGATTTTGCGTGAACCGCCTCGTTGTAGCCCTCTTCATTGAATCCGATCGTGAAAGTCTTGATCGGGCGTGCGCTCTGCGCCTGCATCAATGCCACAACCGTCGTCGAATCAATGCCGCCGGACAAAAATGCTCCGAGCGGCACGTCCGAGACCATTTGCTGCCCCACTGAACGCAGAAGGAGCCGCTCCAGCTCATCCGTTGCTTCGACTTCATCTCCCATGAAAGGCTCACCCAGGGCGCGCATTACTACTTCATGGGCACTCCAGTACTTTTCCGCGTGCGCGGTCGGGTAATCGCCACTCACACACAGCAGCTCGCCGGCTCCCAGCTTGCGCACACCCTTGTAGATGCTGTGCGGCGCCGGGACATAGTTGTGTCGCATGTACAATGCAAGGGCGTCGCGGTCGATTTCCCGATCGACTCCTGGAGCCCTCACGATGGCCTTGAGTTCCGATCCGAAGGCTATCGCTCCGCCTTTTGTCCGACCCCAGTAAAGCGGCTTCTCGCCGACCCTGTCCCTGGCCAGATACAGCGTATGGTCTACGCAGTCCCACAGCGCAAACGCAAACATGCCGACGCTGCGCCGCAATGCGCCACGCACGCCGAATTGATCACAGGCGGCCAGGAATGTCTCGGTATCGGAATGACCCCGCCACTCGCGGCCACCGAACGAATCGAGCTCGCGCCGCATTTCCAGATGGTTATAGATCTCGCCGTTGAATACGATGACGTATCGACCACTGTGGGACGGCATGGGCTGGTGCCCAGCCGGAGAAAGATCGATAACGGACAGGCGTCGATGTGCGAGCGCTACCCTGGCCTGCGCATCGCACCAGACTCCTCGATCGTCGGGGCCGCGGTGGGCGATGGCGTCCGCCATAGCCCCCGCCGTCGCACTGATATCGACGCCTGTCGCCCCACCGAACACGCCCGCTATCCCGCACACTTGCTAGGCTCCCGGCGGCAACGGGTCGGTACGCCGCAGGGCGTACACGAAAGTCTCGGCTGACTGAACTGGAGACACCGCGCGATAAAGCATGATCCATGCTCGCCAAGCCACGTGCAGGGGCAACAGAAAAGAGAAGTACGAGCTACTGTAGAAAAGATGTCGCTCCCGGACTTCGAAACCGTGTGCCGCCGCCAGCCGCTCGAAATCAAGAGGGGTGCAGTGGTCGTAGTAACTCCTGAAACCCTGGGAGCCGCGCGCGGCCGGAAACACGGCAAAAAGTATCGCGCGCTTCACCCTCTCTGGAAGCAACAGATTGAGGCGCGCAAACACGGCATTCCTCGACGGACAAAAAAGCAGGGCTGTCCCGCCGGGCTTCAGGATCGATGCCATTGCCCTGAACGCGCCGTCTGTCGACGGCACATGCTCCAGCAGCGATTGGCACAGAACAAGGTCCGCACTCGCATCCCCACGGTAAGTCGTGATATCCGCGCAGACGACTTCGTCGTAGGCACCCTCGGGCGCCCCAGCCAACTCCTCGGCGCTGATATCGACTCCGGTTACCGAGAGTTCGAACTGCCGCTTCTGTGCCGGCGCAATCGCAGGATG
The DNA here is from genome assembly GCA_902826575.1 of uncultured Pseudomonadota bacterium. Lineage (GTDB taxonomy): Bacteria > Pseudomonadota > Gammaproteobacteria > Steroidobacterales > Steroidobacteraceae > CADEFQ01. The sequence goes on along the minus strand of CADEFJ010000106.1, from coordinate 3,210 downwards.
TCTGCCACCACCGATATCGAACACCGTGCAGGCTCTTTCGAGAAAGCGCACATAGAAGGAGTCCATGAAGTAGCGGTTGCCGTCCAGAGTCAGGTCCTGGGGCAACAGCCGATCAAATGCCCTGGACGCCGCGACATTACACTCGACGAATTTGCGAAAAATCCGGCCAATCACCCATATCTCTCCACGGACGAATATTCCCTATCAACGATCAACTTCACGCGCCTGAGCAACTTGTCGATGGCCAGAGCGCACAGTGCGAACAGCGCCCAAGCCATCAATACTCTTCGACTCAGCGTGAGTTGATACAGCAGATCGTTTCGATGGATGTAAAAGCTCCAGTACACCGCCAGTGTCACGAGCAGTGCCGTACCCTCGGGGCCCAGGCGCCGCGCCATGATCGACGATGACACGAGCACCGCAGCGAATACGGCGCTGAACAACACAATGGCCGCCCAACCGCCGACCGCCCACATCTCCGCCCAAATATTGCTCCCAAGGCCATACTCCGTCACGGATGAAAAGAGCGTCGGCTGGAAGAGATCGTTGAAGCCCACCACTTCCGCGCCCAACTCGTTCGCGAAGGGTACGAACAGGAGAAACACCGATTGCAGGTGATCCGCTCCAACAAAAAAGCCTTGCCGTATTACCTCGTTCAGCGTGCCTTGCGCGACGAAAGGTTCCGAGTAAAGGAATATCAGCTTGAACGCATCCGGGTTGCTGAGCTGGGAGATCAACAGATCCGTGTCCAGTGCCTTGAGCGCAAATAATATGTACTTGTATACGAACAATAGCACGCCGAATGCGGCGATCAGCAATCCAGTGCGCCAGTAACTTATGAACCTGACAGGCCCGCGACGCGCCATGACAATGGTGCACAGAGCAAGGACCGCGATCACCAGGTCCACGCGAAATCCGACGTAGAGGTTCGCCAACAGCAACAGCGCATTGACGGCGAACAAGAACCAACTGCGACGCAAGAAGGTGATGGACAAGCCGAGCACTGCTCCCGTGGTCCAAAGCAGGTACCATCGATTCAGCAAGGCCAGCAGGGCGAACTTGTCGGGGTCGAGCAGCGCACTACCCACGGTGGTCCAGGTCAGCAAGAGACCGGCGACCCCCGCCGACGTCGCAATTGTTCCCATATGGCGTAGGGATTCATTGATCATTGCGGATGGCGCGCTGTGGTCGCGTTCGGCTAGATCGACGAGCGCAGCACAGCAGACCAAT
>CADEFJ010000106.1:0-1970 GCA_902826575.1 uncultured Pseudomonadota bacterium | reverse complement strand
CGCGTAATTGCCGGGAAGAATTGCCACGGGCCGCAGCAGAAAGCCTTCAGCGTATCCGGCAAATCCGACAAACCCGGGCAGAAAGTAGAAGCACGCGCCGAGAAAGGCAATCGTGCAGAAATCAAATCTGCGCCGTCGCAGCAACAGGTAGTACGCGCCGAAACCCGCGGTCGCGAGAAATGCAATGTGCCAAGGAGTGCCGGCTGCGCTATCCACGGCTCTCACTTCCGCGAATCCTTCCTATCCAGACTGTCGTGCCGACGCGTCGATACAGCAGCACATTGAGTGCGATACCCCACAGGGCAGTTGTCGCCACGACCGCAATCGCCGCACCGTTGATGCCCAATGCCGGCACCAGGATCAGGAGCAGTGCCGAACCGAACGCGGCGCTGAACACGTACACAAACGTGGCAGCTCGATGCAATCCCAGCATCGCGACCACTGTGCCTGCCGGACCCGCGATCGCATTGACGACCTGCGCACCAATCAGCCACAGCAGCACGGATCGCCCGGCCGCAAATTCGGCCCCGAACAACCCGAGCACCCAGGAACCGGCAACCAGGATGAACAATGCGTACGCAAATGTGAACGCGGCACCTGACAGCGCGACGACGTCCACGATCCCCGAAAACGCCGGTCGGTCTCCGGTGGAGTAAGCCGATGCGATTCGCGCCGATGCGACAATCTGAAAAGTAAACAGCGCGAGCATACCCAGGGAAGCTATCTGCCTTGCACTCGCATATAGTCCGATCGATGTCTTGTCGACCAGGAGTCCAAGCAACAGGATGTCGAATTGCGCGACGATCTGATACGCGCCTGAGAAAAGCAGCAGGCCGCGCGCCGCACTGTCCCACTGCGACTGCTCGCTCGAGTCGAGGCCTGTCTGCGCGCGCCCGATTGCACTGCGACCCAGCCAGTACTGCCCCAGCATGAGTGCCACCAAATAGGTCAGCACATTCAGTGCGACCGCCGGGAGTGGCGCGCTGATTCCCGCCGCACCAAGCGCCAGCGCTCCGCCTATCAGCAGAGTGGTCCGAACCAGATTCTCCGGCAACAATCCCTTGGCGGTCTCGTTGATCGAGATCAATGCCGCCTGCCTCAGCGTTGATGAGGCAACGATCGGTACGCCCAAGGCGGCTACGACGATTGCCGCAGCCAGGATCGCATCGCCCTTACGCAGATAAATGAACCACGCGAACACACCCAGGCCCAGGCATCCCGCCAGCGAAGCGCGCAATAACAACACGCGCGACCGATAGAACAGGCTTAGAAATCGCCCCCATTCCTGATTCGCAAAATATTGCCCGCCGCGGCGGTACATCAGCGTATCCGTGCCGAACTTTCCGAATGTGATCGCTGCGGTCGCGCAGGCTGTTGCGTAACTGAAGACGCCAAACCCGCCTGCCCCGAGCAGGCGTGCGATGAGCAATTGCGCCAACGTGAGCAACCCCAGGCCAACGCATTGCAGCACCAGCGAGAGACTGAGCGCGTGTAGAAGCGGGGCGGCCTTGCCGCGCGTGGTGCTCACCACGTCATTCTAGAAGTGCTGCGCCGGGCTCCCACGACCCCGACCCTCGCGGAGAATTACGAAGATCACGGCACAGGCAAGCCCTATAATCAGTGCGGACAGCAGGATTAGCGCGCGCTTCGGTGAAACGAAGCGGTCTGCATCCGAGACAACCGCTGGATCGACAACCGCGAAAGCATAGTCCGACCTCGATCGCGCCAGAACTTCCCGCTTTATCTGCATCTCCATCAATCGATATATTGCTTGCTGGAGCTCCACGACAGAGGTCTTGTCCAGCTGTTCCTGAAGCTGCCGATTGGTTGCGATCGAATCGGCAATGGCTCGACTACGCATGTCTTCGTTCAGTCGAGTTGCAAGTGTATTGGCCCAGGCTGCAGCCGTTCCCCGGTCCTTCCACGTACTGGCCAAGGTCACAATTCCGATCTTCTGATCCTGAGAAATC
>CADEFJ010000105.1 GCA_902826575.1 uncultured Pseudomonadota bacterium | reverse complement strand
AACGGCGCTTTTTTCGAACGCCAACAACAACCGGCATTCACCGTCGTTTCATGCTAATATGCGGACGTTCGTATATGTGTGTTACAATTCCGAACGTGACACGCAAGCCCCAACCCCGCACCGAGCGTTCGATTAAAGAGCGCGACGCGAGCGACTTTTCCGAACAGAGCCGCGGGCGGACTTACATGACCTCCCAGTTCGTCATGACGAGCAACACGGGTGACCTGATTGCATGGGACAAGATCGGCGATCGGCTCGCTGCGGCAGGCGCTGCGATCACTGACGAGCAGCGCGTGGCGTTGATCGTGCGGTTAGCTAACGGTCGAGACCTGACCAGCGCGCAGATCAATCAGCTCGTCGGGGTGCAAGTGTTGAAGGGCGGGGGCGAGAAGCCGTGGGGCATCACGCAAGAACAGCGCGACAACATCAGGACGGCACTAGGCCGTGCCATCACCGAGCCCCGCGCCCTTGAGAAGATGGAGGCGAATCTGCGCGACACCTTACTGCTGCACCCGGAAGGCGGCGGCCATCGTGTGATCGCCGCCAACACGGCGTTAGCGCTCGTGTACGCCATCACCCGAGCCGCACGCTCGGAGCGGAAGGTGCGCAGGTGCAAGCGCGAAGCGTGCGGCGATTTCTTCCTCGTGCCAAGGAAGGGACGCCCGAGCTTGTACTGCCCGGGCAAAGACTGCGGGCGTCGGACGGATGACGAGGCGGCGGCGAGCCGCATGGAAAAGATAAGGAGAAAGAGAAAATGAAGTGCGCACTCTATGCCCGTTACTCAACGGAGCGACAGAACGAGTCGTCAATCAGCGACCAATTCCGCGTCTGCGAACGCACGGCGGAGCGGGAGGGGTTCGCGGTCGTGGCAAGGTTTGACGACGCGGCGATATCGGGAGGCACGGCGCGCCGCACCGACTACCAACGCCTGCTCGCCGCAGCGCGCAGGCGGGAGTTCGGCGCGATCATCGCGGAGGACCTGAAGCGCCTATGGCGCGAGCAGGCGGAGCAGTGGCGCGCGATCAAGGAGCTCTATGACCTCGGCATCCACATCGTCACGGCGTCAGGACTCGACTCGCGGCAAAAGGGCTTCGACCTGATCGTCGCCGTCTCGGGCGCTGCGGGCGAGCTCGAACGCGCGGAGGCGGGATACCGCACGCGGCGCGCGCAGGAGGGGAATGCGCAAAAGGGGCGCTCGTCGGGCGGGCGCGCGTACGGCTACATCCCCGCCGCCCTCTCCGGCACCGGGCGCGTGGAAATCGACAAGGAGCAGGCGAAGGTGGTGCGGCGCATCTTCACGATGTACGCGGGCGGCGCGTCGGCGCGCGCCATCGCCAACACGCTCAACGCCGAGCGCGTCGCGTCGCCGGGGGCGAAGCACAACCGCACGGAGCGGCGGCGCGATGGGAAGTGGCTCGGCTCGGCGATTGCGGGCGACGCGGCACGCGGCGTCGGGTTGCTCAACAACGAGCTGTACATCGGGCGGCAGGTGTGGGGGAAGTTCAAATGGATACGGAGCGCGAAGGACAGCGCGAAGCGTCGGTGCGTGATGAACGCGCGCGAGGAGTGGGTGGTGCACGAGGACGAAGCGCGGCGCATCGTGCCGCAGGCACTGTGGGACGCGGTGAAGGCGCGACAGCGCGCGCAGGCGGCGGTGAACGAGGCGCTGCCCCGTGACGACAACCCGCCGCGCCGCAAGGGGCGCGGGCGCAAGGACGGGGACAACGTGAAGCGCACCGGGCGCGACGGGTCAGGCCCCAAGTTCCTGCTGTCCGGGCTGATCCGTTGCCACGAGTGCGGCGCGCGGTACGTGATGGGCTCTGCGTCCTCCTACGCCTGCTCCTCCTACGTGAACGGGGGCAAGGCGGCGTGCGCGAACACCGTGCGCTTTCGGCGCGATGCGGCGGAGGACGCGATCATCGAGGGCATACGGCGCGAGCTGTCCTCGCCCGCCGTGATGGAGAAGGCGCTCGCGCGCGTGCGCGCCCGGCTCCGCGAGCTGTCGAGGCCACAGCAGCAGCCGGCGTCGAGGACGCGCATGGCGCAGTTGGAGCGGGAGGTGGCGAACATGATCGACGCGATTGCGGTCGGAGGGCTGCGCGGCTCGTCAGGCCTCGCCGAACGACTGCGCGTCGCAGAGGCCGAGCTGACATCACTGCGCACGCAGGCGAAGGCGACGGCACGGGGGAGCGTGGAGAAGCTGCTCCCCGACCTCGCCGCGCGATTCACGCGGAGCCTCGCCCGGCTGCCCGACGTGTTGCGCGGAGACCCTGCGCGCGGCCGCGAGGCGCTGGCCGAGCACGTCGGGGCGATGATCGTGCAGCCGACGGAGGACGAGATACGGTTCGTTGCCGACGCGCACCACCTCGAAGCCGCCCTGTTACGGGCGGCGTCGGGAGGTCGCAATCAGCTTGGTAGCGGGGGCAGGATTTGAACCTGCGACCTTCGGGTTATGAGCCCGACGAGCTGCCAGACTGCTCCACCCCGCACCAGTTGGGGCGCGCATCTTAACGGGGCCGCCCGGCCAATACAACCCGGTTAGTTGCGCTCCGCTCCCGGCTCAGGCGAGCGCGTAGAGGCAGTTCACGAATGAGCGGATCGCGCCGTCGAGGCCCGCGATCTTCGGGTTCGACGATTCGATCAGGTAGTACTCGTCGGGTGCGTGCGCGCGCTGGCCGTGGCCCAGGCCGAAATGCCCCGCTGGCAGCTTCAGCGGCTCGCTGGTGAACACGAACCCCGGCCATGAGCCACCGCGACGCGGCCAGAAGATCGGCTCGATGCCCTCGCCCTCGTACACGCGCACCAGGGTGCGTATCAGGGCGGCGTCGGCCGGGGTGGTCGTGGGGTCGTAGCCCCCGCTCACGTTCACTTCGATGTCGCCGTAGCCGTGATTCGCGAGGTGGCTGCGCAGCTTCGCAACGGCGCTGTCCCGCGTCATGTCGGGCACGAGCCGCAGGTCGAGCTTCGCGACGGCGCGATGTGGCAGCACGGTCTTGCCGCCCTCGCCCGTGTAGCCGCCCACCAGTCCTTCGATGTTGACTGTCGGGCGGGCCGCCATGTCCTCGAGCGCCTGGCGCCAGTCCGCGTCGCGCGCCCAGTGCGTCACGCCCATCGATTTCTTCGCCGTCGCCTCGCTCATGCGCGTCGCGGCGACGTCCAGCATGCGTTCCTCGGCTGCGGACAGCGCCCGCACGTCGTCCCACCAGCCATCGATGGCCGGGTCGCCCTTCGCGTCAATGAGCGTGCCGAGCGCCTGCACGAGATGGAATGCCGGACTGTCGAGGCGCGCACGGTTGCTCGAGTGCACGTCCTGCGAAGGGCCGCGCCCCCACTTCGCGCCGCTCGCGACCAATTCGAGCTCGACCACGCCCTTGGCGCCGAGCGACACCTGCACGGTGCCGTCGAGCGACTGCGCCGCCTCGGGCATGAATATGCCGACGCATTTTTCCAGTGCCGCGCGCACCTGCGGCGCGAGCACTGCATCGGCGAAATTCGGCGAGCCGATCTCCTCTTCGCTCTCGGCGATCAGCACCAGATTCACCGGCGGCTTGCGCCCCGCGGCGCGAATGGCGTGCAGCGCGGACAGAAACGAGGCCTGCGGGCCCTTCTGGTTCACGGCGCCGCGTCCCATGATCGCCTTGCCGGCGCCCGGCACGTCGACGAGCCGCGCTTCCCACGGCGGCGAGGACCACTCGGCCGGGTCCACCTGCTTCACGTCGTACATGAAATAGACGCCGAGGGTGCGCTTCGCGCCGGCGTCGAGTGTCGCGAACACCGAGGGGTGGCCCGCGGTGGGCACGCGCTCGACATGCTGGAAGCCCGCCTCCCGCGCGAGCTGCATCATGTAGCCGCAGCCCTCCTCGATGCCCCGGTCCTCGGCGGCGATCGTGATCTGGCGGATCCAGTCCTGCAGGCGCACGACGGCGGCGTCATGGCCGCGCTCGATCTGCGCGTGGATGTCAGCGAGCTTCTGCGCAGCGAACACCCCGGGTGCCGCACCGAGCAGCACGCCGGTCCCCACTGCCCCACCCACGAATTCCCGTCGCCTGATCAGATCCATGATCGACTCCCTGGCATGTTCGCTGTTTGAAAGACTTCAGCCCGCCAATGCGCGCGCGCAGATCTCCATGAGTGCCGCCGGCATGAGCCCGAGCGCGAGCGCCGCCAGCGCATTGAGGCCCAGCACGAGTCGCAGGCCGAAGCCAGCCTCGCCGCGCGGCTGCGCCGGCGCATCGTCGAAGTACATCAGCTTGACGACGCGGATGTAGTAGAAGGCGCCGACCACCGAGGCGAGCGCACCGATCACGATCAGCCAGGTCGCGCCGACCTGCCAAAGGGCCTCGAAGATCGCGAGTTTCGCCCAGAAACCGACGAAGGGCGGCACGCCGGCGGTCGAGAACATCAGTGCCAGCATCATCAGCGCCAGCATCGGATCGCGGGCGTGCAGGCCCTTGTAGTCGTCGAGCTCGTCGGCTTCGTGGCCGCGGCGACCCGCCAGCAGGATCACGCCGAAGGAGCCGAGGGTCATCAGCACATAAACGATCGTGTAGTAGAGCGCGGCCCGGTAACCGGCCACCGTGCCGGTCGCAAAGCCGAGCAGGATGAAGCCGACGTTCGCGATGGCCGAATAGGCCAGCATGCGCTTCAGGTTCGACTGGGCGATCGCGAACAGGTTGCCGACGATCAGCGACAGGACCGCGATCACGGCGATCATCTGCGTCCAGGTCGGCGAGATGGCATCGAGCCCCTGCGACAGGAAGCGGTAGGCCAGCGCGAAGTACGCAAACTTCGGCGCAGTGGACACGAACAGGGTCACGGCCGTCGGCGCACCGTGGTACACGTCGGGCACCCACATGTGGAACGGCACGGCCCCGAACTTGAACCCGATCGCAACGATCACGAAGACCGTGCCGGCGATCAGGCCGAGGCTCGGCTCGCCGGCAAGCTGCTGCGCGAGCACATCGATCGCCAGCGTGCCGGACAGCCCGTAGACCACCGAGATGCCGTAGAGCAGCATGCCGGAGGCGATCGAGCCGAGCACGAAGTACTTCATCGCGGCCTCGGCGGCCACGCCGGAATCGCGATCGAAGGCCACCATCGCGTACAGCGAAAGCGCCAGCAATTCGACGCCGAGATACAGGCTCAGCAGGTGGTTGGCCGAGGCGAGCACATAGATGCCGAGCAGCGCGGTCAGCGCGAGCACGTAGTACTCGCCGCCGGCAATTCCGCGGCGCTCGAGATAGGGACGCGAGTACAGCAAGGCCGCTGCGGTGAACAGCAGGCCCGAAAGTTTCAGCACCAGTGCGAGCGGGTCGGCCACGTAGAGCCCGTCGAACGCCAGCACGCGCACGCTGACATTGCCATGGTCGAGCGTCACCCAGGCGCCGACGGCGAGCGCCAGCAGCGTGACCGTGGACGTGAGCCGCGGGCGCTTGGCACCGCCGGCGAACACGTCGATCAGCAGCACGGCGCAGATCGCCGCCACGAGATACATCTCCGGCGAGGCGAGCGCAATCGTGGACCAGGCGGTCGGCGTGTCGGACATCGTGCTACAGCCTCAGATCGGCAGCTTGCTCGTCGTCATCTGCGCGACGAGATGGTGGATGGAACTGTTCATGATCTCGAGCAGCGGGGCCGGCCACAGGCCGAGCAGCAGCACGCCGATCGCCAGCGAGCCGAGCACCACGAGCTCACGCCCGTTCAGGTCGGGCATGCGCGCGACATGGTCATTGGCCACCGGGCCGAAGATCACGCGCTTCACCAGCCACAGGGTGTAGGCCGCGCCCATGACGAGGATCGTCGCGGCGAGGAAGGCGTACCAGAAATTCGCCTTGAAGCTCGCGATGATCACCAGGAACTCGCCGACGAAGCCCGACGTGCCCGGCACACCCGCATTGGCGAACGCGAACAGCACCGTGAAGCCGGCGAACTTCGGCATCGTGTTGATCACGCCGCCGTAGGCCGAAATGTCGCGGCTGTGCACGCGGTCGTACATGACACCGACGCACAGGAACATGGCGCCCGAGACGAGTCCGTGCGAAATCATCTGCACCATGGCGCCGTCGAGTCCCATCGCGACGCCGTCCAGCGTGCCGGTCGATGCGGCGATGTCCCAGGCGATGAACGAGCCGAGCGTGACGAAGCCCATGTGGGCGATCGACGAATACGCGATCAGCTTCTTCATGTCGGTCTGCACCAGCGCGACGAAGCTGATGTACACGATCGCGATCAGCGACAGTCCGATCATCAGCCAGTCGAGCTCGCGGCTGGCATCGGGGGTGATCGGCAGGCTGAAGCGCAGGAAGCCGTAGCCGCCCATTTTCAGCATGATCGCCGCGAGGATCACCGAGCCGCCGGTCGGCGCCTCCACGTGCGCGTCCGGCAACCAGGTGTGCACCGGCCACATCGGCACCTTGACCGCGAACGCCGCGAGGAAGGCGAGGAAAATCCAGCGCTGCTCGGCGAGCGTGAGCGGCAGTTCGTGCAGCGCGCGCAGCGAGTAGTCGCCGCCCTGCACGTACAGGTAGATCAGCGCCACCAGCATCAGCACCGAGCCGAGGAAGGTGTACAGGAAGAACTTGATCGTCGCGTAGACGCGCCGCGGGCCACCCCATACGCCGATGATCAGGAACATCGGGATCAGCATCGCTTCCCAGAAGAAATAGAACAGCAGCCCGTCGATCGCGGCGAACACGCCGATCATCAGGCCCGCCATGATCAGGAAGGCGGCGTAGTACTGGGTCGGACGCGATTCGATCACGGTCCAGCCGGCGATGATCACCGGCACGGTCATGATCGCGGTGAGGAGGATCAGCGGGAGCGAAATGCCGTCGACGCCCAGGTGATACCAGGAATTGAATGCCGGTATCCACGGCAGGCGCTCGACGAACTGGAATTCCGCTGTGCCGCGATCGAAGCCCGTGACGAGCGGGATCGCAATGGCGACGGTCGCCACCGCGGCGAGCAGCGCCACCCAGCGGGCCGCCGCGACCCGCCGGTCGCCGAGCGCAAGTACGACGATGCCGCCGAGGATGGGCAGCCACACCAGGACCGAAAGAATGCCGAAACCCTGCATGTATCTGTAATCCCGTCAGGCCCTGACCAGGAACCAGCCCAGCAGGGCCACGAACCCGATGACCATCCAGAAGGCGTAGGTGTAGAGATAGCCCGTCTGGATCCGGCGCCCCTTGGCCGCGCTCCAGCCGATCAGCTTCGCCGTGCCGTTGACCAGCGCACCGTCGATGAGCAGCTCGTCCCCGCCCTTCCACAGCAGCTTGCCCACGAACCGCACCAGCGGCGCGACCACGCGCTCGTTGACCCAGTCGAAGTAGTACTTGTTCACGAGCACGGTGTACACGCCCGACAGGCGCGCACGCAGACGCTCGGCGGTCGCCGGGCTCCTGAGATACAGGTACCACGCCGTCAGCACACCGGCGAGCGCGAGCCAGAACGGCGCCGTCTGCAGGCCATGCAGCGCGAACGCCAGCGGCCCGTGGTAACCATGGCCCATCTCACCAATCACGTCGTTCGCCGGCAGCACGAAGATCGAGTTGCCGAAGGCGCCGCCGAACAGCAGCGGACCGATCGTCAGGTAGCCGATCAGCACCGAGGGAACGGCGAGCGCGATCAAGGGCGCAGTTACCACCCACGCGCTCTCGTGGGGCTTGCCGCCGTGGCCATGATCGTCGTGTCCGTGCGCATCGTGGCCGGCCTCGTCGTGGCCGAAGCGCTCCTTGCCGTGGAACGTCATGAAAACCAGCCGGAACGTGTACAGCGCCGTGACGAACACACCGATCAGCACGCACCAATACGCGTAGGTCGCGCCGACCCGATGCGACTCGCCTACCGCTTCGATCAACGCGTCCTTGGAGTAGAAACCGGAAAACAGCGGCGTGCCGATCAGTGCCAGCGCCCCGATCCAGCACGTGATCGCGGTGATCGGCATGTACTTCGCCAGCCCGCCCATCTTGCGCATGTCCTGCTGGTGGTGCATGCCGATGATCACCGAGCCGGCCGCGAGGAACAGCAGCGCCTTGAAGAACGCGTGTGTCATCAGGTGGAAAATCGCCGCGCTGTAGGCCGAGACGCCGAGCGCCACGGTCATGTACCCGAGCTGCGACAGCGTCGAGTAGGCGATCACGCGCTTGATGTCGGTGTTGACGACGCCGAGGAAGCCCATGAACAGCGCGGTGGTTGCGCCGATCACCAGCACGAAGGTCAGCGCGGCCTCGGAGTATTCGAACAGCGGCGACATGCGCGCCACCATGAAGATGCCGGCGGTCACCATGGTGGCGGCGTGGAT
>CADEFJ010000104.1 GCA_902826575.1 uncultured Pseudomonadota bacterium | reverse complement strand
GTATTTAGTTCGACTTCTGGGCCGCCTAAAAGCAGATCGCGAGTATCCACGACGACGTCTCGTTAGCTGGCATGAGGCTTGAGCGCGGGCGAACATGCCGTTTGATCGTACCGCGAGCCGACATGGCGTGCATCTCTTCCCCTCTCCACGTCGAATTCTGTGTCTTCCACCAAAGGGAGACGTCGCGTGGCGCTTGGCGCCGCGCGACGGGCCCGCTTCGATGTTCGATGAGTCGAGAACTATCCGGCTGCGCATCGCGCTCCTGGTCTCTGAAATGGTAGCTGGACGTTCGGAAGCAGGTGCTCGATCGTTCCGAGCAGTCTGGAAATCGGATGTCGCTCCGCGGCGGCGCGAAGATCCTTCGCCGTCACGTGAATGTAGATCTGCGTGCTCGTGATCATGCGATGACCGAGGATCTCGCGAATCTCCTCGAGCTTCGCGCCGGTGCGCAGCAGATGTGTTGCACACGTGTGCCGCAGCCGATGCGGTGACAGTCGCTTCGAGAGATGGGCGCGACGTCCGATCGTGCGCACCCGCTCATAGATCGAGCCGCGTGCGAGGGCGCGGCCCGAGCGCGCACGGAAGAACGGTGCGGCGGGCAGCTGAGCGCCCCGAACCTGGACGTACTCGCGCAGCCGCACAGCCACTTCGTCGCTGAAGGGGACGGTCCGTTCATCACCGCCCTTGCCGCGCACGGTGATCGTTCGGGCCCGCAGATCCACTCGATCCTCGCGGAGCGAGGCGCACTCGCTCACCCGAATGCCGGTTCCGTAGAAGAGCGCGAGGATCGCGCGGTCGCGCACGCCGATGATGGTCGTGGCACGCGGCGTGGCCATCAGGCGCGCGACTTCATCCTCCTCGAGGACTACCGGGAGCTTGCGCGCCGGCGCCTTGATCTTCGGGAAGCCGGCGAGCGGGTTGCCGCGAGGCTCGAGATGCCCCATCGCAATGATCGCGCGATAGAAGTTGCGCAGCACCGCGACCGTGCGGTTGACCGAGGAGGCGCCGTTGTCGCGATCGCGCCGCAGGTGCTCCAAGTACTCGAGCACGTCGCGGGGCGTGACCTGGTCGGGCGGCAACGGTTCGGACCGCTGCTCGATCCAGGCGCGAAACTGCCGCAGCACCGCCTCGTAGGCGGCGATGGTCTGGGGGCTGAGCCCACGGGCGACGCAGTGGGTGCGCACGTACAGCGAAATCCAGTAGGACCACATCATGGCTGGTCTCCCAACTTCAGCCGTCGAACCGCCGCTTCGGCACGGCCGGGCAAGGCATGCAGATAGACGCCCGTCTCCTGGGGGCTTCGATGGCCCATGAGCGAAGCGATCACCGGGAGGCGCACGCCGCGATCCATCAGGTGCGTCGCGAACGAGTGCCGGAGGGTCCGGGCAGTGACACTCGGATCGAGCCCGGCCTTGGCGACCGCGGCGCGCACGGTGTCACAGACATCGACGGAGCGGATGCGCCGCCCAAGATGACTCGTGCGGAACAGCGCGCCGCGCTTGCCATGGTCCAGCAGGTAGGCGAGGAGCTCGCTGTAGACGCCGTCGGGGATCGGCAGTACCCGTGGGCGATCGTTCTTCGCCTGGCGTACGGTCAGCTCCTGGCGCTCGCGCACGACATCCGCGACATCGAGCGCGCAGAGCTCCGCCGTGCGCAGACCGCAGCCGTAGAGCAGCAGGATCATGATCCGGTCGCGCCGCTCCGCAACGCTACGGCGTGGGCAGGCGTGCACAAGGCGCTCGGCCTGCTCGAGGGTGAGGAAGTTCGGCGCGCGGTGCTTGACGCTTGCGTGCAGGTTGAGCCCGTCGAGCACGTTGCGTTCGCTCCTGCCGCTGCGCCAGGCGTACTCGAGGAGGCCGCGCAGGTGACTCGCGTCCTTCGCGAGCGACGCGCCGGAGCGGCCTCCCTCGCGCTCCATCTCGAACCATCGGAGGTAATCCTCCAGAGCGAGCTTCCAAAGGGGAATGCCCGGGCGGCGTGTGGCGAAGGCGTCGACCGAGCGCCTGAGCGTGCAGCGCACGTCGATGACCGTGCGCGGCACCTTGCGCCCAACTTCAAGCAGGTAGGTCAAATACCCTTCGATCAGGGGGTCGAGCGTGTTCATGCGGCCATAACCTCTGCCTGCAGGAAGTCGTTGATCGGGTGACACGCGATCGCCGCCCGCCGGGCGGGATCGGCGACGTGGGCGTAGCGCACCGTGGTCGCGATCCCTTGGTGGCCGAGCATCCGCTGCACCTCAGCGAGGTGAACGCCAGCTTCCAGAAGATCGGACGCGCAGCTGTGGCGGAACTGGTGCACCGTGACGAGGGGAACGCCCGCACGCCTGGCGAAGATGTGGATGGCGTTGCTGATGGCTTGCGCACTGACGCGCTCGCCGCGCCGTGTGACGAGCAGAGCGCGTTCGCCGAGGCGCCCGGTGCGCTCGAGAACGTTGTGCCTGGCCGGCGCGTAAGCCTCCAGACACCGATAGACGAGATCCGAGACGGGGACACAGCGCTCCCGTCCGGTCTTGCGTCCATCGATCCGCAGCGTCGCCTTGTTGCGGTCGAAGGCCTCGAGATCGAGCCGCTCGAGCTCGCCGCGGCGCAGGCCCGTACCGTAGAGCAGCGCGAGCACCGTGACCCAGAGCGTGCGGCTGAACTCGCCCTGCGTCTGCGCGGCCGCTTGCCACAACGCATCCATGTGCACGCGATCGATGCGTCGCGGCAGACGGTTGTACGGCGTGACCTTCGGGCCCTTCATCCACCGCAGCGGGTTCTGCTGCCAGTAGCCCTCGCGCGCCAGGTAGTCGCCGAAGCCGCGCATCGTCGACAGTGTCCCGTACACCGTCGTCTTCGCCCGAAAGTGCGAGCTGTGCTCGAGGTAGCGCGTGAGTAGCTCGGCGTCGATCGCCTCGATCGCCGGCCTCGGCCGGCGACTCTTCATCCAGCTACCCCAGCGCGCGAGCCGTGCGGCGGTGTGTGCGACGGTCGCTTCGCACGTCCCCCGCGCCCGGTACTCGTCCATGTAGGCATCCACCAACCGGTCCCATCTCCTCATCGCTGGCCTCCAAACGAAAAAGGACGGGGGCAGTCATGCCGACCCGTCCTTCACGTTACAGAACTCAACAATATGACTCCCAATATGACGCTCTTGGGAGCCGGAAATGGCCCTGAACCGAACTAAATGTCTCTTAATGCGTACTGATTCAGCTCTCTGTCGTGGCGAGAAGTCAAGCGCCGCCGAGCCCCCGTGGCCGCGATGGCCGCCGGCGTTGACAATTGTCAAGCGCGATGCGCGATTTACGTTCTGGCGCGCGGGCTCCCGGACATCATGGGCAGGCTCGCAGGAGTCAAGGTCAAGTTGCCTACGGCCTGTTTACGGCATCAGGGCAGTTTCGACCTCGCCGCCTCGACGAGGATGGCGCCGCGCTTCTTGATCGCCTGCAGCGTATGGCGCGCCCAGGCGAACTCGAGGCCGAGGATCGCGAGGCCCGCGGGAATCACGATGAAGGCCGGCCCCGGCAGCACGGTCATCGCGATGCCCACCGCCAGCACCGTGCAGCCCGTCAGGGTGATCACCACGCGCTTCATCCACTTGTACGGCAGATGCAGCGGATGGTCGCGATCCAGATCGGGCCAATTCCAGTTCATGGAACGTCTGAGACCTGAAGCCGGGCGAATCGTTCGATGGCGCGCGCGACCGCGGCCGGATCCTCGTGGTGCAGCATGTGGCCGACGCCGGCCAGTGTCTCGATCATGGCATTCGGGAACGACGCGCGTAAACACTCATCGCTGCCGCGCTCGCCGAGCCGCACACGGTAGTCAGACAAAGCCCCGAGCAGCAGCAGCATCGGTGCAGTGCCGCGCCGCCAGCACGCAAGCGCCTCTTCGCGCCGGTACAACACGGGATTGACCAGCCGGTGCCGCGGATCGGCGGCGAGGCGCCAGCGCCTGCCGTCGTGGCGCGTCCAGGCGCGCGCGAGAAAGGCCGCGCGCGGCGCGGTGAGCCTGGCGTTGCGCACGCGCAGGAATTTCGCAAGATCCGCCGGCGACGCATAGGTCGACTGCCGTGGCGGCTTCGCGAGTTCGTCGAGCCAGCGCGCGTAGCGCGCCGGCGCGTCCTCCGGGGTGCTGTCCGGCAGACCGAAGCCTTCGAGATTGGCGATCCAGCGGAACCTGCCGGAGCGGATGCCGTCGTACAGCGCGGCCACGTTGCCGCCCATGCTGTGCCCAATCACGCGCACCGGCGAGTCGTCGGCCACGATCGCGAGCAGTGCCTCGAGATCGGCCAGGTAGTCGGGGAACCAGTAACCGTCGGGCTGCCAGCCGGAGCCGCCGAAGCCGCGCCAGTCGAGGCCGACGAACGACCAGTCGGCGGGCAGTTCATCGACGAGGAACTGCCAGCTGTCGGCCGCGTCGAGGAAGCCGTGCAGCAGCACGACCGGTGAGCGCGACGGCGGACCCCAGCGTGTGATGCGGTGGCGCTGGCTGCGCAGCACCACGTCCTCGTGCACCGGCACGCGTCGCGGCACGTACGCAGGATCGAGGTCGTTCACGCGCCGAGGAACATCCGGTAGGCCGGATTGTCGCTCTCGTCGACGTACTCGTAGTGCAGCTCGGCGAGATGCAGTTCGAAATCGTCGCGCTCCGCGGGCGGCACCTGGATGCCGGCGAGCACACGGCCGTAGTCCGAGCCGTAATTGCGGTAATGGAACAGGCTGATGTTCCAGCGCGTGCCGACCGCCTGCAGGAAGCGCATCAGGGCGCCCGGCCGCTCGGGAAACTCGAAACGGAACAGCAGTTCGTGTTCGATGCCGCGCGCATGGCCGCCGATCATGTAGCGCGCGTGCAGCTTGGCGACCTCGTTGTCGGTCATGTCCTGCACCGCG
The DNA here is from genome assembly GCA_902826575.1 of uncultured Pseudomonadota bacterium. Taxonomy (GTDB): domain Bacteria; phylum Pseudomonadota; class Gammaproteobacteria; order Steroidobacterales; family Steroidobacteraceae; genus CADEFQ01. Next base: position 3,526 of record CADEFJ010000104.1, on the reverse strand, counting down.
TAGCCGGCGCCGCGCAGGCCCGCCACGACCGCATCCTTCTCCTCGCGGCCCCGCGAGAGCGCGAAGCCCACGAAAATCTGCGCGGCGTGCGTACTCTCGTAACGGTACTTGAACTCGGTGACGGCTCGCGCACCGAGCGCCTGGCAGAACGCGAGGAAGCTGCCCGGCTGCTCCGGGATCTCGACCGCGAGCAGCGCTTCGCGCTGCGCGCCAAGGTCGGCGCGCTCGGTGACGTGGCGCAGCCGGTCGAAATTCATGTTGGCGCCGCTGGTGATCGCCACCAGCCGCTTGCCCTGCCAGCCGGCGCGCGCCGCGTACTTCTTGATGCCGGCCACCGCGAGGGCGCCGGCGGGCTCGGCGATCGAGCGCGTGTCCTCGAAGATGTCCTGGATCGCGGCGCAGGTCTCGTCGGTGTCGACGAGCACGATCTCGTCGACGAACTCACGCGCGAGCTGGTAGGGCTCCTCGCCCACGCGGCGCACCGCGACACCATCGGCGAACATGCCGACGCGCTCGAGCGAGACGCGCTTGCCCGCGCGCAGCGAGTCGTGCATGGCCGCCGCGTCGACCGGCTCGACGCCGATCACCTTGATGCGTGGATAAAGGTACTTGATGTACACGGCTATGCCGCCGATCAGTCCGCCGCCGCCGACCGGCACGAAGATCGCGTCGAGCTCGCCGCCCGTCTGGCGCAGGATTTCAACGGCCACCGTGCCCTGGCCGGCGATCACGTCCGGATCGTCGAACGGATGCACGAAGACGTGCCCGCGCTCGCGCGCGAGCGCGAGGGCGTGCTCGTATGCGGCGTCGTAGTCGTCGCCGTGCAGCACTGTCTCGCCGCCGAGATCGATCACCGCCTGCACCTTGATCTGCGGCGTGGTGACCGGCATCACCACGACGGCCTTGATGCCGCGCCGCTGCGCCGCGAGCGCCACGCCCTGCGCGTGATTGCCCGCCGATGCGCAGATCACGCCACGCGCGGCCGCGGACGGCGCCAGGTTGGCGATTCTGTTGTAGGCGCCGCGCAGCTTGAAGGAGAAGACCGGCTGCAGGTCCTCGCGCTTCAATGCGACCTCGTTGCCGATGCGGCGGGAGAGTCGGGGAGCGCGGTCGAGCGGCGACTCGATCGCCACGTCGTAGACACGCGCCTTCAGGATGCGCTCGATGTAGGGACTCGCCAAGGGGACCGCCGTGGATGTGTGGGGATCAGCTTACCGAATTTCGAGGCCGCGCGGGGGCTTCGCGCGGACCGCGCGCTCGACGGTCAGCCCGGATTGCGCTCGCCGATCGGCCGAACGGAATAGCGGAATTTCGTCTTGCCGATCATCACGAGGTCGCCCTCGGTGAGCGCCTCGCGCATCACGCGCCGGCCGTTCACATAGACGCCGTTGGTGCTGTCGAGGTCCTCGACGATGGTGAGGGTTGGCCCGGCCAGGATCACCGCGTGGTGCCGGCTGATGAACTTGGCATTGATCTGCAGGTCGTTGTCCGGCGTGCGGCCGATCGTCGTCTTGCGACCGAGCACGTGCACGACCTCGCCCGGCCCGTCGATGCGGGTCAGCAGCCGCGCGAACCCGTCGGCGGTGGCCTCGTTGCCGGTCGCGGCAAGCGGATCCATGCGCTTCATGCTCTCGCGGATACTGCCGAGCACGGCGGCGCTGCTCGCGGTTTCGGCCTCGATGCGGCCGATCAGCGCATCGCGCTCCTCGAGTGCACGCCGCGTGGTCGCAAGCTGCGCGCGGGTCTGTGTCGCCTCCGCGGACAGCTCGTCGAGCCGCGCCTGCTTGGCGCGCAGTTCGGCCTCGACCCGGTTCAGCTGGTCTTCGGCGGCCTGCAGGTCCTGCTGCAACTCGGCGGCGCGCCCGGTGGCCTCCTGCAAGTCGGCGTGCGCCACATCGAGCGCGCTGGCGCGCTCTGCCAGCTCCCTTTCGAGTTCCTGCTCGCGTCGCTCGAGGTCCTGCGCGCGTTCGCTGTGCGTGCGCAGCGCCTCGCTCGCCGTCGAGACATGCGTGTCGCGCTCCGCGACCAGGGCCTGCACGGCGGCCAGTTCGGCCGCCAGCGCCGCAGACTGGCGCTTCTCGCTCGCGAGCATGGCCTCGAGTTCATCATGCAGTGCGCTCGCCGCGCGCATCGTCGCCTCATGATCGGCGTCGCGCGCCTCGGCGGCCCGCAGCAACCGATCGAGGTTCTCGAGGCGCTCGTCCTGGCGGCTGACGCTGTCGCGCTGCGAACTGTACGAAGTGTGCGCGCCTTGCAGTTCCCGCGTGAGGTTGATGACCGCCGTACTGAGCCGCTCGTTCTCGGCCTGCTGCTCGTCGATCTGTGCCGTGCGCTTGCGTAGCGCCTCCTCGAGGGCCGTCACGGCCTGGCGCAATGCATCGCGCTCGGCGGCACCTGCGTCGATCTCCCGCGCGCGCTCTGCCAGCGCCTCGTCCTGGCGGGCACGCTCGGCCTCGAGCGCCGCAATCGTCGCCTCGCGCTGCGCCACCACCGCGAGCCTCGCCTCGGTCTCACGCTCGCTCTCGGACTGTGCCGCCAGGCGCGCGGCGATCGCCGCCTCGCTGTCCTGCAGGCGCGCAGCCACGGCATCGCGCTCGGCCACGAGGCCGGTGATGCGAAGCCCGGCACTCGCCAGCTCACCCTCGAGTGCCACGACCCGCGCGCGCTCCCGCGCCAGTTCATCCTCGAGCGCGGCGGCCCGCGATTCGCGGCTCGCGACCTCGCTGTCGGCATCGAGCAGCAGGCTCTCGTAGACGCCACGCTGCCCCTCGCGGGTACTCACCCGCTCGCGATGTACGGCGAGCGCCGCGCGCAGTTCCGCCACTTCCGCGTCGCGTCCCGCCTCGCGCCGCTCGCGTTCGGCGAGCGCCTGCCGGGCGCCCGCCGCCGCGTCGCTCGCCGCGGCGAGCTGATCGCGCGTGGCCGCGAGATCCGCCAGTGCCTGCGTCAGCTCGCCCTGCACCGCCGCGAGCAAGGTGCGCGCTTCGCCGGCGCTCTGGTCACCGGATTCGAATCTTTGCTGCAGATCGGCGTAGGCGGCGTCGCGCTCGGCGAGCGTGGCTTCGCGCTGCGCGAGGTCGGCAGCAAGCGCGGTGGCGCGCGCGCCGAGGTCGTTGTGTTCGTGCTCGAGCTGCTCGAGGCGCTGGGCGCGCTGCGCGGCGAGCGGCTCGACTTCGGCGAGCCGGCGCTCGCGCGCTGCGAGGGAATTGGCGCGTTCGGCGAGCTGGATGTCGCGCTCGGCGAGCGTCTCGCGCAGCGCGCGCGCCTCGCCGCGCAGCCGATCGGCTTCGCTCGCAAGCTCCGCCCCGCGCGCTTCGAGCGCCGCCGCGGCTAGAGCGCGTGATTCGAGGTCGCGGGTGAGTTCGTCGGCCCGGGATCGAGCCGCGGCAAGAGCGCTGTTCGCGCCGGCGAGCTCGGCGGCGTGGTGCGCTTCGCGCGCGGCGACTTCGGCGCGCTCGGCGCACGCCGCCTCGAGCTCCTGCTCGAGGGTCGCAAGCCGCTCGCCCTTGCGGGTCAGGCGCTCCTC
>CADEFJ010000103.1 GCA_902826575.1 uncultured Pseudomonadota bacterium | reverse complement strand
GCGGCCGAACCCGTACTTACCGGCGATGCACTGGCAGCTCGAGTCGAGGCTGCCCTGACTCGTGACGATGTCGTGGGCGCGCGCGCGGCACTCGAGGAACTGCGACACACGGATCCGCAGCACCTGCGCGTCAACGTGCTGTCGACGCTGGTTGCCCGGGCCGAGGAAACACAGCGGCTCGCGAGAGCTCCCCTGCCCCGCCCGACGAGCGGCACGGCACCCGTCGCAACGGCTCCCATGTCATCGGACCTGCGACCGGAAGTCGCGACCGCGCCCGCACCGAGCCCGCCTGCGGGAGACGCGCCCGACCCGGCGCCCGAGCCTCTGCCGGAGTCCGTGTCCGACCCGCAAACCTCTGCAACGGCTGCACGCACGCCGACCGCGGAACCCACGGACCTTCGCCCGTCGAAGATCGCCCCAGTGAGCTTCGCCGGGCGTACCGTCGAGGACTCCACCCGGTCGCTGCCCCCGCCCGAGGTGCCCGCACCGATTGCGCAGACACAACCGGATCGTCCCAAGCCGGTCATCATGGAAATGAAACTGCTGCGCAGCGTCGCGCCGGACTACCCCGAAGACGCGCGGCGCCGGAAGATCGAGGGCACAGTCGAACTGCACTACGTCGTTGGCCGGGACGGCCGGGTCAAGGATGTCGAGATCGCGAGCAGCACGCCGCCGGGTGTATTCGATGCCGAGGCTGCGGCGGCGGTGAAGCGCTGGCGTTACGACGCGCGGCGCGAAGACGGCGTTCCGATCGACCATCCGGCACGAGTGCGCCTCGAGTTCAAGCTCGACGAATAGTCAAGCGGAACGCGGCAGCACGATTTCGAATCGCGTCATCGTGTCATCTGACACCGCATGGACCACGCCGCGGTGCGCCTCGACAATCGACTTGACGATGGCAAGCCCCAGGCCTGCACCATCGCCTTTGCATTGCCGCGACGGGTCGCCGCGGTGGAAGCGATTGAAAAGCCTTGGCAACTCCTCCGCCGGAATCTTCTCACCCGGATTCTCGACGCTGATGGTGGTGGTTTGCTCATCCTGAGACAACCCGACCGTAACCGTCTCTCCTCGCTGTGTGTAGCGAATCGCGTTGGATAGAAGATTACTGAGTGCCCGACGAAGCATCTCTCGATCAACGTTTATCGGCACCGCCTGTCCTTTGAGTCGCAGCGAGACTCCAAGTTCTTCCACCCAAGCCTCGAAATACTCGAACAACCCTTGGATCGTATCCGTCAGATTCACACTCTCAAGCGCGAGGCTATGTGAATCATTCTCGGTCTGCGCAAGAAACAGCATGTCGTTAATCATCCGTTTCAAGCGCCCGAACTCCTCCAGGTTCGAATAAAGAATCTCCCGATACTCATCGGCGGAACGAGACTGGCCAACGGCGACTTCCGTCTGCGTGGTCAGGTTGGTGACGGGCGTTCGCAGTTCATGGGCGATGTCGGCGGAAAAGTTCGACAACTGCTCGAAGCCATCCTCGATACGCCCGAGCATGTTGTTGAACGAAGCGACCGTCTCCTCCAATTCAATCGGCACTTCCTTGGGGTTCAATCTCGTATCCAGCTTCGACGCAGTAATTGCACGAATCTTCTCGTTGGCCCTGCGGATCGGGATGTGTCCCCACTGAACAGCGAACCACGCAACCAGGATTGCGATACACATGACGACGCATATCGTCCACCACTGGATACGCTTGAAGCTCCCGATGAATTGAAGGTGGCGATCGATATCCATCGCCACTGCAACTGTATAGACATTATTGCCAAGGCTGGCATCACCGGCCACTCGTATCACTGCTCCGCGGTAGGAAGTCCCGTCTTCCCGCCAGATTGTCATGTCGCGCCTGCCGGCGAGATCCACAGGGATTTGGTTCGCAGCAAAGCGCGCCAGATCGGGGCCATCAGCAGCCGCATAGAGCGCGTTTTCAGCGGCATCTGCAACGTAGTAGAAAACCCCATGATGTCCTCTTACTGCCCGTTGAAGCGCCTCGTCGCCGCCACCGGAATACATTTCCCTCAATGCGTGTATGACGGAGGCAGATACCACCCCAAGTTCGTCCTCGTCCATCTCGGCGAAGTGTCGATCCAGGGATCGAACGCTGACCCAACTGAAAACGAGAAGGACGAGCGTCATGGCAACGCCCACGAGCGTGGTCACGCGCAACGCAAGTGACGCTGGGCGGCGAAAAGGAGAGCTACTCGTCATCCGGGACATCCAGCGTATAGCCCATGCCCCGCACGGTTTGAATCAGCTTGGGCTCGAATTTGTCGTCGATCTTCGCGCGCAGCCGACGAATGGCGACGTCAATGACGTTGGTATCGCTATCGAAATTCATGTCCCAAACTTGAGAAGCGATCAGTGATCGCGGCAGCACTTCACCCTGGCGACGCGCCAACAGCTCAAGCAGTGCGAATTCCTTGTTGGTCAAATTGATCCGTTGCCCGCCTCTTACCGCACGTCGACGCGCCAAGTCGAGTTCCAGATTCGCAATCTGAATTCGATCGTGGTGAACGGGCGTGTGTCCTCTACGTAGCAGCGTTCGTACACGAGCGAGCAACTCCGCAAAGGCAAACGGCTTGACCAGGTAATCGTCGGCGCCCAACTCCAGACCCTGAACTCGATCATCCACATTGCTGCGTGCGGTCAGAAACAGCACCGGAACCTGGTTGCCCGCAGTCCTGATCGACCGCAGGATGCGCCACCCGTCTATATCAGGAAGCATGACGTCGAGAATGATCAGGTCGTAGGCTTCCGTCATGGCCATGTGGTGACCATCGAGTCCGGTGCGTGCCAGGTCGACTACAAACCCCGCTTCCACGAGGCCTTGGCGAACATAGTCCGCCGTCTTGTTCTCGTCTTCGACAACCAGCAGATTCATCGTTGCTTACTCATGCGGCGCCCCACCTGGAGCGACGGCCCTCATGACAGGTGAATCGGGGCAGGTGGCTTCAACTCCAATCTATCTAGCCTGATCTGCCAGGATGATGATGCGGCGATTACGAAAATGTAATGTTCATGTCACCAGTGCGACAGTGACAAGTCCATAGGATGGCAGCGCGGCTCGTGTGAGTCCCCTTCCGGATGCCGCGGCTTTGGAGCTTTCCTATGAGCAGCCATCCCAGTCAAAAGCGCGGCTTCTGGCGCAGTCCCGCAGGTTTTGTCCTATGCGCCTTTCTCATTATCGCTGGATTATTTCTCTGGCTTGAACACCGGGTTCATATGCTCGGGGCGTGGCCGTTCTTTCTGCCTCTATTGATCTGTGTCGCCCTGCACGTTTTCTTGCACCGACGGCATGGTGGACATGGTGACCACAGCGGCCACAGCCCTCGGAGCGATCGCGATGCACGGTGACGTCCCGGCTTACGGCCTGTGGGTCCTGGCCATTGTGAACGCGGGCATCTTCATCCTGTTTGCCTTCAGCTTCTTCAAGCCCAGGACGGCCCAGGATTGGCGCTCACTGGGGGCGTTCTCCGCCTTCATCGTCGCCCTGTTCGTGGAAATGTACGGCTTCCCGCTGACCCTCTATCTGCTGGCGGGCTGGATAGGCAGCCGGTTCCCGGAACTCGACCCGCTATCCCACGACGCAGGCCACCTCTGGCCCGCGTTGTTTGGCTGGTCGATGGACCCGCACTGGAGCCCCTTCCACATACTGAGCTATGTGTTGATCGGCGGCGGATTTTTTCTTATTGCCAGCGCCTGGCAGGTACTCCATGAGGCCCAGCGCGCTGGCTCGCTGGCGACGACAGGGCCTTACGCCCAGGTGCGGCATCCGCAGTACCTGGGATTCGCGCTCATCATGGTCGGCTTCTTCTTTCAATGGCCGACGCTGGTCACCGGCCTGATGCTGCCGGTGCTGCTCGTCATGTACTGGCGGCTCGCCAAGCGGGAAGAACGCGACGTGGAAACGGCGTTTGGCGACGCGTATCGCCGCTATGCGCAAGAGGTTCCGGCATTCCTGCCCCGGTTTGGCAGGCTGTTCAAAGAAAGAAAAGAGGCCTGATCTCATGGCAACGAACGACCCGCATGCACAGCACCGCCATGGCCAACATGGGCATCGCACTGCCCACGGCGGCGGCACCATCGTCGCGGCCGGCTCCACACACGCGGCACATGCCGGGCACGACGGCCACGACCATGCCGCCATGGTTGCCGATTTCCGCCGCCGCTTCTGGATAACGCTGCTGCTGACGCCGCCGATCCTGCTGCTGTCACCGATGATTCAGCATCTGCTCGGCATCGGCGACGTACTGGCGTTTCCGGGCGACCGCTATGTCCTGTTCGGGCTGTCGTCGGTCGCTTATGTCTACGGAGGATGGCCCTTCCTGACGGGATTCACTACCGAGCTGCGCAAGGGCCAGCCTGGCATGATGACCCTGATCGCGCTGGCGATCTCGGCGGCCTATTTCTTCTCGGCCGCTGTCACCTTCGGATTTCCGGGTGAGGGGCTTTACTGGGAACTGGTTACGTTGATCGCCATCATGCTCCTCGGTCACTGGATCGAGATGCGTTCGGTCATGGGAGCATCCCGCGCGCTTGAGGAACTGGTGCGGCTCCTCCCGGACTCAGCCACGCGCATTAAAGCCGACGGCTCGTCGGAGGAAGTGCCGATCTCGACCCTCCAGCCCGGTGATCACGTTATCGTGCGGCCCGGCGCAAAAGTGCCGGTCGACGGCGAGATCATTGAAGGTTCGTCCAGTTTCAACGAGGCAATGCTTACCGGCGAATCCCGACCTGTGACCAAGGGCGTCGGTGCAACCGCGATCGGCGGCGCGATCAACGGGGCCAGCGCCATCACGATCAACGTAACGGCCACAGGCGACGCAACCTATCTCTCGCAGGTCATCGAGCTCGTGAAAAAGGCGCAGGCGACGCGATCGCGCACGCAGGACGTCGCGAACCGAGCCGCTGCATGGCTGACCTATATCGCGCTTATCGTCGGCTTCGGCACACTGTTCGTCTGGTGGCTGATTCTTGACGCCCCATTGGAATTTTCCATCGAACGAATGGTGACGGTCATGGTTGTCGCCTGTCCGCACGCCCTTGGTCTCGCTGTCCCGCTGGTCGTTGCAGTCAGCACGTCGCTAGCGGCAAGCAACGGCCTGCTGATTCGCGACCGTGCCGCTTTCGAGCGGGCGCGCAATCTCGACGCCGCCGTCTTTGACAAGACCGGCACGCTAACCGAAGGACGCTTCGGCGTCAGTGACATCGTGTTGCTCGCCGACGGCGAAGAAAACGAAGAACTCAGCATTGCCGCAGCTGCCGAAAGCCAGTCCGAGCATCCAATCGCTCATGGCATCGTGGCCGAGGCAAAGGACCGTGCAGTTATCGTTCCTAAAGCAACCGAGGTCAGCAACATCACCGGCGAAGGTATCGTGGCCCAGGTGGAGGGACAGGACGTTCGTATCGTGAGCCCCGGGCACCTCGCACGGCAGGGCAGCGCGATCGTCCATGATAGCCTCAAGCGATTGGAAGGACAGGGCAAGACTGTCGTCGTTCTCGTCCGCAACGGCGAGCCACGAGCACTCTTTGCACTGGCCGATATCGTCCGTCCGGAATCGAAAGAGGCCATCGCCGAACTCAAATCCCTCGGGATCAGCTCGATCATGCTCACCGGCGATGCGGAGGGCGTTGCAAAGGCGGTGTCCGAGGAACTAGGTATCGCCGAATACTTCGCCGAAGTATTGCCCGACCAGAAGTCCGAGAAGATCAAGGAGCTTCAGAGGCGCGGGCTGTCCGTCGCCATGGTCGGCGACGGAGTGAACGACGCGCCGGCGCTGGTGCAGGCCGATCTGGGTGTGGCCATCGGCGCAGGCACGGATGTGGCCGTGGAATCGGCCGACGTGGTTCTCGTGCGCAGCGACCCGCGCGACGTGGGCGCGATCCTCGGCCTGTCGCGCGCCACCTATCGCAAGATGGTCCAGAACCTCGCCTGGGCGACCGGCTACAACACAATCGCCATCCCGATGGCGGCTGGCATCACCTTCGGGACCAGCTTCATGATGACCCCTGCCGTTGCCGCCGTCTTCATGTCGGCCAGCACTGTCATCGTTGCCATCAACGCCCAGTTTCTGCGCTCCTATAGGAGGCGCAAATGACAGTGAGAAACGAACCGCCGGAGACTCCCGCCTTGCGACTGATCCTTCCGTTACCGGGGAATGAGACATTCGCGCAGCGTCTTGCAGAAGAAGGAGCATGGGAACTTGGCGCGTTGGAGACCCGCCGCTTTCCGGACGGCGAGACTTACGTTCGCATCCTCTCGGACGTGAAGGACAAGGCAGTCGATCTGGTATGCACGCTGGCACGGCCGGACGACGGCTTTCTCCGGTTGATCTTCGCGGCCGATGTAGCGCGAGATCTGGGCGCCCACCAAGTCAACCTGATCGCCCCCTACCTTTCCTACATGCGGCAGGATCGTCGCTTTCAGCCGGGAGAGGCGGTGACGTCCGAAAGCTTCGCGCGGCTTGTGTCAGCGAGCTTCGACCGGTTGGTGACGGTAGATCCGCATCTCCATCGCTATCCGGCCTTGTCGCCTCTGTATACGATCCCTACAGATAATCTGCATGCGGCACCGCTGTTGGCAGACTGGATCGCCGCCGAGATCGACAGGCCCTTGATCATAGGACCTGATGAGGAAAGCGACCAATGGGTCTCGGCCATCGCCGCACGCATCGGTGCTCCGCATGCCGTGCTGCGCAAGGTCCGCCATGGCGACCGCAATGTCGATATCGAGCTGCCGGACCTTTCCGAGTGGCGCGGCCGACGGCCCGTGCTCGCAGACGATATAGCATCGTCGGGGCATACACTGATTGAGGCCACCCGTCAGCTTCCTCTGCAAGGCTTCGTCCGGCCCGTGGTTGCCGTCGTGCATGGAATATTCGCCGACGATTCCTTCCAACGCCTCGCAGAGCTTTGCGACCGCATTGTCTCGACCGACTCCGTGCCCCACGAAAGCAATGCAGTTGCGCTGGCCCCTTTGATTGGCGAATTCATCGCATCCGCTGCCGCAAGCGACGGCGATCTTGTGCGACACCGGCGTCCCCCAGAGCGGCTGGACAACGATCTGCCGCCCCGGGCGCGTGGACTGACGGCGAGAACAATTGATTGAAAGAGGTGACGGCATGAACGAAAGGACGACGCCAACATTAAAGACATGGCTGCAGGGATACGGCCCAATCAGCCACATCGATGAAACGATCGAAAGCGTAGCTGCGCTGGCGGCGTCCGGACTGATCGAGCCGGAGGCCCTCTATCGCATCCTTGTCGCGGCCGACCGGCTGACTGCTGCCGCGATGTGGACCGTCGTCCATATGTCCTATGCCCAACGTGTCGACCTTTCTGGCGCGCCGCTGCCAGCCGAGGCATTCAAGTCAACGCCTGAAGGCCATACCGGCGGATCGCTCAACATGGTGCCCGCTTTTGTCGGCTACCTCGCCGCCAACGCGATCACCGCAAAAACCCGTTCATGGCTGATGGGACAAGGCCATTCTGTCGCTGCAATCGAGGCGATAAATGCACTTACCGGGGACGTTTCTTCTGCGCAGATGGGCCGCTACGACCGCAGTGAGAAAGGTCTCTCACAGCTCGCAGCCGATTTCTATTCCTATGCCATCGACGCCGACGGCAATGCAGCGGTCCCTCTCGGCAGCCATGCCGGGCCGAGCACGGCCGGCGCCATCTCGGAAGGCGGCTATCTCGGCTTCGCCGAGGTCCAGTACGTCCATGCGCCGCTGCCGGGCGAAAGCCTCGTCGCCTTCCTGAGCGACGGCGCGTTCGAGGAGCAGCGCGGCTCGGACTGGACGCCGCGCTGGTGGCGCGCCGAGGATTCCGGCCTCGCAATTCCGGTCATGATCCTCAACGGCCGGCGCATCGAGGAACGTGCCCAGATCGCGCAGCAGGGCGGCGCGGACTGGCTTGTCGACCACCTCAAGCTCAATGGTTTCGATCCCTTCCTAATCGATGGCCGTGATGCCGCGGCCTTTGCCTGTGCGATCATTGAAGCTGAAAGGCGACTTGAACGCTTCGCGGCCAATCCCGCCCGCACCTATCCGGCGCCTATTCCCTATGTCATCGCCGAGACGGTCAAGGGCTTTGGCTTCCCCGGTGCCGGCACTAATGCGTCGCACAACCTTCCCCTCAGCGGCAATCCTGCACAAGACGAGCCGGCACGCAACGCCTTCAACGAGGCGGCGCAAGCGCTGTTTGTTTCCGCCGAGGAGCTCGAGGACGCGATCGCCGAATTCGCCGTTCATCGCCAGCAGCGCCGAGAGCCGGAAAGCCGGCATGCGCTCGCGCTGCGCAACCCGACCGCGCCAAACCTCCCCGAGCCAAGGTGGACCGCCCTCGGCGACCCGCCCGATTGCGCCATGCATGCACTCGATCGCTGGTTCGTTCGCGTCGTGGACGCCAATCCCGTCCTGCGTCCCCGGGTTGGCAATCCCGACGAGCTGCGCTCCAACCACATGGGAGCAACGCTCGACCGGTTGCGCCATCGGGTGAATACCACTGAGC
>CADEFJ010000102.1 GCA_902826575.1 uncultured Pseudomonadota bacterium | reverse complement strand
CTGATGCGCATCCTCGCCAGCATCGGCAGCGAAGCCGTGGCGGGCGCGACGATCGCGATTCGCGTGATGATGTTCACGATGATGCCGGCCTGGGGCATGTCGAACGCCGCCGCGACACTGGTCGGCCAGAACCTCGGCGCGAAGCAGCCTGAGCGTGCCGAAGCCGCCGTGTGGCAGATCGGCTGGTACAACATGGCCTTCCTGGTCGTGGTGTCGGTGGCGTTCTTCTTCTTGCCGCAGGAGATCGTCGGCGTCTTTACCGCCGACCCGATCGTCATCGAGATCGGCGCGGAGTGGCTGCGGATCTTGTCGTATGCGCTGTTCGTCTACGGCTGGTGGATGGTCAGCGTGCAGGCCTTCAACGGCGCCGGCGACACGGCTACGCCGACCTGGATCAACGTCGTGTTCTTCTGGCTGATCCAGATCCCGCTGGCGTGGCTGCTGGCCTTGCACCTCGGCTGGGAGGAAACAGGCGTATTCTGGGCGGTTTTCGTCTCGGAGACCTCCGTCGGCCTGTTCACGTTGTGGCTGTTCAGCCGCGGCAGGTGGAAGACGGCGCAGGTGTAGTGAGGCTGCGAGTGGCAGCGCATCGCCACTGCGCGCACCGTCGGTGCCCCCGAAGTTGGCGCACGAGATCCTGTGGCGTGGCCTTGCCGGCCCGCTGCCTCAGAAACTCTTTGGCCGTGCGTAGTACACCAACCTTGACCAAGGGCACTACGGCGCGCCGCGCGCGGACCACAGCAGGCCCGCTCCCGCGACCACGGCGAACAGCGCGCTCGCGAGGAAAGTCGCTTCGGCGCCATAGGCGCTCCACAGGGCGCCGGCGATCACGCTGGCGAGCAGCAGCGCGCCGCCGCTCGCGAGGTTGAATAGTCCGAATGCCGTGCCGCGCAGTTCCGCCGGCGCGGTGTCCGCGACGAGCTTCGCGAGCAGGCCCTGCGTGAACGCCATGTGCAGGCCCCAGAGGGCGGCGCCGGCCAGCACGACGAGAGGCGTGCTCGCCGCCGCAAGCAGCAGGTCCGCACCGATCAGCAGCGCGATCCCGGTCAGCAGCAGTTTGCGCGACCGCATGTGGTCGGCCGCCACCCCGGCCGGATAGGCCGCAGCGGCGTAGAAAACATTCATCACGATCATCACCAGCGGCACGTAGTGCAGCCCGAAGCCGGCATCCTGCGCGCGCAGCACCAGGAAGGCCTCGCTGAAGCGTGCCAGCGTGAATGTGGCGCCGAGCAGCACTACCGCCCAGAAGCGCGGTGACAGCCGTCGCGCCTCGGCGAAGCGCAACGGATTGACGCGCCTCACCTGCGCGGTGGCGCGTTCGGGCTCGCGCACGTAAATGATGAGCAGACCCACGCAGAGGACCGCCGGCACGACCGCGAACCACATCGCGCTGCGAATGTCGTTGGCGAGCGCGATCATCAGCACGATGGCGAGCAGCGGACCCAGGATCGCACCCACCGAATCGAGCGCCTGGCGCAAGCCATAGGCAGTCCCGCGAATGGGCGGCGTGGTGAGATCCGCGATCAGCGCGTCGCGCGGCGCGCCGCGTAGCCCCTTGCCCACCCGGTCGATGAAGCGCGCCGTGAAGACCCAGTCCACGGAGTTTGCGAGCGGGAAGATCGGCTTCGTGAGCGCGCCGAGCGCGTAGCCGAACACCAGCAGGAACTTGCGCCGGCCAAGATAATCGCTGAGGGCGCCCGAGAACACTTTCACCGCCGCCGCGGTCGCCTCGGCGATGCCTTCGATCACACCTACCGTGAGCATCGAGGCGCCAAGCGAGACGGTCAGGAAAATCGGCAGCAGTGCGTGGATCAGTTCGGACGAGGCGTCCATGAACAGCGAGCCGAAGCCGAGCGCCCAGATGCTGCCCGGCATTGCGCGCCATGCCGTAACCCTTTCGCGCCAACCGGTCACTTGCCAGCCGACCTTCTTTCCGCGCAGCCGGTTTCCCGGAAGATTGCTTGCGTTCAGGCCGATTATGCGCTGGTTCAAAGTGCGGACTGGCGATTGCGGCTTGCGAGCCCAACGCCAGCTGGCGCAACATGCCGCCTTCGTGAACGATCGGCGGAGGCAGCTATGTGCGACCACGACTCATTTGACGATATGGTCGAGTACCAGCTCAAATCGAAGGAGCTGTCGCGCAGACACTTCGGCGCCCTGACCCTCGGGGCGGGCGTGTTGTCCGTCTTCCCGCCGCTCGCCGCCGCCGCCGAGGTGGTCGACTCCGAAGTCGAGATCAAGACGCCGGACGGCACTGCCGATGCCTATTTCGTGCATCCTGCGAAGGGCACGCATCCCGCGGTGCTGGTCTGGCCGGACATCTTCGGCTTGCGTCCGGCGTTTCGGCAGATGGGCCGGCGGCTCGCCGAGTCGGGCTACGCGGTACTCGTCGTCAATCCGTTCTATCGCTCGCAGAAGGCGCCCACGGCGCCCGAGAATCCCAGTTTCGACGATCCGGCCACACGCACGGCCCTGATGACACTGCGTGCCACGTTGTCCGCGACCACTGGCGCGACCGATGCGCGCGCCTTCGTGAGCTGGCTCGATACGCAGCCCGCCGTCGACAAGCAGCGCCGCATGGGCACCACCGGCTACTGCATGGGCGGGCCGCTCACGATGTACACCGCGGCGGAGCGGGCCGATCGCATCGGCGCTGGCGCGTCGTTCCACGGCGGCGGACTCGCGACCGACAAACCCGACAGTCCGCATCTGCTCGTGCCGAAGATGAAGGCGCAATACCTGATCGCGATCGCGGAGAACGACGACCAGCGCGACCAGCAGGCGAAGGACGCGCTGCGCAAGGCCTTTGCCGACGCGGGCCTGCCCGCCGAGATCGAAGTGTACGCAGGCACCAAGCACGGCTGGTGTCCGCCGGATGCCGCGGTCTACGACCACGACCAGGCCGAGAAGGCGTGGGCGCGATTGCTCGCGCTGTTCGAGCGCGCGCTCGGGTAGGTAGTCCCGGCGAAGATCGGCTCGAATTGGCGGACGCCGGCACCTCGTCAGGGAGCCAGAGTTGGCAGTCCGAGGTCCCGAAGATATTCGAAGGTGGCGTCGTACATTGTAGCCTGACGGGTTGGGTCGTCATGGCTGCCCGGCGGGACAAATATCGCCAGCCCCTGGCGCGCCCTCGTGAGCAGAACCCGATCGGCATTTCCAGTTCCAATCCCTGCACTTGGAACTCGGTCGCGCAGTCCTCGAGGTAGTAGCTGGACCGGACTTCGGCGGGTTGACCCAGGAAATAATTCACAGGATCTGCTTCCACACGTACGTCGATGGCATGCGGCTTCAGGCGCATCGCCTTCGACGATGTCAGCTGCCCGCGGAGCATGTTGACGGCACCCATGATGCCGTGTGGTAACTGGATGATGACGCGCAGGCCCGCGACGAGCGAACAAGAGACTTTCACGAGCGCGGTTGAAACGGCGTGAGCAAGCAAGCGTCGAAGCGGTTCGGCGCAACGCCAGCTTCGCGCGGCCAGCCGAAGTTTCGGCTTCAGGCCGGCGCGCGCAGCCAATGTCCGCTTCCCCGGAAGGCACGTCGCACATAGACGGCGGCTTCGAATTTGGCCGCGTTGTCCCGTAATCGGGCGAAAACGCGTGGATTGCGGCGCTTTTCGAACTCACGCCGTTCAATAGGCTCTGGTTACAGTTCGCCGGGGCGTTGATGCGGTCTTGATCCCAGCTGCGCCCGTCCTCCGTATGCCAAGAGTGGCATAAATATGCGAGATAGGGAATAATCCCAATGAAGACAGTTATCTGGATGGGCAGCAGCCGGGATGAACTGAAGCAGCTTCCCGCGGCAGCGCAGAAAGCTCTGGGATTTGAGTTGTACCGGGTTCAGTGCGGGTACGATCCAATGGATTGGAAGCCGATGGTCAGTGTTGGAGCCGGGGTCCGGGAAATTCGCACGCGAGACCGAGTTGGGACCTTTCGAATGATTTATCTCGCAATCCGGCCGGAAGGGATTTTTGTGCTGCACTGTTTCCAGAAGAAGAAGCCGCAGACGAGTCGCTCGGATCTGGAATTGGCAAAGAAGCGATTCAAGGCTATTGAAAGGGTGAAGCCATGAGAGTCAGGAAAGTCACGAACAATGAACACGGACGCCGCCATGTGACACCGGCAGGGCGTAGCGTTTTTCATGATGTGTTTCCCGCGGAGAAGGCAGCCGAATTGGAGATGCGCGCGCAACTATTGATTGGCCTGGAGAAGTGGCTGGAAAACAGCGGCATGACGCAGACGCAGGCTGCGACCGTGTTGGGAGTGACCCAAGCACGTGTATCGGACCTGAAACGAGGCAAGATCAACCGGTTCAGCATGGACTTGCTGGTACGGTTGGCCGCAAGAGCTGGGCTCAAACCCAGGCTAAGGCTTGCTGCATAGGGCGGCCGGCGGCATCTCCGCAGCTGCCTCGTCGTCCGGAAGGCATATCGAAGCGTTGCGCTAGCGCTTCAGCTTCACCAGCATGCGCGTCACGGTGAAGTCGCCCGTGCCGGCATCGAAATCGCCTTCGGCGCCCAGGCCCGCAACACGCCGCGTGCCATCGAGCGCACCCGCCAGCGCCGCCGTGAAGTCAGCGAATGTTTCGAAGTTGTCGACACGGTGCCCGTCGCCGATCGCGAACGTGCCCGTGCCTTCGGCAGTCGGCACGAGCCGCAATGGCGTGGCCAGCGTCTTCACGTCGTGGATCGTCGGGCCCGCCTTGATCCAGTGCGGCCATCGGATCGCACTGTTCGCCGTGTCGACGACGATCGCGCTCGCATCGACGCTCGTGAACGGCGCATCAGTGCCTCGCGGCCAGTAGCCGATCGCGAGCTTCGCCGTCACGCTCTCGAAGTCGACCACGGTGCGCGCGGTGAAGTCCGGTGGTGCAGCGCCAAACGGCGCGACGAAGCCGAAGAGACGCGCCGGTGAGCCCGCAGCAAAGCGGCTCAGGTCGAGCACGCCCGCGTCGACTTCATAAGCGGCCGGGTCCGCATCCTGCCCCGGTGTGCCGGTGCCGGTGAAGTCGAAGCGCTCGACGTGCCAGCGATCGATCGAGTCGAGGTCGAGGGTCAGCGTGGTGTCCGCCACGCTCGCGACGGTGCCGGCGAGCTGTGTCACGTCGAGGCGTACGCGGCCAGCGGTGGCATCGATCGTGACGATGTCGTCGTCGTTGAACTCCCGCTCGCGAGCGCCCGCGACATTGGCCTCGTCGCCGTCATCGTCATCGCTGCGGGACGCCGTGCCGAAGACCTTGACGCGCTGGCCCACGGATATGGCACCGATGTCGACATCGGCGTCTTCGCCCGCGACGGTCACGCTGGTGTCCGGGCCCAGGAGCACGGTCACGGGGTGGCGCATGATCAGATCGTCGTGCTCGTCGATCTTGTCGTGGCGCGCAATCCGCCCGCCGCTCAGCAGCAACGTGTCGCCCTCGCGCGCCACGACATTGCCCACCGCGAAATCGAGGTCGTCGTCCTCGATACTCGAGCCGGCGAGGACCCGATCGGCGGTGAACACATGATCGGACTTCGACAGCGTGCCGAAGGCAGCCGTCAACGTGCCCGCGGGAAGGGCCGCGAGCGCCGTGAGTCCATCGGCGCCCGTGTAGGTCTGGCCGTCGAGCTCCCAGGCTGTATCGTCGGTGGTGTGAACGGTGAGTCGGCCGAGCTTCACGCTCTTGTGCGAGAAGGGGCGTACATCGACCTCATAGGTGCCCGCCGCGGCATCGACACTGACGAGCGGCCCGCGCACGCGCAGTTCGCGGCTGTTCGGCTTGTCGACCGACGCGACGATGATCGGCGCGGGAGTCACGGTGACCGGGTCGGCTTCGAGATCGACAGAGTTCGAGACCGCGAGGTCGAAGTCGAGCTGCAGCAGCGCGGGGCGCCCGTTCGACACGACGAGGTGATTGCGGTTGTCGAGGCGCACCTCGACATCGATCACGCCCGCCGGCTGACCGTCCTCGCCGATCACCGTGGCCTGCACCGGCTCACCGGCGACCTCAACCTGGACATCGGCGTTCGTGTAATCGAGACGGATCGTGCCGGCGACATAGGCGCCCTGCGGCACCGTGGCCGCCGTCACGAACTCGCTCACGCCGACGAGCTGCGAGAAATCGATCCGCGAGGTGACCGGCAGCGTCTGCACGACCTGGCCATTGGCGCGGGTGAGCGTGAGCGACACCACATCGACGGAGTAGGCGAGGAAGTCGCCGTCGGCATCGGTGATCGTGATCATCGCCGTGCCGCAATCGGGCGCGCCGCATCCGCCCGCGGGCGGGCCGCCGGCGGCGGGCATGGAGGTACTTCCACCACCGCCGCAGCTGTTGAGCGCCAGTAAGAGGAGTGAGGCGAGGAACGGTGAAACGCGCTTCAGGGAGGTCATGACAGTACCCCTTTCCGCAGATTCCCGACGCCGGGGAGGGAGACGTATACGCCTTTCCGGCCGCGGATGCAGTCCGTCTCCCGCTGACGACAGTTTAGGGGTGCGTCTGCTTGACTCACCGGGAGCGGGTCCGGACAATCGCCGGCCCGCCCGTGGAAAGGTAGCTCAGCTGGTTAGAGCACGGCACTCATAATGCCGGGGTCGAGGGTTCGAGTCCCTCCCTTTCCACCAGTTTCCGATCCCACGCCGGTTCAGGCCGTCCAAAAAGCGACGTAAATACCGGGAAACTCAGGATTTCCGATTATCAGGTCGTCTTATTGGGCTCTCGGTATGTCCCAACGGATCGTAGGTATCTGTCGAGGTGCCTACGACGGCGTCGAGGGAGTCGGCAGCTCGACGTAGCGCACCGGGGATTTCGACCCACGGTGCCCTCGCCGCACGCTATCTTTCGCCTGTGCCAGAGGAGACTCCCATGAACATCCAGGATGCATTCCACGTTCGTCGCCGTGGGTTTCTCAAGGCCGCCGGGGCCGCGGCCGCGCTGGCCGCGCTGCCGTTCGCCGGGCGTGCAATCGCGGCGGACGCGCCGAAGCTGAAGATCGGCATGATCGGTTCCGGCCGGGTCGGCGGTGCGCTCGGGCGTGTCTGGGCCCAGGCGGGCCACGAGGTCATGTTCTCGTCGCGCAATCTCGACGACGACAAGGCGCTGGCCGCGCAGGTGGGTGCCAGGGCCCGCGCCGGCACGCCGGAGGAGGCCGCGGCGTTCGCCGATGTGGTGGTGTTCGCCGTGCCGTACGGCGCGTTGCCCGAGCTCGGCAAGTCGCTCGCGGAGTCGATCCGCGGCAAGGTCGTGATCGATACCTGCAATCCTTTCCCGGACCGCGACGGCGAGATCGCCGAGCGCGCGCTCGCGCAGGGTGCGGGCCTCGTGTCGGCGGAGCTGTTGGCGGGTGCGCGCATCGTTCGCGCGTTCAATGCGATCAACTCCCGGCGCATGGCTGTTGCGCATGAAGAACCCGGGCGCATCGGCATGCCGATCGCGGGCGATGACGAGGAGGCCATCAGGGTGGCGTCGGATCTCGTTCGCGAAATCGGCTATGAGCCCGTGCTCGTAGGTGGGGCCGGCATGGGCAGGTACCTGATGCCGCGCACACCGCTCGCCGGCGAGCTCACCGTCGAGGAGATCCGGCGGATCGCCGCCACGCTGCAGTAACGGCGGGCAGCGAAAACGCGCGCTAACCGACGCGGATAGCCAGCATCGACACCGAGCCGCCATCGATTCCTTCGACCGGAAATGCGACAGGTTCGCCGGGCAAGCTCGCGCCGAGTACATACAACAGCGGCAGATAGTGCTCGGGCGTCGGGATCGACAGCAGGGCGTCCGGTCCCATCGAGGGGTAGTCGATCAGGGGCGCATGATCGCCCTGCACGAGCAATTCGCGCACGCGCGTTTCGAAACGCAATGCCCAATCGAACGGCTCGGCGGGCTGTCCGCCCCACGCATACGTGTGCAGGTTGTGCACGACATCACCGCTGCCGAGGATCAGCACACCGGCATCACGCAGCGGGCGCAGGGCGGTGCCGAGGCGGTAGTGGAATTCCGGCGGCTGCATCTCGTCGATGCTGAGCTGGATCACGGGAATGTCGGCCGCCGGATACATGTGCCGCAATACCGACCACGTGCCATGATCGAGGCCCCAGTGCTCGTCGAGTTCCACGGGCGCGGGCAACAGCTGTCGCACTTCGCGTGCGAGCGCGGAATCGCCCGGGGCGTCGTAGCGCACGGCAAACAGCTCCGGCGGGAAGCCGCCGAAGTCATGGATGGTGCGCGGTGCTGCCATGGCCGTGACCGCGGTGCCGGGCAGGTACCAGTGCGCCGAGATGGACAGTACGGCGCGCGGACGCGGCAGTGCCGCGCCGAGCGCTGCCCATCCCCTGGACCAGGAATTCGCACGCAGCGCGTTCATGGGGTTTCCATGGCCGACGAAAACCACCGGTATGCGCTCGCTCATCGCAGGTCTTCCGTTACTGCGCGAGCCCGAGCTGATTCATGTACTCGGCGTTGTCCCAGAACAGGTGCTCTTCGGCGATGCAACCATCCTTCCACTTCGCAATGGTGGCCATCGAGATCTTGACCGCATTGCCGGTGGGCGGAATGGAATTCCCGTCGGCCAACTGGAGCGGCTCGGAGAATGTCGCCTCCAGTACTCCCGTGGCGGCTGTCCATTCGCCGGAACCGAAGGCAATGGGATGCGACGTGATGCGGGAATCGGGTGTGCCGTTGAACAGGACATTGTTGTGGTCATCGACGTGCGCGTCGATGCCGATCGTGACCCTGCCGTCCGGGAAAACGACTTTCACGTCAGGACAGTGAAGCGATTTGAACAGCTCCATGTCCTGGCGAT
>CADEFJ010000101.1 GCA_902826575.1 uncultured Pseudomonadota bacterium | reverse complement strand
GTCATGTCGAGCCGCCAGCCCGAGCGCATGCTGCCGCTCAACTGATCGACCGCGGTAAAGCCGCCGTGATCGAAGTCGAGCCACAACGAACGACGCATCTGCAACTGGTTGTCGTCGAGGCTCGCCATGCCGCGGCTGCGCTCGACGACGCCGACGCTCGCGCCCTGCAGCACACGCACGGCAGGATGGGCGCGCCACTGCCCGGGCACGTCCGCCTGCGCCGGATCGATGGACTCGCCGCCCTCGAGCGCCGCGACGCGCAGGCGATCGTTGCCGGAAAAACTCCAGATCTCATCGAGCGGCCAGGGCTCGCCGGCTGCCGGCCGCGAGATCTGCGCCACGCCATCGACGGCGCGAGCGACCAGATCGATGTTGAACACACCCGCGCGCAACTGCACGCGCACGCGACCGTCCGGCTCGACGCGCGCCGGGAGCGTCGAGTCGAGCGCGATCGGCGCAAAGCCGGCCGGGAGCACCGGGCCCAGCAGCACTTCACGGCTGCCGCCGGTGGCGCGCAGCGTGAGACGCGTGACGAGCTGTGCCGGAATGTCGTCGACGAGCAGCCGATGCACATCGAAATCGAAGCTGGCGGACTGTTGCGCGCCCTGGCGTGCACCGAGGAGCAACGTATCGCCGGTACGCGCGGGCGCAGCGACGCGCGTGCCGTCGACCGAAAGATCGACGAGACCGGTCTCGGCCGGCACCGCAATCGACTCGGGGCGCACCGTCCAATCGAACCGACCGGCGACCTTGTACTCGCCCGGCGCGAGACGCGCATGGGGAATACCGCCCCGCGCGACGATCGCGCCGCGCCGGCCATCGATCGTGACATCGCGCGGCCACTGGTCCGCATTGCCTGGCAGCGCCACCCAACTGTCGGCATCGACCTGCCACAGCTGGCGGAACTCACCGCCGCGCGCGCCCACATCGAGCACGAGCCGCCCCGGCCACGCGCAGCGATAGGCATCGCGGCCGCCCGCTGCGCGGCCCGGCGAGGCGAGCCACGGGCAGGCGCGATGTTCCTCGCCGGTGAGCACCCAACCGCGCCAGTCCTGCAACGCCGTGGGCACAGGCGGCTCCGCGGCAGGTGCCTGCGCGACAGACACGAACGACAGCAACACAAGTCCCACAATGCTCACGAGTCGGCGCACGGCATCGCTCCCTGGCTGGCTTTCGCCATGATCCATGGTCCATGATCAGCCGTCGAGAGGAGGACCCGATGGCCATCGAGAAATTCATCGACGCACGCGAGCGGGATCTTGGCGGTTTCAAAGTGCGGCGCATCCTGCCGGCACCCGGGCGACGAATGGTCGGGCCCTTCATTTTCTTCGATCACATCGGGCCCGCTGATTTCCCGCCGGGCCGCGGAATCGACGTGCGTCCGCATCCTCACATCGCGCTCGCGACGGTCACTTACCTGTATTCTGGCTCGTTCCTGCACCGCGACAGCCTGGGCACCGTGATGGAGATCCATCCCGGCGACGTGAACTGGATGACCGCGGGGCGCGGCATCGCGCATTCGGAACGCACGCCGCCGCTGCTGCGTGAACGCGGCGCGCATATGCACGGCATCCAGTCGTGGGTTGCACTGCCCGACGGCCACGAGGAGATCGAACCGGCCTTCGCGCACCACCCGGCCGCCACGCTGCCGCATCTCCAGGTCGACGGCTGCGACCTGCGGGTGATTGCCGGCGAAGCATACGGGCGTCGCTCACCGGTCGAGGTGCTGTGGCCGACGCTTTATGTCGATGCGTCGATGCCTGCGGGCGCCACGCTCGAACTGCCCGCCGACTACACCGAGCGCGCCATCTACGTGAGCGAAGGCGCGCTCGATGTCGACGGTGAAGTGCTTGCCACCGCGCGCCTCGCAATCCTGCCGCTCGACGTCACCGTCACGCTGCGCGCCGTGCACAACTCGCGCGTGATGCTGCTCGGCGGCGAGCCGTTCCCGACGCCGCGCCACATCTGGTGGAATTTCGTGTCCTCGAGCCGCGAGCGCATCGAGCAGGCCAAGCAGGACTGGGCACGCGGCCGCTTCGCGCCGGTCGTCGACGAAACGGAATTCACGCCGCTGCCGGACGACTGAGCCTCAGCGGACCGGGCGGGCCTTGGGCGGTGCGTCGAAATCGGGCGCCGCGAGCGGCATCTCGGTCACCGGGCCGTACCTGGCCGCCGCTGCCCTGACTTTCGCGGCATCGCCGATCATCACCACCACCAGGTTCTCCGGCAGCGGAAACGCTTCCTTGATCACGCGCTGCGCGGACTGCTGGTCCACGGCCTCGATCGCGCGGCCGTAACCCTCTATGTAAGAGCGATCGAGCCCGTAGATCTCGAGCTCGGCCAGCGCCCCGACCCAGTGCGAAGCTGTCTCGAGCTGCAGCGGGTATTGGCCGAGCACGTAGTTGCGCGAGGAGGCGAGCATGTCGTCCGTGACGCCGTGTTCATGCAGGCCGGCGAGCGTCGCGAGCGCGAGTTCGATTGCCTCGGCGGTCGTATCGGTCTGCGTGAAGGAGCTGATCGCAAATTCGCCCGGCACGGAGCCGCGCACGAACCCGGAGCTCGCGCCATACGAGAGGCCCGACTTGATGCGCAGTTCGGTATTCAGGATCGACGTGAAGCGCCCGCCGTACAGCGTGTTGACGACCTCGAGCGGCGCGCGATCGGCGAACGTGCGCGCGACGCCGGTGTTGGCGAGCCAGAAGTAAGTCTGCGCCGCGCCCGGCTGGTCGATGAGCAGCACACGCCGCCCCGTCACGTTTGCCGGCGCGGCGAGCGCCGGCAACGGCGTCGCCGCGCGCGCCCAGCCCGCGAAGGCAGCCTCGACGGACCTGGTGAGCGCGGCACTGTCCACGTCGCCGGCGACGATCAGGGTCAGCCGATCGGCACCGAAGTTCGCGCGGTAGTAAGCGAGCACGTCATCGCGGGTGATCGCGGCGAGCGAGCGCTCGCTGCCGCCGGCCGCGCGGCCGTAGGGGTGGTTCGCGAACAGGAACGCTCGCCCGTAGCTGCGGATCAGTCCCGAGGGATCCGAGTCCTTTGCCGCGCGGATCGACTCGATGCGGCGGTTGCGCAGGCTGTCGAACTCGCTTGCGGCGAAATGCGGCCGCAACAGCGCATCGGCCAGCAGCCCGACCATCAGGTCGCGATCGTGCGCGAGGAACTGGCCGCTCACGAGGATGGCTTCGCTCGACGCCGCGGCGTTGAAACTGCCGCCTGCGCCCTCGACGGTGTCGGCGAACGCGAACGCATCGCGTGCACCGGCGCCCTTCTCGAGCAGGCCCGCAGTGATCGAGGCGACACCCGCCGCGTCCCCGGTCTCGACCGCCGAGCCGCCGCGCAAAATGGCGGTGAACGCGATCAGTGGCACATCGTGGCGGGGCATGATCAGCAAAGTCGCGCCGTTGGCGAGCACGGTGCGCATGTACGGCGGAATCGTGACGTCCGCCGCCATGGTGGCGGGCGCGCCGGCGACGAGCAGCGCAGCGGCGACGCAGGTGGCAAGCACAATCGTGCGCATGTCAGCCCTCCCCTTCGGTCGCGGGAGGCGCGAGCATACCCACGGTTCGCCGGCGCGCATCGAGCAGCTCCTTCGCCACCGCGCGGATATCTTCCGGCGTGACGCGCGCGAACGCATCGGGCAAATCGAACAGCTTGCGGTAATCGCCGTGCATGACTTCGAATTCGCCGAGCAGCGCCGCTTTGCCGTCGATGGTCGCGAGTCGCCGCCAGTAGCCGGCGCTGAACAGGTTGCGCGCGCGGGAGAGCTCGGCCTCGGTTACCCCACCCTCGATCAGGCGCGCGAACTCGGCATCGATCAGCTTCTCGACCGCGGCGGGATCGCCGCCGGCCGGCAAGGTCGCGAACACCCAGAACAGTCCCGGATCGAACCCTTCCTGCAGGTAGGTATCGACACTGATGGCGGCCTTCTTGTCCTCGACGAGCAGCCGATGCAGCCGTGACGCGTCGCCCTGCGCGAGGATCATCGCCAGCAGGCTCAGCGCCGGATTGCGCGGATCGTTCGCCTGCGGCGCCTTGTAGGCGAGTTGCAGCAGAGGCGTCTGCGCGCGGCGTTCGACCGCGACACGCTTCTCGCCCGGCTGCGGCGGCTCGACGGTGCGCACCGCGGGCGGCGGCTCCTGCCGCGGAATCGGCTCGAGGTACTTGCGCGCCAGCACGAACACCTCGTCCGGCTGCACATCACCGACGATGACGACGGTGCAATTGTTCGGCGCGTAGTAGGTGCGATAGAACTTCTGCAGGTCCCCGAGGGTCCAGCCTTCGATGTCGGACGGCCAGCCGATGGTCGGCAGATGGTATGGGTGCGCGGCGAATGCCGTGCTCTGCACCTGCTCGAACAGGAAGCCGTTGTTGTCATCCTCGACCCGCAGGCGCCGCTCGGAATACACGACGCCGCGCTCGCTCTCGATCACCTTCGGATCGAAGGCGAGATTGGCCAGGCGATCACCCTCGAGATCGAACACGGTTTCGAGCGCACTCGCCGGAAACCAGTCCATGTAGGTCGTCAGGTCGTCCGACGTCGAGGCGTTGTTGCGCCCACCCCGCGCTTCCATCTCGCGGTCGAACTCGCCGGGCGGGCGCCGCGTGGTGCCGTTGAACATCATGTGCTCGAAGAAATGCGCGAGCCCGGTGATGCCGGGCGCTTCATTGCGGCTGCCGGCGCGCACGAAGTTGTAGAGCGCGACGTTCGGGATGTCATGGTCGGGCCATACGATCACTCGCATGCCGTTGGCGAGCGTGATCGCCTGGATATCGTCAGGCGTGCTGGCGTGGGCAGCAGTGGCAAGAAGCAGCGCGATCAGCGCGCCGCGAAGGATGTGGTGATGCATGGGCACATTCTAGCGGTACGCACGCCATGCGGAAAAAAGACGCCGCGGACAGTTTGGCTGCCGCGGCGGAGTTGAGCGAACACCGGGGAAGTTGTTCGCGATCCTGTCAACGGGTACGTGCGGCGGCCAGGGCCTTCGCCACGCAATGCGCACGCGCGAGGCGCGCATCGACACGAGTCTGTGACCGGGCGCCGCCGCGACCGGCGAGGAGCAACGCGACCGGCCAGTGACGGACACTGTCACTCGGGCACATCGCGGGCATCAGTAGCGTGTAGTGGCGGCTGCTCATGGTCACCGGGAGTGGAGCAAGCAACGTGCCAGCCACGACGGCCAGAGGAATCAGCGAGTTACGTTCGCGCCGCCGGCGGCGCTGCGGCATCAGGTGACGTGCAATGTCACTTTCCGACGGGCAGGACGACCACGCAGGGCTGGCCCTTGGCACGCAGCGACTCGCAGATGCCGCGCGCTGCGGCTTCGCTCGCGGTCGAGGCACGCAATCGGTACAGCGAACCGGCGCCGCTCTTCACGGGCGCGATGACGGGCGCGAGACCGCCGAG
The DNA here is from genome assembly GCA_902826575.1 of uncultured Pseudomonadota bacterium. GTDB lineage: Bacteria > Pseudomonadota > Gammaproteobacteria > Steroidobacterales > Steroidobacteraceae > CADEFQ01. The sequence goes on along the minus strand of CADEFJ010000101.1, from coordinate 3,892 downwards.
CACGCCGCTGAACTGGCCGTTGATACGCCGCCATTCCGCATGCGCCTTGTCCTCGGTGCTGAACGCGCCGAGCTGTACGCCGTAGGCGATGCGCGGCTCGGGAGCGGACACTGCGGGCGCGGGAGCGGACACTGGCGACGCGTCAGGCGGCGGCATTGCTGCGACGGACGGAGCCTGCGCACCTGTGGACGGCGCCGGCTCCGGCGCGACGGCGGGTGTCGGGGCAGGTGTCGCGGGCGCTGCCACAGCGCCGCCTGCCAGCGCGAAGTTCTCGATCCGGATGCGCGCCTCCTGCGACCACTTGCTCTCGGGATGCTGCAGCAGGTAGGCCTGGTAGGCCGCGAGCGTGTCGACGGTCGCCGCATCCTGCCAGTCGCGCTCCTCCCCGAGTTGCTTGATGCGCGCCTCGGCCTGGGTCGCGAGCGCGCTGTCGCCGTGCTTCGCGAGGAAGCCGCCGTAGGCCTCGATCGTGTCGGCGGTCTGCGCCGACTTCCAGTCCTGTCGCTCGCGGCTGCAGGCCGCCAGGATCGCGATGCAGGTCACGAAAACCGTCATCCGCAGGAATGAATGCATGGCTGGTCGCACTCCATCGAACAAGCTTCGCTATTCTAGCGCGAGGAGAACACGACGATGTCAGACCTGCCGAAACGCCGCCTGCTCGATCAGTTCGGGACTTCGCCGACCTATATCGCGGAAGGCAGCCGGATCCAGGGCGACATCGATACCCGCGGCCCGCTCGTGCTGTCGGGCACGCTGGAGGGCAACGGCCGCGTCGGCGCCGGACTCTCGATCTCGGTCGGCGCCCGCCTGCTCGGCGACGTACAGGCCAGATCCGCGGTCATCGCGGGCGAAGTGATCGGCAATGTGACGATCGCGGAGAAGCTCGAGATCGGCGCGACGGCCATCATCCGCGGCAGCATTGCCGCGAAATCCCTCGCGATCGCCAACGGCGCGGTGATCGAGGGCGACATCGTGGTCACCGGCACGCAACCGGTGATCAAGTTCGACGAGAAGCGCCGCGCCTAACGCGCCCCGCCACCGCGGGGGATACACCTCAATTGCAGTTCGTGAGCCCGGTGATCCAGGCCTGGATGACCTGCACTCCCTCGTCATCGACCAGCAGTGATGCGAGCGGCGGCATCATGGTGCCAGGCGCGCGCGTGTCGATGCGCGCGAACAGCACCGAGTTGCCCGGCATGCCGGGAGCGATGATGCGCGCGCCGGCAGGCAAACCTGCGTTGCCGTTTTGCGGCGTCGCATTGCAGGCATTCGTCGCGGCAAGCGCGGTCGTGTAGCGCAGGTCCATGTTCGACGGCGCCGGTCCGCCCGGGCGGTGGCAGAACGAACAGTTCGTGTGCAGCCATGCGCGCGCGCGCTCCGTCACGGTGCCACTGGCGCCGTAGGGATTGGGCATCGCAGGCAGGGTGGCGGGATCATCCGGGATGCCTGGATTCAGCATACTGATGTGATCTAGCGTCACGATCTGGTTGGCCGTGCGGCCGGTCAAGGGGTAGAGGTGCAAGCCGTTCAGTTGCGCGGTCTCGAGGCCAAGCGTGCGGCCCGCGGCGTTCGTATGGCACTGCAGGCACTGCGCTTCACTCGGGAAGATCCAGTCCTGGCTGCCCAGATCGACGGTCTTGCCACCGGCCACGCGCGTGGCGTCGGTGCCGCCCGCATTCCATTCATACGTATAGCCCGCCCAGTTGCCGTTCGTGTGTCGCATGAACAGGCGCGTCTCGACGAGCCGCGTGCCGAAGCGGAAATCCTTGCGCAGCACACTGCCATTGGGCAGATCCCAATCGCCGCTGCCCGGATTGATGGTCGTGCCATTCGGTAACGCGAGCCAACGCTCCTTGACGAGGCCATCCGACCAGAAGCCCGCGTTTGGCGCATAAGGCACGAGGCCCGAGGCGGGCAATGCAGGATTGCCGGGTGCACCACAGCCGCTCGCCGACAACAATGTCGGCACGGAGCCGCCGCCGGCCGCGCCCGCCACGAGTTGATGGAGCCCGCCACCGTTGAGGTCGACGACGTACAGTTCGCCGTTCACATCCTCGCCGAAGGAGGCGATGCCGAGACTCGTATCGAAGCCGTCGCTCGACGTCACGGTCACCGTTGGGGTGCTCGTCGAGGGAATGTCCCATATGCGCCCGGTGCCGTAATCCGCGAACACATAACGGCCGACGAGCGCCGGAATCTGCGTGCCGCGATACACGTAGCCGCCGGTCACCGAGAAACCCGCCGAACGCCCGTACTCGGCGACCGGAGGCAGGAACGGCCCGGTCAGGCCCGCGCAGTCGTTTGTCGTGACCTGCGTGCCCTCACGACAGCGCCAGCCGTAGTTGCCGCCCACCACGACCCGGTCGATTTCCTCGAGCGCGCCCTGGCCGACGTCGCCCACCCAAAGCTCGTCGGTATCGCGATCGAAGCTCCAGCGCCAGGGATTGCGGAAGCCGTAGGCGTAGATTTCGCGGCACTGTGCCGACGTCGTCGTGCCCGTTGTGCAAGAGCCGCCGGTAGCGGCAAACGGGTTACCCGCCGGAATGGTGTAGGTGGTGGCCGACTCGCCGCCGACGTCGATGCGCAGCATCTTGCCGAGTACCGTCTGCAGGTTCTGGCCGTTGCCGATGCTGCCATGCTGGTCGTTGGAACCGCCGCCGTCGCCCGTGCCGAAGTACAGCAGCCCGTCGGGGCCGAACATGATGTTGCCGCCGTTGTGATTGCTCTGGCTGCGAGCAGCGCTCAGCAGCTTGACCTCGCTATTCGGATCGAGCGTCGCACCGCCGTCGTTCGTGCGGAACACCGAGATGCGTGTCTCGGTCGGCCCGGAGCCGATATAGAAAATGAAGACCCGGTCATCGGTCGGGAAATCCGGATGGAAAGCCATGCCGAGCAGGCCGCGCTCGGTCGAGTCGTCGAGCACACGATCGGTGATATCGAGGAATACGCTGCTGCTCGCGACATTCGGCGTGTTCTGGAAGGTGCGGATCACGCCGCCCTTCTCGACCACGAACCAGCGCGCGCCCGAACCCGGCGCCTGCAGCATTTGCACCGGTAGCGAGAAGCTCAGGTTCGGAAACACGCGCGCCAACGTGAGGCCCGTCGTCGGCTGGTCCCCGGCAACACAGCTCGCATTGGTCGGGCGCGTTTCGAGCCCCGGTGTGGTGGGCGGGGCATTCGGTGTCGTCACGTTCGCCGCGGCGGAAAGCGCCGACTCGTTCGGCGGTGTCGCCGCATCGAAGGCCCGCACGGTATACGAGTATGCGGTGCTCGCGACGACCGAGTTGTCCGTGTAGCTGTTGGTCGCGGGCGAAGCGATCGGCGTCGCGCCGCCGTTGCGGTAGACACGGTAGCCTGCGAGTCCGCTGCCGCCAGTGTCGGTCGAAGCGGTCCAGTTGAGCTGCACCTGGGTCGGGCCAGGAGCCGTCGCGACGACATTGGTCGGCACGGAAGGTGCTGTCGTATCGGGCGGCGGCGGCGTCGCCGGCGTAGTCACGTTCGCCGCGGCGGACAGCGCCGACTCGTTCGGCGGCGTGGCCGCGTCGAACGCGCGCACGGCATAGGAATACGTGGTGTTCGCGACGACGCTGTTGTCGGTGTAGCTGTTGGTGGTCGGCGAGGCGATCGGCGTGGCGCTGCCGTCGCGGTACACGCGGTATCCGGCGACGCCGCTGGCATCGGTCGAGGCGGTCCAGGTGAGCTGCACCTGGGTCATGCCCGGCGCGGTCGCGACCAGGTTGGATGGCACGGTCGGCGGCGTGGTGTCGGTGGGCGGGGGCGGCGGGGGCGAGTCGTCGGAACCGCCGCTGCTGCAGCCGGCGAGTGCAGCGAACGCCGCTAACAGCACGGCCACCATAAAACCCTGCAGCTTCGTGCGACTCATGGGTCACCC
>CADEFJ010000100.1 GCA_902826575.1 uncultured Pseudomonadota bacterium | reverse complement strand
TCGCCCGAGGCCTCGAGGTACTCGAGGTGACCGTGCGCGTGGCCCGTCTCGCCTTCGGCCGTCGAGCGGAACACCGCCGAGACGTCGTTGTAGCCCTCGACATCGGCCTTGGCTGCGAAATAAAGGTAGCGGCGGTTGGCCTGGGACTCCCCTGCGAACGCGTCCTTCAGGTTCTGTTCGGTTTTCGTGCCTTTCAAAGCTTTCATGGGGTGTCCTCCGGTTGTTAGACTGAGTCTAAGAGAGGGTCGCAATGTAGTCCGCAATGCCGGACGCGTCAATTGCATGCCGAGGCGCGGCGCGCGTTGCCCCGCGTCACCCGCATGTGTAACGTTGCGGCCACTTTTTTGGCCGGGGATCCCAGTGAGCAAGGCAGCCAAGGCGCCGGATTTCGAGCGCTCGCTCGGCGAGCTCGAACAGCTCGTTGAGCGTCTCGAGCGCGGCGACCTGCCGCTCGATGAGGCGCTCAAGACCTTCGAACGTGGCGTGGCGCTCACCCGCCAGTGCCAGGAAGCATTGAAGTCCGCGCAGGCCAAGGTCGAAATCCTCGTCGCGCGCGGCGATGCCGCAACGATCGAGACGTTCGAGCCGGACGCCGATTCCGAGTGAACGATCCGGCATTCGAGGCGCGCATCGCAAGCCTCCGGGCGCGGATCGAGACCGTGCTCGATCGCGCGCTGGCGCTGCCGGATAGCGCCACCGCGCAGCTGCGTGCCGCCATGCGCTACAGCACGCTCGATGGCGGCAAGCGCCTGCGGCCGATCCTCGTGTATGCGAGTGGCGCGGCGTGCGGCGCAGCGCCCGAATTGCTCGACGCACCGGCCGCGGCCGTCGAAATGATCCACGTCTACAGCCTGATCCACGACGACCTGCCGGCGATGGACGACGACGACCTGCGCCGGGGGCGCGCGACCTGCCATCGGGCGTTCGACGAACCCACCGCGCTGCTCGCGGGCGACGCGCTGCAGGCACACGCATTCGAAGTCCTGGCAACAGCCGGCCCCGCCTCGATGCCGGCCGATGTGCGTCTCGCGCTGGTGCGCGAGCTCGCCGCGGCGATCGGGACGAGCGGCATGGCCGGCGGACAGGCGATCGACCTCGAGGCGGTCGGTCGCACGCTCGACCTCGCGTCGCTCGAGAACATGCACCGTCGCAAGACCGGCGCGCTGATCCGCGCAAGCGTCCTGCTCGGCGCGATTGCCGCAGGCGTCGGCTCGGGCGCGCGCCATGCAGCACTCGCGCGCTACGGCGCGGAAATCGGCCTCGCCTTCCAGATCCAGGACGACGTGCTCGATGTCGAGGGCAGCACGGCAGCACTCGGCAAGCTGCCGGGCGCGGATGCGGCGCGTGCCAAGCCCACTTACCCGAGCCTTGTGGGTCTGGAGGACGCCCGGCGCCTCGCGCAGGCAGCGCGCGATCGGGCCATCGATGCCCTGGCGCCGCTCGGCAGTGCGGGCGGGGAGCTTGCGCAGCTCGCGCGCTACGTCGTGTCCCGCGAACAGTAGGCCCGCGTGTAGACTTTCCATGTCCGCCATGAGCATCTCCGCCGATACCTACCCGACGCTGGCCGCTGTCGCGCGCTCGCCCGCCGACTTGCGCACGCTGCCCGCCGCACGCCTCGGGGAGGTCGCGGATGAACTGCGCGCCTACCTGATCCACTCGGTGAGCACGCGCGGTGGGCATTTCGCGGCGGGGCTCGGCACGGTCGAGCTGACCGTCGCGCTGCACTATGTCTTCGAGACACCGCGTGACCGCCTCGTCTGGGACGTTGGCCACCAGGCCTATCCCCACAAGGTGCTGACGGGGCGCGGCGATCGGCTGACCACAATCAAGCAGAAGGACGGCCTCGCGCCATTTCCGTCGCGCGCCGAGAGCGAGTACGACACTTTCGGTGTCGGCCACTCGAGCACGTCGATCAGCGCAGCACTCGGCATGGCGGTCGCGGCGAGCCTGCGTGCGGAGCAGCGCAGCGTGGTCGCGGTCATCGGCGACGGCGCGCTCACCGCCGGCCTCGCCTGGGAGGCGATGCTCAATGCCGGCGCCAGCAAGGCCGACATCACCGTGGTACTGAACGACAACGACATGTCGATCTCCGAGAATGTCGGCGCGTTGTCGAATTACCTCGCGCGCGTGCTCTCGAGCCGGGCGTACGCGCAGCTGCGCGAGGGCGGCAAGCGCATCCTCGACCAGATGCCGACCATGCGCGAACTCGCGCGCCGCTCCGAAGAGCACCTGAAGGGCATGGTGCTTCCCGGCACGCTGTTCGAGGAACTGGGATTCACCTACCACGGCCCCGTCGACGGACACGACCTCAAGGCGCTGGTGCCGATGCTGCGCAACCTGCGCGGCCGCAAGGGCCCGCAGTTCCTGCATGTCGTCACACGCAAGGGCAAGGGCTATGCGCCGGCGGAGGCCGATCCGATCAAGTGGCATGGCCCCGGTCCCTTCGACCCCGCCAGCGGCACGATCTTCAAGGAAGCCGCGCGCGGCCCGAGCTACTCGCAGGTATTCGGCGAGTGGCTGTGCGATGCCGCTGCGCGCAACGAGCGCATCATCGGCATCACGCCCGCGATGCGCGAAGGCTCGGGACTCGTCGAGTATTCGCGGCGCTTCCCGGATCGCTACTACGATGTCGCGATCGCCGAGCAGCATGCAGTGACTTTCGCCGCAGGCCTCGCCAGCGAGGGCCTGCGGCCGGTCGTCGCGATCTACTCGACATTCCTGCAGCGCGCCTACGACCAGGTGATCCATGACGTCGCGCTGCAGAACCTGCCGGTGGTGTTTGCGCTCGATCGCGCCGGTCTCGTCGGCGGCGACGGCGCCACACACCAGGGCAGTTTCGACTTCTCGTTCCTGCGCTGCATCCCGAACTTCGTCGTGATGGCGCCGGCAGACGAGAACGAATGCCGCCAGATGCTCTACACCGCGACGACGCTCGACTCACCGGCCGCGGTGCGCTATCCGCGCGGCACCGGCCCGGGCGTGAAGCCGCTGCAGGCGATGACCGTACTGCCGGTCGGCAAGGGCGAAGTGCGGCGCGAGGGCCGCAGCGGACTGCTGGTACTCGCCTGGGGCGCACTCGTCGAGGCGGCGGTCGCGATCGGCGATCGCTTCGACGCCACCGTGGTCAACATGCGCTTCGTCAAGCCGCTCGACGACGAACTGGTGCAGCGCCTGTCCGCGCGCCACCGCGCCGTGCTGACGCTCGAGGAAAACGTGGTGGCAGGCGGCGCCGGCTCGGCAGTCACCGAGTTGCTGGCCGCCGAGCGGATTGCAGTGCCGGTGCTGTCGCTCGGAATTCCCGATCGGTTCATCGAGCACGGCTCGCGCGAGGAGTGCCTTGAAGCTGCGGGACTCGACACGCCCGGCCTGCTTGCCGCCACCGAGCGCTGGTGGTCAGTACTGACGGCCGGTCCGGCGCGCGCCCGTATAATGGCGCCATGACCCCACCGATCGAGGATGTGCAGGGACGCGCCGACAGCCGCAGGATTCCGATCAACAAAGTCGGCATCAAGGACATCGCGCACCCGGTGCGCGTGAAGGATCGTGCCGAAGGCGAACAACACACGATCGCGACCTTCAACATGTACGTGAACCTGCCCCACAACTTCAAGGGCACGCACATGTCGCGTTTCGTCGAGATCCTGCATGCACAGCGCGAGATCTCGGTGGATTCGTTCCGCGCGATGCTCGCCGAGATGACCCGCCGCCTGGAGGCCGACGCCGGCCACATCGAGATGTCATTCCCGTTCTTCGTCATGAAGGCCGCACCGGTTTCCGGCGTGAAGAGCCTGATGGACTACCGCGCGACACTGATCGGCGAGCATCGCCACGGCGAGAACACGCTGTGGCTCAAGGTGGTCGTGCCGGTCACCAGCCTGTGCCCGTGCTCGAAGAAGATTTCCGATCGCGGCGCGCACAACCAGCGCTCGCATGTCACGATCGAGGTGCGTCTGCGCGAGCACATGTGGATCGAGGAACTGATCGAAATCGCCGAATCGGAAGCGTCGAGCGAGCTGTACGGCATCCTGAAGCGCCCCGACGAGAAGCACGTGACCGAACACGCCTACGACAATCCGAAATTCGTCGAGGACCTGGTGCGCGATGTCGCGGTACGCCTCAATCGCGAGGATCGCGTCGCCGCCTACACGATCGAGACCGAGAACTTCGAGTCGATCCACAATCATTCGGCCTACGCGCTGATCGAGCGCGACAAGGACATCGAGGCCCCGCCGGTTCGATAGCACTTGGGCAGCGGCGTCCCCCGATGGCCGCTCGCGAGGGAACATGCCAGGCAGCAGCCAGAACCCGGTTTCACTTGCGGCCTACCGGCCGGTGGACTTGCCCGGCATGAGTCGTGTCGGTCGCGACTTCGACGGCGGCTATGTGGTGCCGCGCAGCGTCATCGAGCGCAGCCACACGCTGCTCAGCCTTGGCGTGAACGACGACTGGTCGTTCGAGGAAGCCGCCTTGGCGATCAATCCCGCCCTGCGCGTCACCTGCGTCGACGGCACGACGGGGATGAAGCGCATTGTCGTGAAGGCGCTCAAGCGCTTCCCCCAGATGCTCGGCCACGCGCTGTCAATGCAGCGGCACAAGGCGGGGCGCGACTGGAGTTGCGTGCGCAAGCCGATCGAATTCAGGCGGTTTTTTTCCCGGCACGAACTGCTGCAGCTGATGGTCGGTCCTGCGGACACACCCGGCTGGATCACGATGCCTGCACTGCTCGAGCGTGCGACAGCGGGCCACGACGACTGGGTACTGCTGAAAACGGATATCGAGGGTGCCGAGTACGCTGCGTTGCCCGGGGCGCTCGAGCGCATGGATCGTGTGTCGGCATTGCTGATCGAGTTCCACGACCTCGATCGGCAATGGGACGCTTTCTCGCTTTGCATGCAGGGTCTCATGCGAACGTTCCATGTCGCCCATGTCCATGGCAACAACTTCGACGCCTGCATCCCGGGCACGCGGGTCCCGAAAACCATCGAGATGACTTTGGTGAACAGGGCGCTGGTTGCAGGGACACCGCGGTCGTCGACCGTCGACTACCCGCGAGCGGGGCTCGACATGCCCAACTCGCGTAAACGACCTGAATTGCCGCTCGACTTCTATTGAAGGCGTTATCATGGCGCGCATCTGAGGCGCCCTGAAGGCATGTCATGCGCGTTCCAAGCTGCGGATCGGCATTTATTGCGCTGGCCATCGGCACGGCGTTGCAAGTCGGGGCAGCCGGCCTCGACCCCGCCTCGATTGCCCAGGTACCGTTCGTCGGCGACGCACAGATCACGGCCGATGGCAAACGCATCGCGTATGTGGTGACCCATGCCGACACCTGGAAAGACGATTACCAGAGCGACATCTGGCTGATTGACGGCGATGCGGCGCCGCGCCTGCTGGTGGGCGGAGCGAAGGACGATGCGCGGCCGCGCTGGTCACCGGACGGCTCGCAACTGGCGTTCATTTCCGATCGCACCGAGAAACGCCAGATCCACATCCTCGACATGCGCGGCGGCGAGGCATGGCCGTTGACGAATGAAAAGGCGGGTGTCGGCGCATTCGCGTGGTCGCCCGACGGCAAGCGAATTGCCTATCTCGCCCGCCCCGCGCCGGCAGACGAGGCAGCCAACCCGAAAGGCGCCGGCAAGGCGCGCATTACCGAACGCCTCTACTACCGCATGGACGGCGCGCCGGGTTTCCTGCCCGAGCAGCGCTCGCAGCTGTGGGTGGTCGATGTCGTGCCCGGGCACGGCGCGCCACTCGGTCCGCTGTGGGACGGCCGCACGGAGCCGTCCGAGCCGGCGTGGACCGCGGACGGCAAGACCCTGCTGTTCAGCGCGCTGCCGGATCCGAATCCCCCGGTCGCGCCGGTCAACGACGAGCTGTTCCGGGTCGAAGTCGCAGGCGGTGCCGCGGCCGTCGCGCTCACCTCGCGCGACGGACCGGATGGCGGCCCGATCGCCGTGGCACGCGACGGCCGCATCGCCTGGACCGGATTCGATGACACCCGGCCGCGGCGCAGTGCGACCACCACGCGCCTGTATGCAGCAATGCTCGGCACCACGGGGCTCGGCGACATCGTCAACGTCACGGCCGCCTTCGATCGCAATGTCGGCGAGACTTCGATGAGCGACCTGCCGCCGCCGCGCGGCGGGCCGGGCGCGCGGGTGCAGTTCGATCCGAATGGCCGGTCGCTGTATTTCATCGCCGCCGACCGCGGCCTCGCGCAGCTTTATCGGATCGCCGCGGGTGGCGGCGATCCGCAATCGATCTCCGCACAGCTGCGGGGCGACCTGCGCGAGTTCACGCTGGCCGGCAACGGACGTATCGCGGCGGTATTCGGCTCGCCGACGCAACCGTACGACGTCTGGACCACGGACCGACCCGGCGGCAAATGGACTCAACGCACGACCCATGGCCGCGACGCGTTCGCTGGCGCCCGGCTCGCGCCCTACGAGGAGCTGTGGGTCGATTCATTCGACGGCACGCGCATCCAGGCCTGGCTGCTGAAGCCGCCGGGCTTCGACCCTGCGCAGCGCCATCCGCTGATGCTGTACATCCACGGCGGGCCGCACGCCATGTATGGCGAGGGCTTCTTCCACGAATTCCAGGTGCTCGCGAACGCGGGCCTGCTGGTGCTGATCGCCAATCCGCGCGGCAGCACCGGCTATGGCGAGGAGTTCGCGAACAGCGTGCAGTTTCGTTACCCCGGCGACGACTATCGCGACCTGATGGCGGCGCTCGATGCGGTGATTTCCCGGGGCTATGTCGATACGGCGCGGCTCGGTGTCGGCGGCGGCAGTGGTGGCGGCGTACTGACCAGCTGGACGATCGCCCAGACGGATCGCTTCGCGGCGGCGCTCGTCGAGCGCCCGGTGGTCGATTTTGCCTCGCACACGGTGGTCGCCGACCTCAACAACATGTTCGCGCAGCGCTGGTTCCACGACCTGCCGTGGCGCGCGCCGAAGGAATACTTCGACCGCTCGCCGATCAATTTCGTCGACAAGGTGAAAACGCCGGTGCTCGTAATCCAGAGCGAGCAGGACTACCGCACGCCGCTCGACCAGGGTATCGGCTATTACAACGCGCTCAGGATGCTCGGCAAGCCGGCCAAGCTCGTGCTGTTTCCGACCTCATCGCACGGACTGTCCCGCAACGGCCCGCCCAGCCAGCGCGTCGAGCGGCTCGAACTCATCCTCGACTGGTTTACGACGCGGCTTCTGCCGCCACCCGCTGCTCGGCATTCTGCAGGCGGCTGATCATGCCGCGCAGGAACACGCGGTTGAAGCGCAGCTGACACGATGCCGAAACCTGCTCGAGCAGCGTCGAGCTGACCTTGAGCACCGTCACGGCGCCGTTGGCCTTCACGGTGGCGGTACGCTTGGCGCCCTGCACATAGCTGGTTTCACCGAAACAGTCGCCACTCTCGAGTACGCCGAGACGCCGTCCATGGCGCTCGACGGCGCACTCGCCGGCTACAACCACGTAGAACCGGTCATCCATCTCGCCTTCCTTGACGATCTCTTCCGACCCTGCGTAATCCTGCCAGTTGCTGGCGCGCAGCACTTCCCAGATCTCGGCGTGCGAGAACTCGTGGAAGAACTTCAGGCGACGCAGTGTCGCAAACTGTTCCTGCTGGTCGATGCGTGCATAGCGCTGGCGCAGCTTCTGGTGCACGCGGGTGAGCTCGGCCGCGAGGTCGAGGCCGCTCTTGTAGCGTTTGTCGGGGTTCTTCTGCAGCGCGATCGCGACCACCGACTCGAGCTCTTCCGGCACATCCGGTGCAAGCGTATGGATCGGCGCGGGCGTCGCATACACGATCTGGTGCAGCAGCTTCGCGAGGTTGCCGGCACGGAATGGCCGCACGCCCGCCAGCATCTCGTACATCACGGCTCCCAGCGAATAGAGGTCCGAGCGGCTCGTGAGTTCGAGGCTCTGCACCTGTTCGGGCGACATGTAAGACGGGCTGCCGGCAATGCCCTCGATGCGCGAGATGTCCGAATCCGCGACCAGCGCGATGCCGAAGTCGATGATGCGCACGTCGCTGTCCTGCGTCAGCATGATGTTCGACGGCTTGATGTCGCGATGGATCACGCCGCGCGAGTGCGCGTAGTTCAGCGCCTTGGCGCACTTGTAGATGATCTCGACGACATCGTCGATGCGCAGCAGGTTGTCGGACTTGCAGTACGCGGCGAGCGTGCGCGCCCCGTGCACGTGTTCGGTGACGATGTAGCAGTGGCCGTTTTCCTCGCCAGCGTCGTAGATCGGCAGGATATGCGGATGCTGCAGCATGCCGACCATGTGCGCTTCGGACAGGAACATCTTGCGCGAGATGCGCGCGCGCTCCTCGTCGCCACCGGCATCGATGCTGTAGACCTTGATCGCGACGTCGCGGCCGTAATATGGATCGTGCGAGAGGTAGACGGTGCCGGTACTGCCCTTGCCGACCTCGTTGACGATCACGTACTTGCCGATCTTGTCGGGAACCTTGCCGTTCTTGTTTGCTTTGGGGGCGGGCGTGGCCATCGCGAGGCAGGATAGGTGTGCCACCCGGGCCGATCTGTGATGCGCCTCGCGGATCGTCCCGGGCCTGCGGAGGCTGTGACGCGGGGCGTCAGCCGCCGAAGTGATCGAAGCCGGAATGCGAGAACTCGATCACATTGTGGCCGCGCCGCAGCCGCACACCGGGCGCCTCGACGAGATGCCCGATCGCGGTGCAGGGCCAGCCCCGCAGCGCACCGAGCCTTGCGGGCGGCACCGTGAAGCACAGTTCGTAGTCCTCGCCCCCGGTGAGCGCGTACTGCTCGGCAGCGTCCTCACCGGCGCAGGCGCGCAGTGCGTCGGACAGGGGCAGCAGCGCGACATCGATCTCCGCGCCACAGCCACCCGCCTGCGCGAGCTTGGCGAGATCGCCCGCGAGCCCGTCGGAGACGTCGATGCAGGCGCTCGCGATGCCACGCAGTTGCACACCGATACCGGAACGCGGCTGGGGAAAGAGAAAGCGCCGGCGCAGCGCCTCGAGCATTGCGGGCGGCGAGCCGCGCCCCGACTCACGCCCTTGCAGCAGCGACAGCCCGCACGCGGCATCGCCCGGCGTACCGGTGACGAACACGCTGTCACCGGCCCGCCCGCCGGTGCGCAGCAGCGCCTCGCCTCGCGGCACGAAGCCAAGCACCTGCACGGTGATGGAGAGCGGTCCCGAAGTCGTGTCGCCGCCGACGAGCTGGACATCGTGCGCACGCGCCAGATCGCCGAAGCCCCGGGCGAACGCCGCGAGCCAGCTCTCGTTTGCACGCGGCAACGTCAGGGCGAGCAGCGCCCACGCGGGGGTGGCGCCCATGGCCGCGACATCGCTCAGGTTCACCGCGAGTGCGCGGTGGCCGATCGAAGCGGGGTCCGAGGCGGGCGGGAAGTGCACGCCCTCGACCAGCGTGTCGACAACCGCGACGAGGTCCTCTCCCGGCGGCGGCACGAGCACCGCACCGTCGTCGCCGACCCCGTTGCGCACGTCGGCACGCACACCCACGGCACGAAAATATCGGTCGATCAGCGCAAATTCGGACAGCGGCATCGCGGCAACCGCGTCAATGTTCGTGCGGACGCAGCTCGCGGGCCGCCCGATCGAGCACCGCATTGACGAACTTGTGGCCGTCGCT
>CADEFJ010000099.1 GCA_902826575.1 uncultured Pseudomonadota bacterium | reverse complement strand
TGGTGCTGGCCGGCTGCGCGCTTGCGGCACTGACCTACTTCCCGACGTTTCGCGCGATTACCCACTTCGCGAATCCGGCGCTCGATGCCGCGGTCGCGACCGCGCCGGTGACCGTAATCGCCGATCCGGCGAGCTGCGCGTTCCAGTTCGATCCCGTGGGCCGCAAGGTCTTCAGCAATGCCTGCGACGTCGCGAAGGCCGCGCTCGCGCGCGCCGGTGTGCCGTACTCCAATGAAGCGGCGCCGCCGGATCAGCTTGCACGGGTACGCATCGGCGACGGCGAGGGCGCGGTGTACATCGATGCCGGTGCCGACGCGGGCGCGGTGCGCAGTGCATTGCGCGCCGCGCTCGATACCGCCGGGTACCCGGCGCGCGCCGACATGAGCCGCGTCAACTTCCCGGTGGTGATTGCGCTCACCACGTGGCTCGTGATCCTGGTCACGATGGTCTACGGGCCGATCGCCGCATGGCTGGTCGATCTGTTTCCGGCGCGGATCCGCTACTCGTCGATGTCGTTGCCGTATCACATCGGCAACGGCTGGTTCGGCGGTTTCCTGCCGGTGACTGCATTCGCGATCGTCGCGGCGACCGGCAACATCTACGCCGGACTGTGGTATCCGATCGCCATCGCCGCGCTCACCGTGGTCGTCGGCGCGCTGTTCCTGCCCGAAACGGCCGGACAGAGAGGGCAGGGCGACGGGAAGCAGTTCGCCCCGCCCAAGCTGCTCAACGGGCCGTGAAGGCGTTGTCGAAACGGGCCAGTTCGAGCGGCGAGATCTGCGTGCGATGCAGCGCCGTCAATGCCCGGCTGTTGACGTCCGCCACCGCCTGCGAGAGCGCATCCGCGCGGCAGTTGCTGAAGTCGGCACGCTCCCTGAGGCTGCTGCCGGGTTCGCTGCCGCAAGCTGTCCGCGCCGCCGACCGCAGGCGCGCATAGAGATTCGCCGCGCCTTGCGAGCTGTTCACATTCAGATCGCTGTAGTGCACCGGCACCTCGCGCACGGCGAGCAGGCCGTCCGTACTGGCGAAGACCGCAGCACTGCAGGCCAATGCCGCGATTGCAGCCGTGCCGAAGATGATCTGTTTCATGACTCGTTCCTTCCAGCTGACAGGGGGGATTCCTGTGTCTCGCTGGATTGGATGCGCGCGGGCGAGCAGCGGTTGCTCGGCTGGTCGCGCGACTGGAGCAACTTGTCTTGCTCTGAGAGCTGAGGGCCAAGAGCTATGGGCTGAGGGCCAGAGGCGGCGGCAGGGGGTGCTCGGCCGCTTCGGCGCGCAGCCAGTCGCGGAAGCGCACCACTTTGGGCATCGCTGCATACGACTCGGGGCATACGAAGTAATAGGAGAAGCGGAACTGGCGCACCACTTCGGAGGCGACCGCAAGCCTGCCAGCCGCGACGTCGCGTTGCACCAGTGACCAGCGCGCCACGGCGAAGCCGTGGCCCTCGAGCGCCGCCGAGATCACCGACGCGGAATCATCCAGCATCGCCGGCCGGGTTCTCGCCGAGCCCGCTGTGGCATCGGACACGAACGCCGACCACGGCTCGTCCGAGCTGTACAGCAATGGAAAGGCGCTCAGGTCCCTGGTGTGGGGAATCATGCCGTGCTTGCGTACCAGCGCCGGTGTCGCCACCGGTACCAGCCAGTCGTCGAGCAGCTTCTCCGAGTAGAGGCCTGGGTAGTTGCCGGTGCCGAGGCGGATCGCCACGTGGAAGTCGCTGCGCGCGAAGTCGACCGCCTCGCGCGAGGTGTGCACGCGCAGTTCGATCTCGGGCAGATGGTTACGCTGCTCGCCAAGGCGCGGCGTGAGCCACTTCTGCAGGAAAGACGACAGCATGCTGATGTTGAGCACGCCTGACTCACGCTGCCTGCGCGACTGCTGCAGGGCGGCTTCCAGCTCATCGAGGCCGCGCCGCACACGCGGCAACAGGTCGGCGCCTTCACTGGTCAGCGCGACACTGCGACCGCGCCGCCGGAACAGTGGCGTCTGCAGGTAGTCCTCGAGCGCCTTGACCTGCTGGCTGACGGCCGCAGGCGTGACGTGCAGCGCCTCGGCGGCGTCCGCAAAGTTGAGCCGCGTTGCAACGGCTTCGAACACGCGCAGCGCGTTCAGGGGCAGGCGATCGTAGGCCGCATCCATGGGCAAGCTTTCGTTAAGGGCGCTTCAGCAAGTCGGTTTGTTCCGCAGCGTGCGTCGCGAGACAGTGCCAGGGACGGAATTATTGCCAACTCGCCATTCATGGAGGAAACATGGTCACGAAATTCTTCGGTGTGCGGATCATCGCACTCATCGCCGCTGCGCTGATCACCGCGATCGGCATGTCACCGTATGATTTTCTGCACTTCACGGGCATTGGCGCCGCGAGCGCGACCCTGGTGGATGTCCGCGGACGCGTCCGGTGTCCGGTGCCGGACACTTCCGGGCGCCCCTCCTGCGTCCGCGTATAAGAAACACCTTTCCAATCAGCCAGTTGAGGCTACGATCGATGTTGGCACGTTTGCTGCACCAGATGGCGCATGAAGATATCCGCACTGCGCCGGCCCGGCGACGCAAGCGCCGCCGATCCCGCGGCGGGCTCGATCCGCGGCACTACCACGCAGGACGTCGCGCTCGCGCCGTCCCCGGGGGGCTGGCGGCAGCATCGCAAGCTGCTGATCGCGGGTGGCGCTGCTGCGTTGCTGCTGATCGCAATCGCCTGGGGCATTCGCGGCTGGTTCGCGGCGAGCAACACCGTGCCGCTCGAGCGGCTGCGCATTGCGACTGTCGAGCGCGGACACTTCGTGCGCGACGTGGCGGCACAGGGCACGGTGATCGCGGCAGTGAGCCCGACGCTGTTCGCCTCGGCACCCGGCACGATTTCGTACGTGGTGCACGCCGGCGAGGTGGTCGCGACCGGCGACCTCATCGCAACACTCGACAGCCCTGCGCTGCGCAACGAATACGAGCGTGAGCGCGCCAACCTCGCGAGCGCCGAGGCGGCGCTGGCTCGCGAATCCATCGAAGTCCGCCGCCAGAACCTGCTGAACCAGCAGCAAGCCGATCTCGCGAATGTGCAGATCCGGGCCGCCGAACGCGAGCTGGCGCGCGCCAGGTCGGCGTGGGAGTCGCGCGCGATCCCGGAGCGCGATCTGCGCCAGGCCGAGGACAATGTCGCGACCGCGCGCCTGAACTTCGAACATGCCACCTCGAGCGCCGGCCTCGAGCGCGACAGCCTGCAGCTCGATCTGCGCACGCGCCGACTCGAGCGCGACCGCCAGGCGCTGGTGGTCGAGAACCTGCAGCGGCGCGTCGATGAGCTGAACGTACGCTCGCCCGTCGACGGCACGGTCGCGAACCTGGCGCAGACCGAACGGGCCAACGTCGCCGAGAACGCGCCGCTCGTCACTGTCGTGGACCTTGGTGTGTTCGAGGTCGAATTCCAGGTTGCCGAAACCTACGCCACGGAGATTCGCCCGGGCATGGCGGCCGAGATCACGCTCGATGGCCGCAAGCACGCCGGCACGGTCGCGTCGATCTCGCCGGAAGTGCGCCAGAGCCAGGTCACCGGCCGGCTCAAGTTCGCAGGCAGCGATCCGCCGTCGCTGCGACAGAACCAGCGGGCGAGCGTGCGCATCGTGCTGGACGAGCGCGACAACGTGCTTGCCTTCGACCGCGGCTCGCAACTCGGCGAGACGAGCACGTCGGTGTATGTGGTGCGCGGCGACAGCGCCGTGCGCGTGCCGGTGCAGCTTGGCGCCGCGTCGATTTCGAAGATCGAGGCCCTGCAGGGCCTCGAGCCTGGCGATCGCGTGATCATTTCCGATATGCGCGATTTCCGTGATGCCCCTGAAGTACTGATCACCGACTGACCGCCCAGAGAGGACGAGTTCCATGCTTGCCATGCGCCATATCAGCAAAGTGTACCGCACCGAACTCATCGAGACGCACGCCCTGCGTGATTTCTCCCTCGACGTCGCGTCCGGGGAATTCGTCGCGGTGACCGGCCCGTCGGGCTCGGGCAAGACGACGTTCCTGAACGTCGCGGGCCTGCTCGAGACCTTCGATACCGGCAGCTACGCGCTGGACGGAGTCGACGTCAACGACCTGTCGGACGACGCCCGCTCGCGGCTGCGCAACGAGAAGATCGGCTTCATCTTCCAGAGCTTCAACCTGATCCCGGATCTCGACATCTTCGACAATGTCGACGTCCCACTGCGTTACCGGCGCATGAAAGCCGCCGAGCGCAAGGAGCGCATCACGAGCGCCCTCGACATCGTCGGACTCGGCTCACGCGCGCATCACATGCCCTCGCAGCTCTCGGGTGGCCAGCAGCAGCGCGTGGCGATTGCACGCGCGATCGCCGGCGATCCGAAGTTCCTGCTCGCCGACGAACCGACCGGCAACCTCGACTCGCTGATGGCGCGCCAGGTGATGGACCTGCTCGAGCAGATCAACGAAATGGGCACGACGATCGTGCTGGTGACGCACGACCCGGAACTCGCGCGGCGCGCGCATCGCAACGTGCAGGTCATCGACGGCCAGGTCTCGGACTACAAGCCCTACGAGGCGCGCAACGTACCGGTCGCCGCGACGGCGATCGCCTGAGGAGCCAGCGATGTTCAGCTACCACGTGAAGCTTGCGCTGCGCAGCCTGCGGCGCAATCCCGGTATCACCGCATTGATGGTCATGGCGATCGCGCTCGGCATCTCGGTGTGCGTGATCACGCTGACGGTCTACCACGGGATGTCATCGAACCCGATCTGGTGGAAGAACGATCGGCTGTACGCGATCACGCTCGACAGCTGGGATCCCGAGGAGCCGGCGGACGACGAGCGGCCCGCGCTGCCCCCGGAGCAGCTGACCTATCGCGATGCGGAAGCGGTCACCGCATCGACGATACCGGCGCGCAGCGTGCGCATGATGAAGACGGGCGGGGTGCTCTCGAGCGGCGAGTCCGCTTCGGACGTACTGCCCGAGCGCGTGCAGCTGCGCGTGACGACGGCGGGCTTCTTCGGGATGTTCGACGTGCCGTTCGCCTACGGCGGCGGCTGGCAGGCTGCGGCGGATGCCGGCCCGGAACCCGTCATCGTGCTGAGCAAGGCGATGAACGAGCACTTCTTTGCCGGCGCGAACAGCGTGGGCCGCACACTGCGCTGGAACGATCGCGAATTCCGCGTGGTTGGCGTACTCGAGGACTGGCATCCGTCGCCCAAGTTCTTCGACCTGAACAACGGCAGCTTCGACGACCCGGAGGAGGCCTACGTGCCGTTCGGCTGGCTGCCGGCGCTCGAGCTGGCGAGCACCGGCAATACCAACTGCTGGAAGCCCGAGGGGCGCGAGAGTTATCTCGACTTCCTGAACTCCGAGTGCGTCTGGATCCAGGCCTGGGCGGAGTTGCCGGACGCGGCCACGCGCGCGCGCATGCAGGAGTTCATCGACGGCTATGTGAACGAGCAGCGCAAGAGCGGACGGTTCGCGCGCCCCGACAACAACCGCCTGACCCCGGTCGACCAGTGGCTCGCCGACAATGAAGTGGTGCGCAACGACAATCGCATGCTGGTGGCGCTTGCGTTCGCGTTCCTGTCGGTGTGCCTCATCAACACCGTGGGCCTGCTGCTCGCGAAGTTCCTGGGCGGAGCCACCGTCACCGGCATCCGCCGCGCGCTCGGTGCAAGCCGGCGCCAGATCTTCCTGCAGCTCCTGACCGAGGCAGGTCTGCTCGCGGCGGTGGGTGCGACGGTGGGCCTCGTGCTTGCGAGCCTCGGGCTGCTGGGGCTGCGTGCCATGTACGACGCGGGCAGCAGCGGGTTTCGCAACGTCATGTACGTCGACGCCTGGAGCATCGCCATGGCAGTGGCGCTCGCCGTCGTGTCGGCACTGGCCGCGGGGCTTTACCCCGCGTGGCGCGTGGGCCGTCTCGCCCCGGCCGTCTACCTCAAGTCCTGAACCGAGGATCCGATCATGGTGATGAGTGACATCCGCCCCGTGCTCTCCGCACTGCTGCGCAATCGCACCGGTGCCATCCTGGTATCGCTGCAGGTCGCGATCGCGCTGGCCGTGCTCGTCAATGCGATCTACATCGTCAAGCAGCGTGTCGACCTGATCGGGCGCCCGACCGGCATGGACGTCGCGAACATGTTCACGGTGGTCAGTTCCGGCTTCACGCAGGACCACGACAGGCTCGCGACTGCGCGCAACGACCTGGCGTGGCTGCGGGCCCAACCTGGTGTGGTGGCCGCCACGCGCACCAATGCGATTCCGCTGAGCGGCGGCGGCTCCTCGACCACCATCGGCAGCCAGCCGGACACGCCCAACGACAAGAACGTGGCGATCAACTATTTCGAAGTCGACGAAGGCGGTCTCGAGACGTTCGGCGTGAAACTCGCAGCGGGCCGCAACTTCCGCGCCGAGGAGATCATGCCGCCCGATCCGAACAGCACCAAGGCACCCCCGACGGCGATCATCACCAAATCGGTCGCGCGCGCACTGTTCGGCAGCGAGGACGCGGTAGGCAAGGTCGTCTACGACTCGCTGAATCGCCCGACGACGATCGTCGGTGTCATCGATCACATGCACGGATCGTGGGTGACCTGGGACAAGGTCGACCAGGTGGCGTTGCTGCCCGTCACGCCTTCGTTCGGCGGCGACAATCTCTACATCGTGCGCACCGCCCCGGGGCTGCGTGACGAAACATTGCGCAAGGTGGAAGAGTACCTCTCGACCTCCGACTCGACCCGCATGATCCGGGGCGTGCGTCCGCTCGAGTACTACCGCGACCGCAGCTATCTTTCGGACCGCAACATGGCGATCTTCCTCGTCTCGATCACCGCGCTCCTCGCCGGCGTCACGGCGCTCGGCATCTTCGCGCTCGCGACCTTCAACGTGAGTATCCGCACGCGCCAGATCGGCACGCGCCGGGCGATCGGCGCGCGTCGCGCCGACATCGTCCGCTATTTCCTGGTGGAGAACTGGCTCGTGACGACCGGCGGCGTGCTGCTGGGTGTCGCGCTGGCCTTTGGCGTAGGCTACTGGCTGTCGACCCAGTACGAGCTGCCGCGCCTCGACCTCTATTATCTGCTGGCCGGCGTGCTGCTGCTGTGGGCGCTGGGCCAGGCGGCGGCCTGGCAGCCGTCGCGCCGGGCGGCGCGGATCTCGCCGTCGGTGGCCACTCGAACTGTCTGAGCCGGAGCACTGCAACCATTTGCGCCCAAACGGCATCCGAACCATGAGGCACGTTACCAAGGACGCACTGCGCGACAGCCTGATGAATCGGACTGTCCTCGTCATAGACGACAACGAGGCCGTGCGCACTGCATTCGAGGTGCTGCTGTCGATCCACGGCGTGCGCACGCTGGTCGCCGGCTCGCCGGGCGAGGGCCTCGCTGCCCTGGCGCGCGAGCCGGTGCACCTCGTGATCCAGGACATGAACTTCCAGCGCCACGCGACCTCGGGCGAGGAGGGCGTGCAGCTGTTTCGTGCCATCCGCGCCACCCAGCCCGAACTGCCGGTGATCCTGCTCACGGCATGGACCCACCTCGAAACCGCGGTCGAACTCGTCAAGGAGGGCGCCGCCGATTACGTCGCGAAGCCCTGGGAGGATGCGCGCCTGCTGACCTCGGTGCGCAATCTCCTCGACCTGCAGCGGGCCCAGGCCGACGTGCAGGCCTTGCGCAGCGAACGCGCCGCCGCGCGTGCGGAACTGGCCGCGCGTCACGACCTGCGCGGCATCATCTACGCGAGCGAGCGCATGCACCTCGTGGTGTCGATGGCGGCACAGGTGGCGCACGCCGACGTTCCGGTCCTGATCACGGGCCCGAACGGCGCTGGCAAGGAGGGCATTGCGGATATCGTGCAGGCGAACTCCTCCGTGGGCCGCGGTCCCTACGTCAAGGTGAACATCGGCGCGCTGCCGAATGACCTCATCGAAGCGGAACTGTTCGGTACCGAAGCCGGTGCCTTCACCGGCGCGCGCGCCCGCTCCGGCCGATTCGAAGCTGCCGACGGCGGTACGCTGCTGCTCGACGAGATCGGCAACCTGTCCGCGAGCGGACAGGCGAAGTTGCTGCGCGTCCTGCAGACCGGCGAGTTCGAGCGCCTCGGCGCCAACCAGACTCGCCGGGTGCGCGTGCGGGTGATCGCCGCGACCAATACCAACCTGCGCCAGGCGATCCGCGAGGGCCGCTTCCGCGAGGACCTGTACTTCCGCCTGAACGTCATCGAGCTCGAGCTGCCGCCACTCGCCGGGCGGCGCGAGGACATCCTGCCGCTCGCCCGCCATTTCCTCGATCCCGACCTGTCGCTGGCTGCGGATGCCGAGCGCGCATTGCTGCGCTACGGCTGGCCGGGCAACGTGCGCGAGTTGCGCAACACGATGCAGCGCGCCGCGCTGCTCGCCGACGGCCCGACGATCACTGCCGCGGCGCTGGGTCTGCCAGCCGGGCCCGGCGTGCCCGCCTCGCCTGATGAAGCTGCGCTCGACCGGGAGACGATCGAACAGGCGCTCGCGCGCAGCGCCGGGGTCGTCGCGCACGCCGCGCGTGACCTCGGGCTCTCGCGTCAGGCACTCTATCGCCGCATGGAGAAACTCGGCCTCAAGTCGACGGCCTGATGCGTCGTTCACTCGAGGGCTCGCTGCTTGCCGTGCTCGCCCTGGCCGGGTCGGTGGCGGCCGGGTCGGCGGTGCTCGCGGCGCAGTGGCTCGTCCCGTGGGCCGCCGTGCTGTGCGGCCTGCTCACCGGGATCTGCGCGAGCGCGTGGTTGGCGCGCCGCGCCGCGCGTCGCTGGGCCCGCACGGCCATTGCGCTGCGCGATGGCATCGCCAGCCTGCGCGATCGTGACTTCAGCGTGTCGATCATGCGCACTTCGCACGATGAGCTCGGCGAACTCGTCGATGCATACAACTCGCTGGGTGGCCTGTTGCGGCGCGAGCGAGTCGATCTCTACCAGCGCGAACTGCTGCTAGACACGGTCATCCAGACCACCCCGCTCGCGCTGGTCCTCACCAATGCGGCTGGCACGGTGATCTACAGCAATGTCGCGGCGCGCGAACTGTTCGCTGGCGGACACAAGCTCGAGGGAGTCGATTTCGCGGCGACGCTCGCGCGTGCACCGGGCCCGATGCGCGAAGCGCTGGCGGCGCCGCAGGACCGCCTGTTCACCGTCGAGGTCGACGGCGAGCCACAGGTCTACCATCTCTCGCAACGCCATTTCCTGCTGAATACGCAGCCACACCGGCTGCTGCTGCTGAAGCGCCTCACGCGCGAGCTTGCGGCACAGGAAGTCGCGGTGTGGAAAAAGGTCATCCGCGTGATCGCGCATGAACTGAACAACTCGCTGGCACCGATCTCCTCACTGGCGCACTCCGGGCGGCTGCTGCTCGATGCACCGGATGCCGCGCGACTGACCAGGGTGTTCTCGACCATCGAGGAACGGGCGACACACCTCGCGAGCTTCATCGACGGCTATGCGCGCTTCGCCAAGTTGCCGAAGCCGCGGCTCGCGCCCCTTGAATGGCCCGCATTGATATCGCGGCTGCAAGCGGTGGCGCAGTTCACGCTGCGCGGCGAACCGCCGCGCATGACCGTGAATGCCGACGCGTCGCAGCTCGAGCAGGTCGCGATCAATCTGCTGAAGAATGCGCTCGAGTCCGGTTCGGTCGCCGAGGCCGTGGAGCTCGAGGTGCGCGCGCACCGCGGCGGCGTGGTGCTCGAAGTGGCCGACCGGGGCGCCGGAATGTCGGATGAGGCGCTGGGGTCGGCGCTGCTGCCGTTTTTCTCGACCAAGGCGAGCGGCACCGGGCTCGGCCTGACGATCTGCCGAGAAATCGTCGACGCACACGGCGGGCACCTGACCCTCGCGAACCGCGAAGGCGGCGGGGCGCTCGCCAGCGTCTGGTTGCCGGCATCGCAGGCGCCGCA
>CADEFJ010000098.1 GCA_902826575.1 uncultured Pseudomonadota bacterium | reverse complement strand
ACGGCCGCCGCGGCCGCGCGATCACCGGCACCAACAAGCGTCCGCTGAAGTCGCTTGCCGACATGATCAAGGGCAAGCAGGGCCGCTTCCGCCAGAACCTGCTCGGCAAGCGTGTCGACTACTCGGGCCGCTCGGTCATTGTGGTCGGCCCGACCCTGCGCCTGCACCAATGCGGCCTGCCGAAGAAGATGGCGCTCGAGCTGTTCAAGCCGTTCATCTTCCAGAAGCTGCAACTGCGCGGCGACGCGTCGACCATCAAGGCGGCCAAGCGCCTGGTCGAACGCGAGGGACCGGAAGTGTGGGACATCCTCGAAGAGGTGATCCGCGAGCATCCGGTGCTGCTCAACCGCGCACCGACGCTGCACCGCCTCGGCATCCAGGCCTTCGAGCCGGTGCTGATCGAGGGCAAGGCGATCCAGCTGCACCCGCTCGTCTGCACGGCATTCAACGCCGACTTCGACGGTGACCAGATGGCAGTGCACGTGCCGCTGTCGCTCGAGGCACAGCTCGAGGCGCGCGCACTGATGATGTCGACCAACAACATCCTCTCGCCCGCCAATGGCGATCCGATCATCGTGCCGTCGCAGGACGTCGTGCTCGGCCTTTACTACATGACCCGCGAGCGCATCGGCGCCAAGGGTGAGGGCATGCGCTTCTCCGACGTCGCCGAGGCGCACCGTGCCTACGAGGGACGCCACGTCGACCTGCAGGCGCGCATTCGCGTGCGCATCAATGAATGGCAGATCGTCGGCGATGACAAGGTGGAGAAGCGCCGCACGGTCGACACCACGGTCGGGCGCTGCCTGCTCTCCGAGATCCTGCCGCGTGGCCTGTCTTTCGATCTCGTCAACCAGGACATGACCAAGAAGATCATTTCCGGGACGATCAATGCGTGCTACCGCGCGCTCGGCCTCAAGGAAACGGTGATCTTCGCCGACCAGCTGATGTACACGGGATTCCAGTACGCCACGCGTGCGGGCATTTCGTTCGGCGTCGACGACATCGTGATCCCCGAGCAGAAGACGCGCCTGGTCAGTGCCGCCGACCGCGAAGTGAAGGAGATCCAGGACCAGTACTCCTCGGGTCTCGTCACCAACGGCGAGCGTTACAACAAGGTCGTCGACATCTGGTCGCGCGCCAACGACCAGGTCGCCAAGGCGATGATGGAGAAGCTCGGCGCCGAAGAGGCGGTCGACTCGAAGGGCCAGAAGGTCAAGCAGAAGTCGTTCAATTCGATCTTCATGATGGCCGACTCGGGCGCACGCGGCAGTGCGGCGCAGATTCGCCAGCTCGCCGGCATGCGCGGCCTGATGGCCAAGCCCGACGGCTCGATCATCGAGACGCCGATCACCGCGAACTTCCGCGAGGGACTGAACGCGCAGCAGTACTTCATCTCGACGCACGGCGCGCGCAAGGGCCTCGCCGACACCGCGCTCAAGACCGCGAACTCGGGTTACCTGACGCGCCGTCTCGTCGACGTCGCGCAGGACCTCGTAGTCACCGAGGACGATTGCGGCACCACCCACGGTCTCGCGATGGCGCCGCTCGTCGAGGGCGGTGACGTGGTCGAGGGCCTTGGCGAGCGTGTGCTCGGCCGGGTGCTGGCCGACGACGTACAGAAGCCGGGCAAGGATTCCATCCTCGTGCCGCAGGGCACGCTGCTCGACGAGCAGCTGGTGCGCGAGCTCGAGCGGGAAGGCGTCGACCAGGTCAAGGTGCGCTCGGCGATCACCTGCGAGACGCGCTACGGCGTGTGCCGCATGTGCTACGGGCGCGATCTCGCGCGCGGCCGGCTGATCAACATCGGCGAGGCGGTCGGCGTGATCGCGGCGCAGTCGATCGGCGAGCCGGGCACGCAGCTCACGATGCGCACCTTCCACATCGGTGGCGCGGCGTCGCGGGCCGCGGCGGCGAGCAGTGTCGAGGTGCGCAACAAGGGCACGGTCCGCTTCCACAACATCAAGACGGTGCAGCACGAGAAGGGGCACCTGGTGGCGGTGTCGCGCTCGTGCGAAATCGGCGTCGTCGACGAGTTCGGCCGCGAGCGCGAGCGTTACAAGATTCCCTACGGCGCGACGATCTCGGTGCGCGAGGGCGACCAGGTCGCAGGCGGCCAGGTCGTCTCGACCTGGGATCCGCATACCCACCCGGTGGTCACCGAAGTGCAGGGTCACCTGCGCTTCCAGGACTTCGTCGACGGGCTGACCGTCACCAGCCAGGTGGACGAGGTCACCGGCATCGCCTCGATCGTCGTGCTCGACTCGAAGCAGCGTGGCGGCAAGGAACTGCGCCCGACCATCAGGCTGGTGAACGCGAAGGGCAAGGAAGTCACGTTCGCGAACACCGAGATTCCGGCCGTGTACACGCTGCCGGCCGGTGCGCTGATTTCGCTGGGCGACGGCGCGCGCGTGTCGATCGGCGACGTCATCGCCCGCATCCCGCAGGAGTCCTCGAAGACCCGCGACATCACCGGCGGTCTGCCGCGTGTCGCCGACCTGTTCGAGGCGCGCAAGCCGAAGGACCAGGCCATTCTCGCGGAGCGCAGCGGCACCGTGAGCTTCGGCAAGGAGACCAAGGGCAAGCGGCGCCTAGTGATCACGGCGGAGGACGGCGACAAGTACGAGGAGCTGATCCCGAAGTGGCGCCAGCTGAACGTCTTCGAGGGCGAGCAGGTCGAGCGCGGCGAAGTGATCGCCGACGGCGAGCCCAATCCGCACGACATCCTGCGCCTGCAGGGCATCGAGGCGCTGGCCAATTACCTGACGCGCGAGATCCAGGACGTCTACCGCCTGCAGGGCGTGAAGATCAACGACAAGCACATCGAAGTGATCGTCCGGCAGATGCTGCGCAAGACCGAGGTGGCGACCCCGGGCGATGCGCCGCTGCTGAAGGGCGAGCAGCTCGATCGGGCGCGGGCGCTCGAGATCAACGACCGCGTGGAGCAGGACGGCAAGGAACAGGCGACCCTCTCGCCGGTGCTGCTCGGCATCACCAAGGCGTCGCTTGCGACCGAGTCGTTCATCTCGGCGGCGTCGTTCCAGGAAACCACGCGCGTGCTGACCGAAGCCGCGGTGCGTGGCCTCAAGGACGACCTGCGCGGGCTGAAGGAGAACGTCATCGTCGGACGGCTCATTCCGGCGGGCACGGGCTTCGCGGCCCATGCCCATCGTCGGCGCAAGTCGACCGCCGAACGTCGCAGCTTCATGGACGTGGGCGGTGGCGTGGCGGACATCGACGAGGCGACCGTGAGCGAAGAGGAGAGCGCCGCGGGATGAGAAGATGCTCGTCCGGGGCGTAGCCCCGGGCGAGCAGCGTACGGCGAGGCGCGAACAGGGTGCAGCCAGAGGCGCTGGCGGCCTCTCTGGCTGTGATCTGTTCGCCGGTCGCTGTTCGCTATAGTTTGCGGGTCGGGTCAGTCGTTGATCGCGGCCTTGCGGGCCTTTTCGGCCTCGAGGCACTCCGGCAGGTCGTGGAACAGGCGTGGCAGCATCTGGCCGTTCGACATGCGCACGGCGTTGCCATAGTCGGCGAAATAGCGCTCGCAATACGCCGGATCACTGCGCTCCTGCGCCTTGCACTTGTCGATCTCGGCCTGCCGCAGCGGTTTGATCCGTGCCTCGCGCGCCGCCTCGCAGCGCGCCTGCAACTCCTCGACATCCGCGGCGTAGCCTGCCGAGGCGAACGCCAGGGCGAAGGCGCACAGGGTCGCACGGCGCCAGCGAGCGCCTCTGGCTGCAAGCCGTTCGCTGTCCGCTGTTCGCTTCATGGCGCTCAATCCTCCAGGAAGAATTGCACGGTCGTCACGACGCGGATCCGCTTGTACTCGGGCGAGAACGCATCGCGATCGTCGATTGAGAAATAGCCCTGCTGGGCGTTCCTGATCGAACCGGCCTTGCTGCCGGAATCCTCGGCAAACTGCTCGGCCGCCTTGCGCGCGTCGCGGGTCGCCTCGGCGATCATTTCCGGCTTGACCTGCTCGAGACCGGTGTAGGAAAACTGCGTGCGGCTCTCGTAGTTCTGCACCAGCGCCACGCCCTCGCTGACGAGTTCGCCGAGCTGCTCGTTGGCGCGGCGCACCTCATCGATGCGGTTCGAACGCAGCGTGACCACCACCTCGGCCACATAGCGCTGCAGGTCGCCGCGATTCATCATGCCCTGGGCGTTGCGGTCCTGGATCTGCGGCGCCGACACGCTGATGTCGTCGCCCTCGAAGCGCTTGTCGAGGAAGGCGCGGACCTTGCGCGCGCTGTCGTCGGACTGGCGCTGCAGCGTCACGAGGTCGTTGGCGGTCACGGCATAACGCAACGGCCAGATCACGAGATCGGCCTTGACCTCGCGTTCCGCCAGGCCCCTGACGGTGACATACCGATCGGCCGACCGGGCCTCGAGCAGGCCGTGGCCGATGAACCAGCCGCCGGCCGCAAGGCCGAGCGCGATGATGAAACCCGCAACAGGCAGGTAGGTCGCTTTGGTGTCGCTCATGGGCCATGTAGTCTACAGACAGCCCGGCTGACCGACCTGACTACAGGCCCGCAGCGGCGCCATCAGGATTGTGCAATGCAGCATGCATTGACAGCACCCGGATGGCTACCTAGAATCCCCCGCCTTTTCGCCTGGCCACGAATGCGTCCGGGCAGAGAAAAAAGCGACATACCCAACACCGGGCTACTTCGACCTGAAGTGGCCCGGTGTTGCTTCACATTCCTGGAGATTTCATGGCCACTACGGGTCAGTTGATCCGGCAACCGCGCCGGACCCGCAAGGAAAAAACCAAGGTGCCGGCGCTCGGCGCCGCACCGCAGAAGCGCGGTGTCTGCACCCGTGTCTACACGACCACGCCGAAGAAGCCGAACTCCGCGCTGCGCAAGGTGTGCCGCGTGCGCCTCGTGAACGGTTACGAGGTCAGCTCCTATATCGGCGGCGAAGGCCACAACCTGCAGGAACACTCGGTGGTGCTGATACGCGGCGGCCGCGTCAAGGACCTGCCGGGCGTGCGCTACCACACGGTGCGCGGCACCCTCGATTGCGCCGGAGTCAACGAGCGCAAGCAGAGCCGCTCCAAGTACGGCGCGAAGCGCCCCAAGAAGTAATCCAGGTAACACACCATGTCACGTCGAGCCCAGGCGCCTCACCGCGAGATCCTTCCCGATCCGAAATTCCACAGCGACATGCTGGCGAAGTTCATGAACGTCGTCATGGAGAGCGGCAAGAAGTCCGCTGCCGAGCGCATCATCTATGGTGCGATCGACCGTATCGGCGAGAAGACCGGCAAGCAGGGCGCGGATGCGCTGGCGGTGCTGTCGCAGGCGCTCGACAATGTGAAGCCGGTGGTCGAAGTGAAGTCGCGCCGCGTCGGCGGCGCCACCTACCAGGTGCCGGTCGAAGTGCGCGCCACGCGCCGCCAGACGCTGGCGATGCGCTGGGTGATCGAAGCCGCGCGCGGTCGCAGCGAGAAGTCGATGTCGGCGCGCCTCGCGCACGAACTGATGGAAGCCGCCGAGAACCGCGGCGCCGCCGTGCGCAAGCGCGAAGACACGCACCGCATGGCCGAGGCCAACAAGGCCTTCGCGCACTATCGCTGGTAAAGACTCCGCTTACTTCCAAGGACTACTAAGTGCCCCGCACGACTCCCATCGAGCGCTATCGGAATATCGGCATCTCGGCGCATATCGACGCCGGCAAGACGACGACCACCGAGCGCATCCTGTTTTACACCGGTGTCTCGCACAAGCTCGGCGAGGTGCATGACGGCGCCGCCATCATGGACTACATGGAGCAGGAACAGGAGCGCGGCATCACCATCACGTCGTCGGCAACGACGTGCTTCTGGAAGGGAATGGACAAGTCCTTCCCCGAGCACCGCATCAACATCATCGATACGCCGGGCCACGTCGACTTCACGATCGAAGTCGAGCGCAGCCTGCGCGTGCTCGACAGCGCGGTGGCGCTGTTCGACTCGGTGGCGGGCGTGCAGCCGCAGTCCGAGACCGTGTGGCGGCAGATGAACCGCTACAACGTGCCGCGCATCGCCTTCGTCAACAAGATGGATCGCGCCGGCGCCAATTTCCTGCGCGTCGTCGACATGATCCGCTCGCGCCTGCGCGGCAATCCGGTTGCGATCCAGCTGCCGATCGGTGCCGAAGACCACTTCGAGGGCGTCATCGACCTCGTGCGCATGAAGGCGATCTACTGGGACATGGAAACCCAGGGCACGAAGTTCGAGTATCGCGACATTCCCGACGCGCTCAAGGCGCAGGCGGACGAATACCACGCGAAGATGGTCGAGGCCGCGGCCGAGGGCAACGAGGCACTGCTCAACAAGTACCTCGAGGAAGGCACGCTGACCGACGAGGAGATCAAGCTCGGCTTGCGCGAGCGCTCGCTGCGCAGCGAGATCGTGCTGTGCATGTGCGGCACCGCGTTCAAGAACAAGGGCGTGCAGGCGCTGCTTGACGCCGTGATCGAGTACATGCCCTCGCCGGCGGAGATTCCGGACGTCAAGGGATTGAACGAGGCCGGTGAACCCGACACCCGCCCGCCGACCGACGAGGCGCCGTTCTCGGCGCTCGCGTTCAAGATCCTGAACGATCCGTTCGTCGGCAACCTCACCTTCTTCCGCGTCTACTCCGGCGTGCTCAACTCGGGCGACACCGTGTACGTGCCGGCCAAGGGGCGCAAGGAGCGCATCGGGCGCCTGCTGCAGATGCATGCGAGCGAGCGCACCGAGATCAAGGAAGTGCGCGCCGGCGACATCGCCGCCGCGGTGGGCCTGAAGGACGTGATCACCGGCGACACGCTGTGCGCCCTCGACAAGGTGATCACCCTCGAGAAGATGGTGTTCCCGGAGCCGGTCATTTCGGTCGCGATCGAGCCGAAGACCAAGGCTGACCAGGAAAAGATGGGTCTCGCGCTGCAGCGCCTCGCGAAGGAAGATCCTTCGTTCCGCGTCAGCACCGACCAGGAATCGGGGCAGACCATCATCGCCGGCATGGGCGAACTGCACCTCGAGATCATCGTCGATCGCATGAAGCGCGAGTTCAAGGTCGAGGCGAACGTCGGCAAGCCGCAGGTCGCCTACCGCGAGACCATCCGCGGCTCGGTCGAGTCCGAAGGCAAGTTCGTGCGCCAGTCCGGCGGTCGCGGCCAGTACGGCCACGTGTGGCTCAAGATCGAGCCGCAGCCGGAGGGCAAGGGCTACGAGTTCGTCAACGGCATCGTTGGCGGCACCGTGCCGCGCGAGTACATCCCGGCGGTCGACAAGGGCATCCGCGAGGCCGTCGAGACCGGCGTCATCGCCGGCTATCCGATCGTCGACGTCAAGGTCACGATATTCGACGGTTCGTACCACGACGTCGACTCGAACGAAATGGCGTTCAAGATCGCGGGCTCGATGGGCTTCAAGGAGGGCTTCCGCAAGGCGAAGCCGGTGATGCTCGAGCCGATCATGAAGGTCGAAGTCGTGACCCCCGAGGAGTACTCCGGTGACGTGATCGGCGACCTCAATCGCCGCCGTGGCCAGATCCAGGGCATGGAAGACGGCCCCGCGGGCAAGGTGATCGCGGCCGAAGTGCCGCTGTCGGAAATGTTCGGTTATGCGACCACCGTGCGTTCGATGAGCCAGGGGCGAGCAACGTTCACGATGGAGTTCTCGAAGTACCTTGAAGTGCCGCCGAATATTGCCGAATCGTTGCTAAAAAAATAGCGAACAGCGATTAGCGAACAGAATACAGCCAGAGAAGAGGAATACCGTCGTGTCCAAAGAGAAGTTTGAACGCAGCAAGCCGCACGTGAACGTGGGGACGATAGGCCACGTGGACCACGGCAAGACGACGCTGACGGCGGCGCTGACGAAGGTGATGGCGGAGACGCACGGCGGCTCGTTCACGGCGTACGACCAGATCGACAAGGCGCCGGAAGAGAAGGCGCGCGGGATCACGATTTCGACTTCGCACGTGGAGTACCAGTCGAAGGAGCGCCACTACGCGCACGTGGACTGCCCCGGGCACGCCGACTACGTGAAGAACATGATCACGGGCGCGGCACAGATGGACGGAGCGATCCTGGTGGTGTCGGCGGCGGACGGCCCGATGCCGCAGACGCGCGAGCACATTCTGCTGGCGCGCCAGGTGGGCGTGCCGTACATCGTGGTGTACATGAACAAGGCGGACATGGTTGACGACAAGGAGCTGCTGGAGCTCGTCGAGATGGAAGTTCGCGAGCTGCTGACGGTGTACAAGTTCCCGGGTGACGACACGCCGATCATCATTGGTTCGGCGCTGAAGGCGCTGGAGGGTGACACGAGCGAGATCGGGGTGCCCTCGGTGGTGAAGCTGGTCGAGGAGATGGACCGCTACATCCCGGTGCCGCCGCGCGAGATCGACAAGCCGTTTCTGATGCCGGTCGAGGACGTGTTCTCGATTTCCGGGCGCGGCACGGTGGTCACGGGTCGCATCGAGCGCGGCATCGTGAAGGTGAACGATGAGATCGAGATCGTGGGCATCAAGGCGACGCAGAAGACGATCTGCACGGGCGTGGAGATGTTCAGAAAGCTGCTCGACGAGGGTCGCGCGGGCGACAACGTCGGGGTGCTGCTGCGCGGCACGAAGCGCGAGGAAGTGGAGCGTGGCCAGGTGCTGGCCAAGCCCGGTTCGATCACGCCGCACACGCACTTTGAGTGCGAGGTGTACGTGCTGACCAAGGACGAGGGCGGACGGCACACGCCGTTTTTCAAGGGGTATCGGCCGCAGTTCTATTTCCGCACGACGGACGTGACGGGCACGATCGAGTTGCCGGAGAACACCGAGATGGTGATGCCGGGCGACAACATCAAGATGAAGGTGGAGCTGATTGCTCCGATCGCGATGGAAGACGGCCTGCGCTTTGCGATCCGCGAGGGCGGCAGGACGGTCGGCGCGGGTGTTGTTTCGAAGATTTTGAAGTAGGCGCGGGGCGCCGACGCTTAGAGCTTAGAGCGTAGAGCTTAGGGCCAGAAGCGCTGGCCCACGACTCGCGCTCTGGCTCTACGCTCTAAGCCCTAAGCTCCAAGCTCTTTTAAGGTATTCATATGGCTAATCAAAACATCCGCATCCGCCTCAAGGCATTCGATCACCGCCTCATCGACAGCTCGGCGCGCGAGATCGTCGAGACCGCCAAGCGCACCGGCGCGACGGTCAAGGGCCCGGTGCCGCTGCCGACCAAGATGGAGCGCTTCACGCTGCTGGTCTCGCCCCACGGCGACAAGGACGCGCGCGATCAGTTCGAGCTGCGTACGCACAAGCGCCTGATGGATATCCTGAATCCCACCGACAAGACGGTCGACGCGTTGATGAAGCTCGAGCTGCCGGCCGGTGTGGACGTGCAGATAAAGCTGAACTAGGCGAGCAGCGAACGGCTTACAGCTGACGGCCAGAGGGCTGCGGCGCCATTCTGGCCGTCAGCTGTAAGCCGTTCGCTATTCGCCGGCCCGGCCCTTGCGGGCGCCGAATAGCACGCTATAATGATCGGCCTTATTGGCCCACATCGCCCCTTGCCGGGTGCGTTGAGGGCGCCGCCGGCGAAGGTGCTTTCTTCGCCGAATTCGACAAGCGGCTTCGGGCGAGGTTGGCGCGATGCGCCAAGACCACTCGAGTATCCACACGGCC
Source organism: uncultured Pseudomonadota bacterium (assembly GCA_902826575.1). Classification (GTDB taxonomy): domain Bacteria; phylum Pseudomonadota; class Gammaproteobacteria; order Steroidobacterales; family Steroidobacteraceae; genus CADEFQ01. The sequence goes on along the minus strand of CADEFJ010000098.1, from coordinate 433 downwards.
GCTGCCGCGGTCGGATGCCCGGGTTTTCCCCTCTCCCGCAGCCAACCAGGTGCCGGTCGCCAATCGCAGTGGCCGGCAGTGATTTGAACGAGGAATAGGCCCATGGCTATTGGTCTGGTCGGCCGCAAGTGCGGCATGACGCGCGTGTTCACGGAAGCGGGTGAGTCCATCCCCGTCACCGTGATCGAGGTTCTCCCGAACCGCGTCACCCAGGTGAAGACGAGCGAGCGGGATGGCTATCGCGCCATCCAGGTCGCATACGGCTCGAAGCGCCCGCAGCTGCTGACGAAGGCGCTCGCCGGCCATTACGCGAGGGCCAATGCCGCCCCCGGCAGGGGGCTCGGCGAGGTTCGGCGCGCTGGCAAGGATGGCGAGGGCGTCGCCGTCGGTGCCGAGTTCAAGGCCGCCCATTTCACGGCCGGCCAGGTCGTCG
>CADEFJ010000097.1 GCA_902826575.1 uncultured Pseudomonadota bacterium | reverse complement strand
GAAGACAAAGGCGAAGGCGAAGCCGCGGCCGGTGGCGAAGAAACGCCCGGCGGTGAAGAAGCGTCCGGCGGCGAAGCGGCGCGCGGTGGCAAAGCGGCGGGCCCGCAAGCCGAAATGACGCCTGCGGCGCCGCTGCGGATCGCGCTAGCGCAGCTCGATTTCCTGGTTGGTGACGTGCGCGGCAATGTCGCGCGCGTCATCGACACGGCGCGCGAGGCTGCCGCGCAGGGCGCGGGCCTGGTCGTGTTTCCCGAGCTCGCGCTGTCGGGCTATCCGCCCGAGGACCTGCTGTTTCATCGCGGTTTGCGCCTGCAGGTCGAAGCCGGGCTCGCCGAGGTGTGCAAGGGCGTGGGCGAGGTCGCCGTGCTTGTCGGCCTGCCCGAATACAGCGGCGCGCAGATCTACAATTCCGCGGCGCTCGTGATGCGCGGCGCCGTGCAGGCCATGCATCGCAAGAGCGAGCTGCCGAACTACCAGGTGTTCGACGAGAAGCGCTATTTCACCGCCGGCGCGCAGCCCACCGTGGTCGAGGTCGGCGGCATGCAGGTCGGTCTGCTGATCTGCGAGGACATCTGGCAGCGCGAGGCGGCGCAGCTCGCGCAGTCGGCCGGTGCGGAACTGCTGGTCGTCTGCAATGCGTCACCTTTCCAGCTGCACAAGCAGCGCGATCGCGAACGTGTCGCAGCGGCGGTCGTGCGGGACGTCGGCCTGCCGCTCGCCTACACGAATCTCGTCGGCGGGCAGGCTGAACTGGTGTTCGACGGACAGTCCTTTGCGATGGACGCGGCCGGCAAGATCGTGCAGCGCGCGCCGGCCTACGTCGAGGGTCTGTATTTCGTCGACTTCGCGCGCGCTGCGACGGGTGCGGTCGTGCCGCGGGAAGGCGCGATCTCGCCGGAGCTGGCCGAGGTCGAAAGCGTTTACGGCGCGCTGGTGCTCGGCGTACGCGACTACGTGACGAAGCACCGTTTCCCGGGCGTCGTGATCGGGCTGTCGGGCGGGATCGATTCGGCGCTGACACTCGCCATCGCCGTCGATGCGCTCGGCGCGGACCAGGTACATGCGGTGATGATGCCCTCGCGTTACACCTCGTCGATGAGCCTCGAAGACGCGCAGCAGCAGGCGCGGCTGCTCGGCGTGAAGTACAGCACGTTGCCCATCGAGGCGATGTTCGAGGCGACGCTCGCGGCGCTCAAGGACGAGTTTGCGGGGCGCGCGCCGGACGCCACCGAGGAGAACATCCAGTCGCGCTGCCGCATGCAGCTGCTGATGGGCATCTCGAACAAGACCGGCCGCATGTTGCTCACCACCGGCAACAAGAGCGAGATGGCGGTGGGCTACGCCACGCTGTACGGCGACATGGCGGGCGGTTTCGCGCCGATCAAGGATTGCAGCAAGCAGCTCGTCTACCGGCTTGCCGACTACCGCAACAGCGTGTCGCCGGCGATTCCGCAGCGGGTCATCGATCGGCCGCCGTCTGCCGAACTGCGGCACGACCAGAAGGACAGTGATTCATTGCCGCCCTACGAGATACTCGACGCGATCCTCGCGGCATTCGTCGAGGAAGACCTCTCGGTGGACGAAATCTGCGCGCGCGGTTTCGACCGACCGACGGTGGGCCGGGTGCTCGATATGGTCAAGCGCAACGAATACAAGCGACGCCAGGCGCCGCCCGGCGTGCGGGTGAGCCGGCGCGCTTTCGGCCGCGACTGGCGCTATCCGATCACCAACGGCTATCGGCGCTGAGCAAGCGCCCGGCGCGGGCGCGTCACCAGAGTTTCCACCACGACTTCTTCTCTTCCACGCGCCGCTGATCGCCGGGGAAATTCACCGCGTAGACCGCGCGTGCCTGCTCGGCAAGTTCGCGCATCTCGAGGCGGTCGTAGGCATCGACCATGATTACGAGCGCCTCGCGCACGGCGGGGGCGCCCTCGAACTGCTCGACCGTCTGCTTGGCGCGCTGCGCGGCGGCCACCCAGGCGCCGCGCTTCATGTAGTAGCGCGCGACGTCGAGTTCGTAGTCGGCAAGCCGGTTGCGCAGATAGAGCATGCGCCGGCGGGCATCGTGGGCGTATTCGCTCTTCGGAAACTGCTCGACGACCGTCTTGAACGAGGCGAACGCACGCGCGGCGGTCTGCGGCGGGCGCTTCGACAAGTCGACGCGGAAAGTGCGCTCGAGCCTGTTCGGCATGCGCTCGAAGTCGACGAGCCCCTTGATGTACCAGGCGTAATCGATGCGCGGATGGGTGGGGTTCTCGCGTATGAAGGTTTCGGCGGCGTCGAGGGCGCTTTCGGCCTCACGACCGCGGTAATAGGCGTAGATCAGATCGAGCCGCGCCTGGCGCGATTCGGGCGCGAACGGATAACGGGCGGTCAGCGCCTCGTACATGCGGATCGCATTGTTGAAGTCCTGGTTCAACATGCTCCGGTGTGCGCGCTGGTAGAGCACCTCGGGGTTGGTTCGCGCGTACTCGTCCTCTTTGTTGGTGCGGCATCCGGAGACGGCGATGATCGAGGCCAGTACGGCCAACAGGACAAGGCGGCCGCGCGGCGGCGCGTAAACTGCGGACATCGAGGAGGGGCCTCTCGTTGGAATATGGCCTCGGAACCGAGAGTATAGACAAATAATGACGGCCGAGTTCCGCAGCCACGACCTGCAACTGGACCCCGCCCTGGCCGGAATGCGGCTCGACCAGGCGCTGGCAAGCGCGTTGCCGCAGTATTCCCGTTCCCGCATCCAGGGCTGGATCGAGCGCGGCACCGTGCTGATCGACGGGCGGGTGGCCCGCTCGCGTGACCGCGTGCTGGGCGGGGAGCGGGTCATCCTCGAGGGCGAGGTGCCGCTCGATACGGGCACTGTCCCGCAGGCCATGGCCCTCGCCATCGTCCACGAGGACGAGCAGGTGCTCGTGATCGACAAGCCGGCCGGCCTCGTGGTGCACCCCGGCGCCGGCAACCGCGACCACACCCTGCAGAACGGGCTCCTCGCGCACGACCCGCGTCTTGCGCATGTGCCGCGCGCGGGCCTCGTGCACCGCCTCGACAAGGACACCAGCGGCCTGATGGTCGTGGCGCGCACGATCGAGGCGCATGCGGCGCTGGTCGACATGCTGGCCGCGCGCGACATCTCGCGTGAGTACCTCGCGATCGCCACCGGCGTGATGACCGGCGGGGGCACGATCGAGGAGCCCATCGGCCGGCATCGCACGGCGCGCACCAGGATGGCCGTGCGTGCCGATGGCCGCGAGGCGATCACGCACTACCGCATCGCCGAGCGCTTCCGTTCGCACACGCTGGTGCGCGTGACGCTCGAGACCGGGCGCACGCACCAGATCCGCGTGCACCTTGCGCACATCGGTTATCCGATCCTCGGCGATCCGGTCTACGGCGGGCGGCGCCGATTGACCGCGGGCGCCACGCCCGCGCTGCTCGAGGCGCTGCATGCCTTCAAGCGCCAGGCGCTGCATGCGGCGCGGCTCGCGTTCGTGCAGCCGGTGAGTGGCGAGCCGCTCGAGTTCGAGGCGCCTGCGCCGGCGGACATGCTGGCGCTGCTCGATGCGCTGCGGGACGACGCGCGCGCGCGCGCCGCGGGACCTCGCTAGGGCCTGCCGTCCGCCGGGGTGGGTGGTTCGAGCCCGGGGGAGTAGTACACCTTGCCGTCGGGACCGACGAACACGGCGTCGACGCCCGGTATGCGGGCAATGACCTCGAGGGCCTGCTCAGGGCCGAGCACGAACGCCGTTTTCGACAGGCCGTCGGTCTGGGTGGCCGTGGCGGCAATGATGGTTGCGCTGCGCACCTTGCTCGCGGAATGCCCGGTACGCGGGTCGATGATGTGGTGGTAGCGCACGCCGTCCGCATCGAAATATCGCTCGTAGTCCCCCGAGGTTGACAGCGCGGTGTCCTCGAGCGGGATCCTGAGGATCACGCGGTCGGGATCGTCGGGATGGCGGATGCCGACGATCCACGGCCGCCCGAAGCGATCGCCGAGGATGCGGGTGTCGCCACCGGCGCTCACTGATGCGTGTTCGATGCCGCGCGCCACGAGAAGCGCAATACTCCGATCCACCGCATAACCCTTGGCGAAGCCGCCGAGATCGATGCGCATGCCGGGCCGGGCGAAGCGCACGGTGGACTGCGCCGGATCGAGCTCGAGGCTGCGCCAGTCGACCGCGGCGAGATGCGCCTCGATCTGTGCCTCGTCCGGTCGCAGGTGCTTGCGGTAGTCGTACAGGTAGCCGACGCTGGCATAGGTGATATCGAAGGCGCCGTCGGTGAGGCGCGAGTACTCGAGCGAGAGTGCGATCAGGTCGAACAGCTCGCGATCGACCTTGACGGGGCCGGCGCCCGCGTGCGCGTTGATGCGCGAGAGCTGGCTTTCCGGCTTGTAGTGGCTCATCAGCATGTCGACGCGTTGCATCTCCTTCATTACCGCGTCGATTGTGGCGTCGCCCTCGGCCGGGGTCTTCGCCCACAGTTCCACGGCGATGCGCGTGCCCATGATCGCGGCCTCGCGCTGGTACCACGCGCCCTCGGGCGCGGCTGTGACGACGGGCGCCCCCGTCACGGCGAGCGCTGCCAGGGTCAGCAGCATCGGTTGACTCCCTGCCACTTGCGATCGACTTCGCTGCACCAGAACTCGCGCCGCGAGGGCAGCGGCTCGCCGGCATGCGCCACACGGCGATGCGCGATATGGCGGTCGTAAGCGTCATCGCCGCTGAGGCGCCGCAGCAGCGCCAGGAACGCTTTCAGGCGCGCCATCATGCGACCCCCTTCGCCGCGACATACGGCGCCTCGGAGCTGGGCAGCACCGGCTTGCCGGTGAGCGTGCGCCAGCTCACGCGCAGCATGTCGGCGATCACCACCCACACGACCACGAGGAAGAAGATGGTGAGCCAGGCATCGAGCTGCTGGTTGAAGATCAGCTGCGGGGCGACGGCGGCCTGCTGCGGCGGGAGCGCGCCGGCGGCGAGCTTGTCCGCCAGGTCGCGCGCGGCGGCGAAAAAGCCGATGCGTGGATCGTCGCTGACGATCTTCTGGATGGCGGCGGTGCTGGTGATGATCGCGAGCCACGCGAGCGGGACGAGCGTGACCCAGGCGTAGCGCGCCTTGCCCTGCTTGACGATGATGGCGGTGGCGATCGACAGCGCGATCGCGGCAAGCATCTGGTTCGCGATGCCGAACAGCGGCCAGAGGATGTTCACGCCGCCGTTCGGGTCGATGACGCCGATGTAGAGGAAGTAGCCCCAGGCCGCCACCACCAGCGTGCTCGATGCGAGCACCGAGGGATACCACGAGGTGCGGCCGAGGGGTGCCCACACGTTGCCAAGCGTGTCCTGCAGCATGAAGCGCCCGACGCGCGTGCCGGCATCGAGCGTGGTCAGGATGAACACGGCCTCGAACATGATCGCGAAGTGATACCAGACCGCGAGCATGCCCTGGCCGAAGGTGCTGGCGAATATGCTCGCCATGCCGACTGCCAGTGATGGCGCACCTCCGGTGCGGCCGAACAGCGTGCTCTCGCCCATGTTCCGTGCCAGCGTCTCCATCTGTTCGACCGTGACCGGAAAGCCCCACGATGTGATGGTCGCCACGGCCGCCTCGGCGGTCGTGCCGACGACACCTGGCGCGGTGTTGATCGCGAAGTACACGCCGGGATCGAGCAGCGTGGCGGCGATCATCGCCATGATCGCGACGAACGATTCGAGCGCCATGCTGCCGTAGCCCACGATGCGCACGTCGGCTTCGGAGCTGATCAGCTTCGGCGTCGTGCCGCTGGCCACCAGCGTGTGGAAGCCCGATATCGCCCCGCAGGCGATCGTGATGAACACGAACGGAAAGACCTTGCCGCCGAAGATCGGGCCGGTGCCATCGATGAACTGCGTGAAGGCCGGCATCTTGAGATCGGGTTGCGCAATCACGATCGCGACCGCGAGCAACGCCACGGTGCCGAGCTTGAGGAAAGTGGAGAGATAATCACGCGGCGCGAGCAGCAGCCATACCGGCAGGATCGCCGCGCACCAGCCGTAGCCGATCACGAACCAGGCGAGGGTGAGGCCGGGGTAGTCGAACCATTCGCGGATGACCGGCTGTTCATTGATCCAGCCGCCGCCGACCACCGCGATGAGCAACAGGGTCACGCCGATCGCCGTGCCCTCGAGCACGCGGCCCGGCCGCCAGGCACGCATGTAGAGACCGACGAGCACGGCGATCGGAATCGTCGCGAACACCGTGGCGGTCGCCCACGGGCTGTGCTTCATGGCATTGACGATGACGAGTCCGAGCACCGCGATCAGGATGATCATGATGACGAAGGTGCCGGCGAGCGCGGCGATGCCGCCGACCGGGCCCAGCTCGTCGCGCGCCATCTGGCCGAGACTGCGGCCATTGCGGCGGGTGGAGAGCAGCAGGATCGTCATGTCCTGCACGCAGCCGCCGACGACCGCGCCGACCAGGATCCACAGCGTGCCCGGCAGGTAGCCGAACTGCGCCGCGAGTGTCGGGCCGATCAGCGGGCCGGGGCCCGCGATCGCCGCGAAGTGGTGGCCGAAGACGACCCAGCGATGAGTCGGCACGAAATCGCGGCCATTCTCCAGGCGCACTGCCGGTGTCGCGCGCGTGGCATCGATCGAGAGGACTCTTGCGGCTACCCAGGCCGAGTAGAAGCGAAAGCCGATCGCGTAGATGCAGACTGCGGCGACGATGATCCACAGCGCGTTGATGCTCTCGCCGCGGTGGAGGGCGAGTCCGCCGAGTGCATAGGCACCGGTGGCGGCAACAGCCAGCCAGAATAGTCGCTTCATACCCCTCGCAATCGATGCCCGGACGCCCGATCATGCCGTTCATGTGGATCACGCCGCAATGGGCAATGCCCCCTGGAGTGCACGCCGCGTTCACGTTGCGCACCGGGGGCGCCAGCGCGGCGCCCTTCGATACGCTCAACCTCGGCGCGCATGTCGGAGACGATCCGCTGGCCGTGGCCGACAATCGCCGCAGGGTCGCCCACGCACTCGCGCTGCCCTCGAGCCCCGTCTGGCTGCAGCAGGTGCACGGCGTCGCGGTCAACGACATCGGCGCTGGTGCGCCGCCCCGCACACCCGCCGACGCCGCCGTCACGCGTGTGCCCGGCCGCGTCTGCGCGATCATGGTCGCCGACTGCCTGCCGGTGCTCCTCGCCGCGCGCGATGGCAGCGTGATCGGTGCCGCGCACGCGGGGTGGCGCGGGCTGGCGGCCGGCGTGCTCGAAGCCACGGTGCGCGAGCTGGCAGTGCCCGCTGCGCAGCTGCTCGCCTGGCTCGGGCCGGCCATCGGGCCCGCGCACTTCGAGGTCGGCGAGGACGTACGCTCGGCCTTTCTCGCGCATGACAGGGCAGCCGAGGCCGCGTTTCGACCGGGCCAGGATGATCGCTGGTGGTGCGATCTCGGGATTCTCGCGCGCCAGCGCCTCGCAGCGTGCGGAGTGAGCGACGTGACCGCCGACGGGTCCTGCACGTATGCCGACCGCGAGCGCTTCTTCTCCTATCGCCGCGATGGCCGGTGCGGGCGGATGGCCGCGCTGATCTGGAAGGACCAGGCATGAACACGCTCGCCATCATTGTGCTTGCCACCGCCTTCAGCGGCCTCGCGAGTGCCGCCTGTGCCGGCGCGGTGCTGCTGCTGCCGGATACGACCCGCAGGCGCAGCCTGCCGTACCTCGTGAGTTTCGCCACCGGTGCGTTGCTCGGTGCCGCACTGCTGGCGCTGCTGCCGCATGCCATCGAAGGCGCGGGCGCGGAGTCTGCGCACGCCATCGGCATCGCACTCGTGGCGGGCCTGCTGGTGTTCTTCATGCTCGAGAAACTGGTGCTGTGGCGGCATTGCCATGGAGAGGAGTGGGAGGCGCACACCGGCCATCGGCACGATCACCACCACCATGACCACGATGCGCATCGCGACCGCTCCGCCGCGTATCTCGTGCTCGCCGGCGACACCCTGCACAACGCCCTCGACGGCGTGCTGATTGCCGCGGCCTTCATGACCGACATCAATCTCGGCATCGTCACGGCGCTGGCGGTCGCCGCGCACGAGATCCCGCAGGAAGTCGGCGACTTCGCGGTCCTGCTGAACGCGGGCTGGTCGCGTGCGCGCGCCCTGTGGTGGAATCTGGCCACCAGCCTGGCGGCGGTGCTGGGCGGTGTACTCGCGTATTTCGCCCTGCAACCGGTGTTGGGGGCGCTGCCCTATGTGCTTGCGATGGCGGCGGCGAGCCTCCTGTATGTGGCGGTGGCCGACCTGATCCCGGGCCTGCACCGCAGGTTCGATCCGCGTGCGAGTGCCATGCAGGTGGCCTTGATCGTGGCCGGAATCGCCACCATCGGCATGATTGAGCAGATGGCGCACGCCCGCCCCTAGGCCCCCCCCATGAAGTGGGAGGGAATGGATAAAGGGGGGGTTGAATCCCCGGCACTTGGCGCAATATTGAAGCGTCATGCGAATGGATAAACTCACCAGCAAATTCCAGGCGGCGCTGGCCGATGCCCAGTCGGTCGCGCTTGGCGCGGACAACCAGATCATGGAGCCGGTCCACGTGCTGCAGGCCCTGCTCGACCAGCAGGGCGGCACCGCGCGCCCGTTGCTGGTCAAGGCTGGCGCCAACGTGGCGCGCCTGCGTGCCGATGTCGCGGCCGCCATCGACCGGCTGCCGAAAGTCGAGGGTACGCCCGGCGAGATCCACGTCTCGAACGATCTGACCCGCCTGCTCAATGTGACCGACAAGCTCGCGCAGAAGCGCGGCGACCAGTACATCTCGAGCGAGCTGTTCGTGCTCGCCGCGTTTGAAGACAAGGCCACGCTCGCGAGACTGCTGAAGGACGCCGGTGCCGCGAAGGCCGGCGTCGAGAAGGCGATCGACGAAGTGCGCGGCGGCGAGACCGTCGCCGATCCCAATGCCGAGGAAAGCCGCCAGGCGCTCGAGAAGTACACCGTGGACCTCACGGCGCGCGCGTCGGGCGGCAAGCTCGACCCCGTGATCGGCCGCGATGACGAAATCCGCCGCACGATCCAGGTACTGCAGCGGCGCACCAAGAACAACCCGGTGCTGATCGGCGAGCCCGGCGTCGGCAAGACCGCGATCGTCGAGGGCCTCGCCCAGCGCATCATCAATGGCGAAGTGCCCGAGGGGCTGAAGGGCAAGCGCATCCTTGCGCTCGACATGGGCGCGCTGATCGCGGGCGCCAAGTTCCGCGGCGAATTCGAGGAGCGGCTGAAGGGCGTGCTCAACGATCTCGCGAAACAGGAAGGCCAGGTCATCCTGTTCATCGACGAGCTGCACACGGTGGTGGGCGCCGGCAAGGCCGAGGGCGCCATGGATGCCGGCAACATGCTGAAGCCGGCGCTCGCGCGCGGCGAGTTGCACTGTGTCGGCGCCACCACGCTCGATGAGTATCGCAAGTACATCGAGAAGGACGCGGCGCTCGAGCGACGCTTCCAGAAGGTGCTGGTGAACGAACCCTCGGTCGAGGACACGATCGCGATCCTGCGCGGCCTGCAGGAACGCTACGAAGTGCACCACGGCGTCGACATAACCGATCCGGCGATCGTCGCGGCCGCGACCCTCTCGCATCGGTACATCGCCGACCGCCAGCTTCCCGACAAGGCGATCGACCTGATAGACGAGGCTGCTGCGCGCATCCGCATGGAGATCGATTCCAAGCCCGAGGCGCTCGACAAGCTGGAGCGGCGCATCATCCAGTTCAAGATCGAGCAGGAGGCGCTCAAGAACGAGAAGGACGACGCGTCCAGGCGGCGCCTGAAGGCGCTCGAGGACTCGCTCGAGCAGCTCGAGAAGGAGTACGCCGACCTCGAGGAGATCTGGAAGAGCGAGAAGGCGACGCTGCAGGGTGCCAACGCGATCCGCGAGGAGCTCGAGAAGGTGAAGCTCGAGATGGAGGCGGCGCGCAGGAAGGGCGATCTCGGCGAGGTCGCGAAGCTGCAATACGGCCGCGTGCCCGAGCTCGAGAAGAAGCTTGCGCAGGCGCAGGCCGCCGAGCAGAAGGAAACCCAGCTGGTTCGCAACAAGGTGACCGACGAGGAGATCGCGGAAGTGGTCTCCAAGTGGACCGGCATCCCGGTCTCGAAAATGCTCGAGGGCGAGAAGGAAAAGCTGC
>CADEFJ010000096.1 GCA_902826575.1 uncultured Pseudomonadota bacterium | reverse complement strand
TGGAGTCTCGGCAGCGCGCGCCTCGGCGACGAACCCTTGCTGGTCACCCGTGGGCAGGGCGAGGGCTCGACCGGTGTCGAGCTGCGCTCACCCGAGCTGTCGCTACAGACCGTCGCGCGCAGCGCGGGCGCACGCGGCGCACTGCCGGCGACCGGTTGGGCGACGCGCTTCGAAGCAGTCAGCGGTGAACTGAATGTACCGCCTGGCCATCGGCTCGTCGCCGCGTTGGGGGTCGATTCGGCACCGGGGGCCTGGCTCGAACGCTGGGGCCTGTGGAACCTGTTCGGCGTGGTGATCATCGCAGTGTTCGTCGGCTGGCTCGCGGGCACACCGGCCGGCGTGCTCGCATTCGCGGCGCTCGCGCTCACCTACCAGGATGCGCCGCAGGTCATCTGGCTGTGGGGCAACCTGCTTGCAGCGCTCGCGCTGGCGCGCGCGGCGCCCGAGGGGCGCCTGCGCAGTTTCGCGGCGCGCTACCGCACGATCAGTTTCGCGGTGCTGGCCATCGCGCTCGTGCCGTTCATGTGGGGGCAGCTGCGAATGGCACTGCATCCGCAACTCGACAGCGATTACGCGGCGGCGTGGAGCCTCCCGACGGACATGCCCGTGCCGATGCCCGCATCGCCCGCGCCCGTCGCAGGGTCGCCGGTGGAGATGGAAATGGCGCACGCCGACGTGGCCGCAGCAGAGGATGCGGTGCAGGCTGCGCGCGATCGGCGCTCGGACGCGAAGGTCATCGTGACCGGCTCGCGCGCACGACGCGCCGAGCGTTATGCGCCCGGCACCGTCGTGCAGGCAGGTCCCGGCATTCCCACCTGGCAGTACCGCAGCTATGCCTATGCGTGGTCCGGTCCGGTCGAGCCATCGCAGACGGTGCGCTTCGTCATCGCAGGTCCGCTCATGCTGGCCGTGTGGCGCGTCGTCGGCGTGTTGCTGCTCGCGGCGCTGTTTGCGTTGCTCCTCGCTGGCGCCGGCCCGCGCTGGCAGCAGCACCTGCCCCCGAGCTGGCGATCCTGGCTGGCGCGCGATCCGGTGCGCGGGGCCGCGCCGCTGCTCGCCGCCGCGTGCCTCGCGGTGGCGCTCGTCGCGGGCTCTTCGCCGGCCGCGGCACAACTGCCGGACGCGAATCTGCTCGGTGAGTTGAAGGCACGCCTCACGAAGCCCGCCGACTGCGAACCGACTTGCGCGGAGCTGCTTGCCGCGCGGGTCGATCTCGATGCCACGCGCCTCACGCTGGCGATCGATGCCACCGCACTCGCGCGCCTCGCGGTGCCCGTACCCGCTGCGCCCGGTGCATGGCTCATCGACAGCGTGACGGTCGACGGTACGCCGAGTCCCGTACTGCGACGCAGCGGCGACGAGAATCTGTGGTTGCCGCTGCAGCCCGGTGCGCGCGCGATCGTCGTGTCGGGCCGCATCGCTGCGACCGATACGGTGCAGCTGGTGTTTCCATGGGCGCCGAAGCGCGTCGCCGTCACCGCATCGGGCTGGGACGTCGCGGGTGTCAGTGATGGGCGTCTGCCCGGCGGCTCGCTCGACTTCTCGCGGCGCGCTGCAGCCGGTGCGCAGCCTGTCGCGGGCACCGATATCGCGGCGGAGTTTCCGCCGTTCGCGCGCGTCGTGCGCCGCTTCGAAATCGGTACGGAGACCCGCGTCGAGACGCGCGTCGAGCGCATCGCGCCGCAGCGTGTTGCGTTCTCACTGCCGGTGCCGTTGCTGGCGGGCGAAGCGGTGCTCAGCGAAAACATCGAAGTGCGCGGCGGCAATACCGCGCTTGCGGTGTTTCCGGCCGGCGCGAGCGCTGTTGCATGGAGCTCGTCACTGCCGCGCGCGGACTCACTCTCGCTGACCGCCGCCGCGGCCGACGCGCGCTACGTCGAAGTGTGGGAATTCGCGGTGGGTGCGCAGTGGCATGTCACGTTCGATGGTTTTGCCGCGACGCTGCCGGAAGATCGGTCGGGCGACTGGGTGTTCGAGTTCCACCCGCGCGCCGGCGAGCAGCTGACCGCGAACTTCGAGCGGCCTGCCGCCGCCGAGGGCGCACCGCTCGCGATCGAATCGGTCGAACGCACGCTGTCGATCGGCAAGCGCGCGACCGATACCAGCCTGGTGGTGCGCTATCGCGCGACCCAGGGCGGGCGACACACCGTGAAGCTCGCCCCTGACGTACGCATCACGTCTGTGAATGTCGACGGCGAAGTGCTCGCGCTGCGCCCCGAGAACGGCGCGCTGTCGCTGCCGATCCTGCCGGGCGAACACACGGTCACGGTTTCGGGTACGCAGGCGGGCGGCGTCGGCACGATCGTGAAGCCCGAACCGCTCGACCTGGGCCTTCCGGTGAGCAACCTGCGCACCACACTGTCGTTGCCGACGGATCGTTGGGCCCTGATTGCCGCGGGCAGCGGCGTGGGGCCGGCAGTCCTCTACTGGAGCGAACTCGTCGCTTTCCTGCTGACCGCGTGGCTGATCGGGCGCAGCGGGCGCTCGCCGCTGCGCACCCGCGAGTGGGTGCTGCTGGGGCTCGGCCTGTCGACCCTGTCGTGGGGTGTGCTCGCGCTGGTGGCGGTCTGGCTGTTCGCGATGCAGTGGCGAGGAGGCTGGGCAGGGCAGGTGGCGCGGTGGCGGTTCAATACCGTGCAAGTGCTGCTCGTCGTGCTCACCTTCTTCGCCGTCACGTCGCTGCTCTTTTCCGGCATTCGCAACGGCCTGCTGTCGACGCCCGACATGGGCGTGACCGGCCCGGGTTCGGGTGGCAACCAGTACTCGTGGTTCCTCGACCGCACGGGTGGCGCGCTCCCGCAACCCATGGTGCTGAGCCTGCCGCTGTGGATGTTCAAGGCGCTCGTCTTTGCGTGGGCCGTGTGGGCCGCGTTCGCGGTGCTGCGCTGGCTGCGCGTGGCCTGGAACGCCTGGAAGAGCGGCGGCTACTGGAAATAGAACCGAAAACCCGGCACCCGATCTACTCGCAGAGGCTCTCGAGGTAACCCTGCGCGATCGGCGAGAGGCGCTTGCGCGCCAGCGCGCGCGCCTTCGGCGCATCGACCAGGTATTCGAGCGGGCCGGAGACCAGCATGCGGCGCACGCCCGGGTCGCGGGCGGAGATGCGGGCCATTTTGTTGAGCACGGTGAAGCCGCGCGCGATCTTCTCGCGGGGCACGCGGCGCTGCTCGATGGATCGCGCGAGGTACTGCCCGAAACGGGAGTAGAGGAAATAGTCGTCGTCTCCGACCTGGAAGCGCGCTTCGGCGAAGAAGTCGGGGAAATTCCGCTCCAGGTACTGGCTGACTTTGTGGAGACGGGCCCCGGGTTCGCCGGAGGCGGACGCTTTGCTCTTGCTCATCGCGGCGCGAACGTTACGCGCGCGCCGGTCACGATGCAACAGCAGTCAGCGCCGCAGGATCCGGTTCTCGAGCCACGGCGACTTGCGCATCACGCCGTCCCTGAGCGGCAGCGTTCCCACCTGTGCCTGCGCCGCGGCCGAGACGCCGCTCGGCGGCACGCCGCAGAGGCCTGTTGCCCGGTAATGGAGCGCGGTCGCGAGGCGTGCTTCGGCGGCATCGCCCAGCGGGTGGTTGAAATCATCCGCGACCGAGCACCCGGGCAGCGGTTCGCCCACCGTGCCGACCGTATTCACGGGTGAGAAGCCATCGGCGTAGTCGCCGAAGTCCTTCGCATTGATGCCGCGGAACTGGATCGAGAAATAAGTCGTGCCGCAGTTGTCCCACGGGTAGAAACCGTACGGTTTGCCGCAGGTCGTCGAGCCGATCTGCACCACCTCGACATCGATGCCGCGCAGGCTGTTGATGATCGCCTCGCTCGCCGAACAGGTGCCGGGACCGGTGAGCACATAGACGCGCGGCAGATCGAGGGAAGGCAGCGGCGTGCCGCCGGCCACACTGAAGTCCTGCGCGACCGGATGGAAAGGCAGCGGTGCGAGCGGCTGGCCGGTCACCGGGTCGCGCGTCGGATGCTGGTCGTTGAACTGCAGCAGCTCGAAGGTCCTGCCTTGCGTACGCGCACCGCCGGCGATCATGTAGGCGAACTCGCTCGCGATGTCGAGATAACCGCCGCCGTTGTAGCGCAGGTCGAGCACCAGGTCGACGACACCCGCATTGCGCAGCGTCGTGATCGCCTTGACGAGGCCCAGCTCGGCGGTCGCGATGTGGTCATTGAACAGCAGGTAGCCGACCGGACCGCTCGGCGTCGCGATCGTGCGCACGTTCTGCACGGGCGTCGCCGTGACGTTCGCCGAAGTCATCAGAACGGCGCGCTGTGGCCCACCACCAATATCCTGCACGGTGAAGCTGTGCGATTCGCCCGCATCGAACGGATAGAGCGCATCGTTCAGGGCATCGATCTCGCTGCCGACGTTGGTGTTGACGAGATCGATGCCGTCGATGGCGAGCACCTGCGTACCGCGCGCGAGGCCCGCCACGCTTGCCGGCGAGGTGCCGCCCGGCTCCACGTAGGCGATCACCAGCTGGCGCGGCGGGGTGACGCTCAGCAGCGCCCATTGCAGGCCATATCCCGCCGCGGTCCCCGATTGCGACAGCTGCTGCCATTCGCTCGTGAGGTAGGTGAAGTGGAACTGGTCCTTGGGGCGTCCCGACGGCGTGAGTGCTTCGGTCCGCAGCAGATCGAAGTAGCCGAGCACGCTGTAACCGGTCGGGTCGCGGTCGGTCACTTCGCGATACCAGAGGTACAACTCGTGGGTCCACGAGCGCAGCCAGTTCTTCTCGTTGAGGGTGGTGCCGGGCAGGTCCGGCCAGGGATCCCCCGTCAGCGGATCGTTGCCGCTGCGCGGATTCGCGCAACGGGACTCGTTGAGCGAAGAGGCCGGAAAGACCCCGGGCGTGAAGCCGGTCCCGCCGCCGCCGCCGCTCCCGCCCCCGCCACCCCCCCCGGTCAGTGCGCCGTCCCCGCCGCCTCCGCACGCCACGAGGGTCCCGGCGAGCAGCAGTACCGACATGAGGCGCGCGGAGGCCATGTTCTCTCCTTGACGACTAGCGAACAGCGCAATTGACCGCACGGTCGCTGCCGGTATGATCGAGAGCATAGTAGTTTAAGGTGTTGCACGGCGTCGCTCCCGGGTTGCCCCTGGCCTCGGGTCCGGGCAGGTGACGGTCCACGATAACCCTTTGAAAAATTTACCGTGCAGGCGGTTGGCCTGCGGCGCGGGGGCAGTGTGCCCAGCGCGCTTTCGTTGATCCAGAGGCCAAGACCATGACCGCATCCGGACGCGGGCTATACCGTGACAGCTACGAGCGCGACAGCTGCGGCTTCGGGCTGATCGCCAGTCTCGACGACCAGCCGAGCCATTGGCTGATCGAGACGGCGATCGTTTCCCTCGCGCGCCTGACGCACCGGGGCGCCATCGCTGCCGACGGCAAGACCGGCGACGGCTGCGGTTTGCTCCTCAAGAAGCCCGAGAAATTCCTGCGTACCGTCGCGGCCGAGGCGGGCCTCAAGCTCAGCCGCCGTTTTGCGGCGGGCAACGTCTTCCTGGATCCGAAGCCGGACAAGGCGCGCGCTGCCAAGGCCGAACTCGAGGCCCAACTCGCGCGCGAGGGGCTCGAGATCGCCGGCTGGCGCGTGCTGCCCACCGATGCGCGTGCGTGTGGCGAGGAGGCGCTGAAGACCCTGCCGCATATCGAGCAGCTGTTCGTCAACTGCCGCATTCCGGACACCGACGAGGCGTCGTTCAATCGCAAGCTGTTCCTGGCGCGCCGTCGTGCCGAGAAGGCGCTCGAAGCGTCGGAT
This sequence comes from uncultured Pseudomonadota bacterium, assembly GCA_902826575.1. GTDB lineage: Bacteria > Pseudomonadota > Gammaproteobacteria > Steroidobacterales > Steroidobacteraceae > CADEFQ01. The sequence continues at coordinate 4,592 of CADEFJ010000096.1, read as the reverse complement.
CCGGTGTTCTATGTGCCGAGCCTGTCGGCCTCGACGCTGGTCTACAAGGGCATGGTGATGCCCCAGCATCTCACCGAGTTCTATCCGGACCTGTCCGATCCCCGGCTCGAATCGTCGGTGGCGGTGTTCCACCAGCGCTTCTCGACCAACACGCTGCCGCAGTGGCGGCTCGCGCACCCGTACCGGCTGCTCGCGCACAACGGCGAGATCAACACGATCCAGGGCAACCGCAACTGGGCGGTGGCCCGCGGTCCGCTGTTCCGCTCGCCGCTGCTGCCGAGCCTCGACGACATCCAGCCGCTGGTGTCGCTCACCGGCTCCGACTCGCAGAGCCTCGACAACATGCTCGAGGTGCTGCTGATGGGCGGCCTCGACGTGCTGCACGCGATGCGGATGCTGGTGCCGCCGGCATGGCAGACACTCGACTCGATCGACTCCGACCTGCGCGCGTTCTACGAGTACTACGCGACCCACATGGAGCCGTGGGACGGCCCCGCCGGTATCGTCACGACCGACGGGCGCTATGCGGCCTGCCTGCTCGATCGCAATGGCCTGCGTCCGGCGCGCTACGTGATCACGAAGAACCGCCACCTGACCATTGCCTCCGAGACCGGGGTGTGGGACTACCGGCCGGCGGACATCGTGACGAAGGGCAAGCTCGGCCCGGGCGACATGATCGCGCTCGACCTGCACGACGGCAAGCTGCTGTCGACGCGCGACATCGACCAGATCCTGAAGACCCGCCATCCGTACAAGACCTGGCTCAAGAAGGGCGTGCGCTATCTCGAGACCGACCTGATCGACCCAAGGCTCGCTGCCGAGCCGATGGACCGCGACACGCTCGGCCTGTACCAGAAGATGTTCAACATCACGGCCGAGGAGCGCGACGAAATCATCCGCGTGCTCGCGGCCGACGAGAGCGAGGCGATCGGTTCGATGGGCGACGACACGCCGATGCCGGTGCTGTCGCACCAGGTCCGATCGCTCTACGATTATTTCCGCCAGCAGTTCGCGCAGGTCACCAATCCGCCGATCGACCCGCTGCGCGAGGCGATCGTGATGTCGCTGCAGACTCAGATCGGTCCGGAGTGCAATATTTTCGCGCCGGCGCCCGAACATGCCCGCCAGATCGTGCTCGGCTCGCCGATCCTCTCGCAGCGCAAGCTGCGGCAGATCCTCGGCCTCACCGACTTCGGCGTCACGCATGCGTTCATCGACCTGCAGTATCCGGAGGACGAGCCGCTCGAGGCCGCGATCCAGCGCATCTGCGATGAGGCCGAGCGGGCGGTGCGCGACGATACGCTGGTGCTGCTGCTGTCCGATCGGTATCTCGTGCGCGGCAAGCTGCCGATACACGCGCTGCTCGCGACCGGCGCCGTGCACCACCGGCTGGTGCGCACCGGGCTGCGCTCCAAGTGCAACCTGCTGGTCGAGACCGGCACGGCGCGTGACCCGCATCACTTCGCCTGCCTGATCGGATATGGCGCGACCGCGGTGTATCCGTTCATGGCGTACCAGACGCTGTTCGACATGATGCTCAAGGGGCGCCTCAAGCTCGACGCCGCCGAGCGGCTCGAGATCGGTCGCCGCTACCGCGCCGGCATCAGGAAGGGTCTCTACAAGGTGATGTCGAAGATGGGCATCACCACCATCGCGAGCTATCGCAGCTCACAGCTGTTCGAAATCGTGGGACTCGCCGACCACGTGGTCGACCTGTGTTTCCACGGCACCGAGAGCCGCGTGCAGGGCGCCGACTTCGACGACCTCGCGCAGGACGCGGCGCAGCTCGCGGCGCGCGCGTGGAATCCGCGCGAGTCGATCGCGCCGGGCGGCCTGCACAAGTACGTGCACGGCGGCGAGTACCACATGTACAACCCCGACGTAATCGCGACGCTGCAGGCGGCCGTGATGACGGGCGACTATGGGCACTACCGCGAATTCGCACGCCTCGTGAACGAGCGGCCGGTATCGGCCTTTCGCGACCTGCTGCGCCTGAAAAGCGGCGCGGCGCCACTTGCGATCGACGACGTCGAGCCTGTCGACGCGATCATCAAGCGCTTCGACAGCGCCGGCATGTCGCTCGGCGCGCTCTCGCCCGAGGCGCACGAAGCGCTGTCCGTCGCCATGAACCGGCTCGGCGCGCGCTCGAATTCGGGCGAAGGCGGCGAGGATCCCGCGCGCTACGGGACCGAGAAGAACTCGAAGATCAAGCAGATCGCCTCGGGGCGATTCGGCGTGACCCCCGCCTACCTGGTGAGCGCCGAAGTGCTGCAGATCAAGGTCGCGCAGGGCGCGAAGCCGGGCGAGGGCGGCCAGTTGCCTGGGCACAAGGTCAACGAAATGATCGCGCGCCTGCGATTCGCGCGCCCCGGTGTCGGGCTGATCTCGCCGCCGCCGCATCACGACATCTATTCGATCGAGGATCTCGCGCAGCTGATTTTCGACCTGAAGCAGGTCAATCCGGCCGCGCTCGTGTCGGTGAAGCTGGTCGCCGAGCCAGGCGTCGGCACTGTCGCGGCGGGCGTCGCGAAAGCCTATGCCGACCTGATCACGGTGTCCGGTCACGACGGCGGTACCGGCGCAAGTCCGATTTCCTCGATCCACTATGCCGGCACGCCCTGGGAACTCGGTCTCGCCGAGACGCACCAGACACTGCGACAGATGGACATGCGCCACAAGGTGCGCCTGCAGACCGACGGCGGCCTGAAGACCGGCCTCGACGTGGTGAAAGCCGCGATCATCGGCGCCGAGAGCTTCGGCTTCGGCACCGCGCCGATGGTCGCGCTCGGCTGCAAGTACCTGCGCATCTGCCACCTGAACAACTGCGCGACGGGTGTCGCGACCCAGCACAACGTGCTGCGCTCGAAGTACTTCATCGGCCTGCCGGAAATGGTGATGAACTATTTCCGCTTCGTCGCGGAGGAAGTGCGCGAGATCCTGGCCGGTCTTGGCGTTGCGCGGCTCGCCGACATCATCGGTCGCACGGATTTGCTCGAGATCCTCGAGGGCGAGACCGCGAAGCAGCGCAAGCTCGACTTGGCGCCGATCCTGTCGACCGCCGGCCTCGCGCAGGATCGGCCGCAGTACTGCAGCGCTCCGTCGAATCCGCCGTTCGACAAGGGCGAGCTGGCCGAACGCATGGTGGCCGACATGCGCGGCGCGATCGAAGCGCGCAGTGGCGGCGAGTGGCGCTACAGCGTCGGCAATTTCAACCGCTCGATCGGCGCGCGCGTCTCGGGCGAGATCGCGCGCCGCTGGGGCGACCAGGGTATGGCGGGGTATCCGCTCACGGTGCGGCTCACCGGCAATGTCGGCCAGAGCTTCGGGGTCTGGAATGCCGGCGGGCTGCACCTGCATCTCGAGGGCGACGCGAACGACTATGTCGGCAAGGGCATGGCGGGCGGGCGGATCGTGTTGCGCCATCCCGGTACCGCAGGCTTCGTCCATCGCGACACGATCATCATGGGCAACACCTGCCTGTATGGCGCGACCGGTGGCGAGCTGTATGCCGCGGGCGTTGCCGGCGAGCGCTTCGCGGTGCGCAACAGCGGCGCGATCGCGGTCGTCGAGGGCGCGGGCGATCATTGCTGCGAGTACATGACCGGCGGCGTCGTGTGCGTGCTCGGCCGCACCGGCGTCAACTTCGGCGCGGGCTTCACCGGCGGCTTCGCCTACGTGCTCGATCTCGAGCGCGATTTCGTCGACCGCTACAACCACGAACTGATCGACATCTCGCGCATCCAGGTCGAGGCGATGCAGTCACACGTGCAGCACCTGCGCGCGCTGATCGGGCGCCACGTCGAGGAGACCGGCAGCGTCTGGGGCGAGGAACTGCTGAATGACTTTCGCTCTTTTGTCGGCAAATTCTGGGTCGTGAAACCAAAGGCCGCCTCGATCGACAGCCTGATCGAAAACTTGAGGCGAGCGGCATGAAGACACGGCTTAGAGCTGAGAGCTTAGAGCTTAGAGCCAGAGCCGGAGCGCACGCCACACGGCGCGCGCCGCGCCATGCGCCACGAGCCCTGCCACACGCCGAACCACGGTCTTCCTCTGGCCCTCAGCCCTAAGCTCTCAGCCCTAAGCACTCCAATGTCCGACAAGCACTTACAATTCCTAAACATCCCCCGCCGCGATCCCGACAAACTCGCGGTCGACGAGCGCATCGCGAAGTTCGCCGAAATCTACCGGCCTTACGACGCCGAGGCGGCGTCGCAGCAGGCCGGGCGTTGTCTGTCATGCGGCAATCCGTTCTGCGAGTGGAAGTGCCCGGTGCACAACTACATCCCGAACTGGCTCAAGCTGATCGAGGAGGGCAATCTCTTCGAGGCCGCCGAACTCTCGCATCGAACCAACTCGCTGCCCGAAGTGTGCGGGCGCATCTGCCCGCAGGACCGGCTGTGCGAAGGCGCCTGCACGCTGAACGACGGCCTCGGAGCGGTTTCGATCGGTGCGATCGAGAAGTACATCACCGACGAGGCGCTGAAGCAGGGCTGGAAACCCGACATGTCGAACGTCGCGCCGACCGTGCGCCGTGTCGTGATCATCGGTGCGGGGCCCGCCGGACTCGCCTGCGCCGACGTCCACTGACTCAA
>CADEFJ010000095.1 GCA_902826575.1 uncultured Pseudomonadota bacterium | reverse complement strand
CGAACAGCGAAACGAAACGCTCGCCGGCCCGCTTGCTGGCGACGATGTCGGCAATCATCGCGTCGAGCGCCATGTGGTCGTGGGTCAGCCGTTCCTCGAGCAACGCGCCGCGTTCGCGCCGTGCGGGCGAATTGGCCGGCAGTGACTCAATGGTCTGCCGTGCACGCTGCGCCGCGCGCGTGAAGCGCTCAGCCTCATTGCGGTCGGCGATGTAGGTCTTCGAAATCCCCCCCACGGCGTACATCGCCGTATCGTTCTCGAAGGAATCCGGGTATGGCAGGTATACGGCACCCGTATAGCCGAGGGCTTCCAACGGCGGCACGAGGCCCGCGCCGCTCATCCGGCGTGCCGTGCGCAGGAATGCGCCGCGTCCGATCGGGTACATCCCGGTCAGGATCGAGAAGACTGCATCGCTCGTATACGGATAGGTGGTGAGGTGACGGCGCGCGACGAACGAGCGATCGAGCAGCGCCGACACGCCCGGCAGCGAGTCGCGGTCGGCGATCGGATCGTAGCTGCGCGCGGGACCGGTCTCCATGATGAACACGATCACGTCGTGACCCGCATCGAGCCCGGTGGTCTCGGTCGGGGACGAGGCGCCCGTTTGCCGCGCGGCGCGGCGGTAGAGCGCGATGAGTTCCTCGCGCGATGCGTCCCGCGGCATTTCGTAGGTGACGCGATCCGGCAGCATTGCCTGCCCCATCGTGCGCAACGCACTGCGATGCGGTGCGAGACTGGGTACGGGCGCCGCGGAGGCAACGAGCGTGAGCACGACGCTGCCGGCGAGCGCTGCGAGCGTGCCGAATTCGACCACGCGCACCAGCGGGCCCGCGCTGCAACCGCGCGAACGGCGCGCCGCCGCCACCGCGAGGATGACAATCGCGACCACGGCCCCGCCGAGCTTCATGGCACCGCGCGGACTCACGTACTCACCAATCGATTCCGGGAAGTCGGCGGCCCAGAAGATCGCATCCTTGATCAGATCGGGCGTCAGGTAGCGCCCGATGCTGCCGAGCGACTGCAGCTCGAAGAAATAGATCGTGCAAAGCACGATCGCCACGACTGCCGCGGTCGGTGCGCGCACCGCACGCGGCAGAGCGCGCAGAAGCAGCGCAAAGCCGATCGGCAGCGCGAGGACCTGGATCAGCAGGTCGAGCCGCAGGAAGCTCAGCTTCTGCCACCACGCAAGCTCGGACTCATGCGAGTAACCAAGGAAGCGCGCAATTGCGAGGTAGCCGGTGGACAGTGTGAGCTGGGCCAGCTTGACCCAGACCCCGACGGCCACGACGACGATGAAAATCGACGCCAGGAGCACAGACCCCTCGGCCCGCAGCACGGCGAGTCTCGTGCGCTGCGGCCCGATCATGGGTCCCGACGTCTCAGGCGCGCTCATCCGTGATGCCCCCGTAAAACGGAACTGGTAAACATACCCTATTTGGCCGGAACCCTTATTATTTCAGCCATGTGGATTCGACAATTCTACTGGGACGCGCGCAACGAGTGCCGCGAGCTGCTTCTCTGGTTCATTTGCCATATTCCCCGAGGAATAGGCGTGCGCGTACGCCGCCCCCTGCTGCGCGCCTTCCTCGCCCGGCTGGGCGAGGGGACCGTGGTGCGGGCGGGTTTCGGGATCACGAATCCGGAGAAAGTGTCGATCGGGTCACACTGCAACTTCGCGCCGGGCGTGTTCATCACCGGCGGCGGCGGCGTCACGATCGGCGACTACGTCGGCCTGGGGCCGGACGTGAAGGTCTGGTCGATCAACCACCGGTTCGAGGACCCCGACACCCCTTGGTTGAAACAGGGCTGGGACAAGACGCCCGTCGTCATCGAGGACGACGTGTGGGTCGGCGCCAATTGCTTCGTGATGCCCGGCGTCACGATAGGGCGCGGCGCCATTCTCTCGGCTGGTACCATCATGATGAAGTCCGTGCCGCCCTTCGCGATCGTGGCCGGCAACCCCGGGCGGGTCGTCGGCTGGCGCAAGCGCCCGGAGGCCATGGCAGCGGACCCACAGCCACCCCGAATTGCCGCCAACGAGGAGTGACACCCCGATGAATCCCCGCCTCTTTTCCATCGCGCCCCTACTGCTCGCGACCGTGCTCGCGGGCTGCCAGCAGACTGCACAGGAGCCCACTGACGTGTCAGTAGATCTGAACCAGGTCAAGGCCGATCTCGAGACGCTCTCACAGGCGCGCGTCTACTTCGCGCACCAGTCCGTCGGGCGGAACATGCTGAAGGGCATCGAGATGCTGATCGCCGAGACTGGCGTGCCGCTGCATATCGAGGAGGTCAAGGACGGCGTCCCCGCGTCGGCCGGCCCAGGATTGTTCCACGCCAACGTCGGCGAGAACGGCGTCGCGGACAGCAAGATCTCGGCCTTCGTTGCCGATGTAACGACACCGGGACCGTCCGTGTACGACGTGGCGCTGTTGAAGTTCTGCTATACGGACCTCAGCCCCGAAGCTGAAGACCAGGACCCGCGGGCGCTGCTCGAGCGTTACGAGAGCACGGTTGCAGGCCTGCGCAAGCAGCAGCCGAACCTCACCGTGCTGCACACGACGATGCCGCTGCGGGCCGAACCGCCGGGCTGGAAGACCCGGGTCAAGCGGCTGATCGGCAAGGAGACCATTTCCGACCGCGGCAACATCATGCGCGGCGAATACAACGAGCTGCTGCGGAGCAAGTCTTCCCCGGCCGAGCTGTTCGACGTCGCGCGACTCGAGGCCACGCACGTCGACGGCACGCTCGCGACGTTCGAGGCGAATGGCCGCGAGGTCGAATTGCTGGCGCCCGAGCACACCTACGACGGTGGCCACCTCACCGATCCGGCCAAGCGCTATTTCGCCGCCGACTTCCTGCATGCGCTCGCCGAAGCCGTGCGGCAGCGTCCGGCCGCGGCCGAAACGCCGACCGAGACACCGTCCGCGACTTGATGACGCGCCTGCTGCACGAACTCGCGCTCGAGTCCGCGGCGCGCGCCGACGCCGCTGTCGCGCTGCGCTTCAAGGGCGAGAGCCTCGCCTATGGCGCGCTCGCCGCGCAGGTCGACTCCTGCGCGGCGGGATTGCGCGCGCTTGGCCTCGAACGCCTGGATCGGGTCGCGATCTACCTGCCGAAGCAGTTCGAGAACGTGATCGCGATGTTCGGCGCCGTGCGCGCCGGCTGCGTGTTCGTGCCGGTAAACCCGGTGCTGAAGGGGCCCCAGGCCCAGCACATCCTGCGCGATTGCAACGTGCGCGTGCTGGTGACCTCGGCAGAACGCGCCACGGCGCTGTACGACATACTGGGCGCCTGTCCGGACCTGCAGCATGTCGTCATCGTGGGTGATGCGCCTGTGCCGGCGCTGCCGCCCGCGCTGACGGGCGTCGCATGGCGTGACTGGATCCGCGCCGGCCACCCAGCGAACTTCCACCGCGTGATCGACCAGGACATGGCGGCAATCTTCTACACCTCCGGCAGCACCGGCCGTCCGAAGGGCGTGGTGCTGTCGCACTCGAACATGGTCACCGGGGCCGAGAGCGTCGTGCAGTACCTCGAGAACCGCGCCTCGGACCGTCTGCTCGCAGTGCTGCCCTTCAGCTTCGACTACGGCTTCAGCCAGCTCTCGACAGCCTTCTGTGTCGGCGCCAGCGCCGTGCTGATGGATCATCTGTTCGCGCGGGACATCGTCACGATGATGGCGCGCGAGCAGGTCACCGGCCTCGCGGGGGTGCCGCCGCTCTGGTCGCAGCTCGCGGATCTCAAGTGGCCGGACGAGTCGGTCGGTGAGCTGCGCTACATCACGAACTCCGGCGGCGCGATGCCGGGCGCCACGCTCGCCAAGCTGCGCCAGGCGATGCCGAAAGCAAGCGTGTTCCTGATGTACGGGCTCACCGAGGCCTTCCGCTCGACCTACCTGCCGCCGTCCGAGCTCGACCGGCGACCCGGCTCGATGGGCAAGGCCATCCCCAACGCCGAAATCATGGTCGTGCGACCCGACGGCTCCCGCTGCGCGCCGAACGAACCGGGTGAACTGGTGCATCGCGGCTCACTCGTCGCGCTCGGCTACTGGAACGACCCCGAGAAGACCGCCGAGCGATACAAGCCGGCACCCGGACGCCCAGCGGGCCTGATGACACCGGAACTCGCGGTCTGGTCGGGCGACACGGTGCGCGCGGACGAGGACGGCTTCCTCTACTTCATCGGTCGTCGCGACGAGATGATCAAGACCTCCGGCTATCGCGTCAGCCCGTCGGAGATCGAGGAGATCGTGTTCGCGTCGGGCCTGGTCGCGGATGCCGCGGCGGTAGGTGTGCCCCATCCGACGCTCGGCCAGGCGGTAGTGCTGGTCGCGGCGCCCGCCGACGGCAAGCCGGCGGACGATGCCGCGCTGCTCGACGTCTGCCGCCGCGATCTGCCGGCGTTCATGGTCCCGGCGAAAATCGACTGGCGCGTGAGCCTCCCGCGCAACCCGAACGGCAAGTACGATCGCTCGCGGCTTGCCGCTGAACTCAAAGCGACCTTCACTGCTTGAAACACGCTGCCCAACCCTGGTTCGAAATCGCGGACGACTGCCTGCGGGCCGGCGGGCGCGCACTCACCGACCTCGCCGCCACGGCTGGCCGCACGCCGTTCTACGTGTATGACCGCGCGGTCATGGATCGCAAGGTGGAGGCACTGCGTCGCGTCCTGCCGGCCGAGATCCATCTGCATTACGCGATCAAGGCGAACCCGATGCCGGAGGTCGTCCGGCACATGCTTGGCCTCGTCGACGGCCTGGACGTCGCCTCGGCCGGCGAGCTGAGGACCGCCCTTGGCGCCGGTGCGGACCCTGCCGATGTCAGTTTCGCGGGTCCAGGCAAGACGGAAGAGGAACTCGAATACGCCGCGGCGAGCGACATCACACTGAATGTCGAGTCGGAGCGCGAGATCGAAGTCCTGGCGGCCATCGCGCAGCGCACCGGGCGCAAGCCGAAGGTGGCCGTGCGCGTCAACCCGGACTTCGAGCTCAAGACTTCCGGCATGAAAATGGGCGGCGGCCCGAAGCAATTCGGCATCGACGCCGAGCGTGTGCCCGAAGTGCTGCGGCGGATCGGCGCCCTGCCGCTCGAATTTCGCGGCTTCCACATCTTCAGCGGTTCGCAGAACCTGCGCCCCGAGGCGATCATCGAGGCGCAGCAGAAGACCGTGGCGCTCGCCGCCCGCCTCGCGCAGGACGCTCCCGCACCCGTCACATTGCTCAACATCGGCGGCGGCCTCGGCATCCCCTATTTTCCCGGCGAGCAGCCACTCGATCTCGAACCGATCGCCGCCAACCTGCGGGCGCTCATCCCTGATATCCGACGCGCGATGCCGGGCGCGGAGATCGTGCTCGAGCTCGGGCGCTATCTCGTCGGCGAGTCCGGCCTGTATGTCTGCAGGGTGATCGACCGCAAGATCTCGCGCGGCCAGGTATTCCTGGTGACCGACGGCGGCCTGCACCACCACCTCGCCGCCTCGGGCAATTTCGGCCAGGTGCTGCGCAAGAACTACCCGGTCGCCATCGGCAATCGCATGCAGGGTAGCGAGCGGGAGATCGCCTCGGTCGTCGGCCCGCTGTGCACGCCGCTCGACCTGCTGGGCGATCGCGTCGAACTCGCGCGCGCCGACATAGGTGATCTCGTCGTCGTGTTCCAGAGTGGCGCCTATGGATTCACGGCCAGCCCGCTCGGATTCCTGAGCCACCCGGCCCCGATCGAGATCGTCGTCTGATGCGCAAGCTCATCGGCATCGTCGGAGGCCTCGGCCCGCTCGCCTCGACACGGTTCCTCGCGACGATCTACCGGTCGTTCCGCGACGTGCCCGAGCAGCAGACGCCGCGCATCCTGCTGCTTTCGGACCCGACCTTTCCCGACCGCACCGAATCGTTCCTGCGTGGCGAGGAGGACGAGATCCTTGCGCGCGCCACCCAGGCAACCGAGTCCTTGCTCGCACTGGGCGCCGACCACATCCTGTTTTGCTGTTTCACGATCCACCGCATCGCGCCGCGCCTGCCGATCGCGGTGCGCGAGCGGCTGGTCTCGCTGCTCGACGTGGCGGTCGACGCAGCGCTCGAGTGCAAGGGGGATATCCTCGTTCTCTGCACGAACGGCACGCGCAAACTCGGGCTCTTCGAGAGCGCCCGGCACTGGCCGCAGCTCGCCGGTCGCGTGCGTTTCCCGAGCGCCGACGAGCAGCAGGCGGTTCACGACACGATCTACGCGCTCAAGGAGAACTGCGACCCCGTCGAGGCCCAGGCGCGGCTTGCCCGTGTCCTCGCCGCCCACGAGGTCGACCACTGGCTACTCGGCTGCACCGAGCTGCACCTGCTGTCGAACACGCGGGCGGGGGACCGTAACGGCCATGAGATCGCCCTCCTCGACCCCCTGTACCGGGTAGCAGAACTGATCAAGGACGACTCGCTGGGTCAGGCGACGGGTATCGGAATTAAGTCAGATTTGTCCTAGACATTACTGATTTTCTTATAGAATCCCCCATCGGGGTGGCTTTGGGGGGCCACATGGACGTGGTACGCGAGAACACGGCGCACAGCGCCGGCCCAACACAGAAGGCGGGATCGGCGCCGCGCGCCGAATGGCTGGTACTCGCAGCGTTCTTCCTTTCCGGTGTCTCGGCACTCACCTACCAGGTTGCCTGGCAGCGGCTCCTCTATGCCGAGTTCGGCGTCGACCTCGAGTCGATCACCATAATCGTTTCATGTTTCATGCTCGGTCTCGGGATCGGCTCGCTGCTCGGCGGTTGGCTGGCGGATCGATTCCCGACCAGGCACCTGCGGGTCTTCGGATTCGTCGAGTTGTCGATCGGCCTGTTCGGGATTGCGAGCCCCTGGGTGATCATGGGGATAGGCGAGACGCTTTCACACGCCGGCCCGGTGATGCTGGCGACGTCGAGCTTCGCGATCCTGCTCGTGCCGACACTATTGATGGGGGCGACCCTGCCGCTGCTCATCGCACACTTCTACGGCCGCTATCACTCAGTGGGCGTCACGGTGGGCACGCTCTACTTCGTCAACACGCTCGGTGCGGCGGCAGGCGCCTACGCCACCGGCCTGGTCGTGTTCAATTACCTGACGATCGGTGGCAGCATCCGTGCCGCCGTGGTCATCAACTTTGCCGTCGCGACCGCGGCGCTGCTCGCATCGCGGCGGCCGCAATGATCTGGTTTGCGCGCCTCCTGTCGTTCTCTGTCGGGTTTCTGAGCCTGAGCCAGGAAATCCTGTGGGTGCGACTGATGAGCTTCGCCACCGGCGGCCTGCCCCAGACGTTCGGCTTCGTGCTCGGCTCATTCCTGATCGGCATTGCCTTTGGCGCCGTAGCGGGCAGGCGCTTCTGCGAGCGCAGCGCCGACCTCGTCCATGTCGGCGGCATAGTGCTCGTGATCGCGGGCCTCGTCGACCTCGCCCTGCCGTGGGTCGCCGTGCAGGCGCTCGCGCTGCCGGCGCCGACTCACCTCATCGGCCTCGCCGCGCTGATCGCGGCGAGCGCCTTCCTGAAGAGCATCCTGTTCCCGATTGCGCACCATCTCGGCACCGTGGCGTCGGGCGACAAGGTGGGTGTATCCGTCTCGCGCGTGTACTTCGCCAATATCCTCGGCTCGACGATGGGCCCGCTGGTAACCGGCATGGTCCTGCTGCAGGCTTTCTCGCTCGAAGCGACCTTCGTCGCAGTAGGCCTGCTCACGGCGGCAGTCGGCCTCGCCTGCCTGGTCCGCCGGCACCAACCCCTGAAACTGTTGCTGCCTGCCGCACCGGTGGCCGCCGCGGCGGTTTTCGCGCTGCAGTTTCCGGTCGTGACGACGCTCATCCAGCGCGACTCGTCGGAAAACGGACCCGTCAATTTCGTACTCCAGAACCGGCACGGCATCCTGCACACGCGCGCAAGCGTCGTGGGTGGTGACTGGGTGTATGGCGGCAACACCTACGACGGGCGCGTGAACACCGACCTGCTGGTGGATTCGAACGGCATCCGGCGTGTCTACCTGCTGGCGGCCCTGCACCCCTCGCCCGACCGGATCCTGCAGATCGGCCTTGGCAGCGGAAGCTGGATGGGTGTGCTTGCCGGCTTCCCGTCGATGGACGCCCTGGACGTCCTCGAGATCAACCCCGGCTACTCGCAACTGATCGACCGCTACCCGGAGGTGCGTGCCGCGGCGACGGCCCCGGGTGTGCGCCTGATCTGGGACGACGGGCGCAAATGGCTCGCCGAGCAGGAGAACGCGAGATTCGACCTCATCGTCGTGAACACCACCTTCTACTGGCGCGCCTACACGACGATGCTGCTCAGCCGGGAGTTCATGGAACTCGCGCGCCACCGCCTTGCGGACGGGGGCATCTACGCCTTCAACAGCACCGGCTCGCCCGACGCCTACGCCACCGCGAGAGCCGTGTTTCCGCACGTTTATGCATTCGACACGTTCGTCGTGGCCTCGAATCGCGAACTGAGCCTTGACTTCGCGACCGCCGCGCGCAGGCTCGCGCGGGTGCGGTTACCGCACGGCAGGCACGTCAATGTGGACGACCCGCGGGTGACGGCAAAAATCGCCTCGATGGTGGCAAAATTCCGCCCGTACGAGGCGACGAGTGCGGATGCGCAGGTCATCACAGACGAGAACCTGCTGACCGAGTATCGTCACGGCACGCGTCTGCGCTGGTGGGATTGAAAGTCGACTACTGATGTCTCTCGTTTGCGGTATCTACGGGCTGCGCCAGGGCGCCGCCCTTCCCGATGCTTGGCGCTCCCACCTGCGCACTCACCTGGATCGCGGCAGCACCGGAACAGTCAGCGAGTTCGACGATGGTCGGCTCTGCGTCCTGAAGCTGGACCTCGGCGCATTCGATGACCCAGGCTGGTCGGTCGACGACCGGTGCGTCACCGCACTCTCGGGCGATGCGATCTTCGGCAACGGTATCGAGCGGCGTGGCAGGATCGACGACATGGCGATCCTCGCCGGACTCGAACCCGCCGACCTGCGCCCTCCGCTGCTGGCCTCGCGCGGTTATTTCAACCTCGTACATTACCGCCGCAGCGAGCAGCGCCTCGCACTCGGGGTCGACCGTGTCGGCGTGCGCTCCCTGTATGTCTACCGCGGCGACAACGTGCTGGTTTTCTCGGGCGCAATGCGCCTGATCGAGACGTTGCCGGGCATCCGGCTGACCACCGACCTGCAGGGCGTGCTCGAGACCGCCGCCTTCGGCGTACCGCTCGGCGAGCGCACACGCTACAAGGAAGTAAGTTGCCTTCGGGGCGGCACGCTGCTGCATTTCGACGGCGGGCGGGAAACCACCGACCGGTACTGGAAATTCGACCGGGACGCGTGCACAGCGATCGAAACGGACATCGACGGTACGCTCGACGAACTGTACATCGAGTTCCAGCGCGCCGTCGCACTGCGCGCGGGCCGCCGCCGGGTGGTGTTCTCCGCCCTGAGCGGCGGTCTCGATTCGCGCAGTGTCACCACGGAACTGTGGCGCCGGGGCCTCGAGGTGCACTCGCTCAATGTCTCGTGGCAGGGCTCGCAGGATGACGTACTCGCGCACTTGTACGCGCAGCAGCTCGGCCTCACGCACCATTTCGTGCCACGCCCGCTCGAGGAAGCGGGTAACAGCCTGGCAAAGCGCCTGCACACGCTGATTGCGGGACTTGGACCTCAGTACCCGGATCTGCCGAGCACACCGCGACAGATGTGGAGCGGCAATGGCGGCAGCCTCGGTCTCGGCCACACGAAGATGGCCAGGGAGGCCACTGAGCTGCTGAACGCCGGTGACACGGCGGGCGCTGCGCGCTATTTCATCAATGCGAAGAAATTCAGCTTGAGCGGCAAACTGCTACGCGGCGCGACGGCAGCTTGGGCCGAGGGCCTGCCGTTTGATTCGTTGATGGCCGAGCTTGCGCAGATTCGCTGCGCCGAGCCCGCCCGCGCGCTGTACGTGTTTCGCATGGAGCATGACCAGCGGCGCCTGCTCGCCTTCCACTTCGAGCAGATCGACCTCGTCCCGTTCGAATTCATCGAGCCGCTGTTCGATCCGGAGGTGCTGCGCATCGTCTGCCGGCTGCCAATGGATTTCTGCCACTACCATCACATGTACCACGCGTGGCTGAAGCGCTTTCCTCCGGAAATACTGTCCGTCGGCTGGCAGGTCTACCCGGGCCACGAGGCCTGCCCGGTGCCGATGCCGCCCGGCGCGTTCGACCAATGGAAGACGCCGCAGCGCATCAGCGGTTCGCGCATCCGGCGTGATGCCTTGCGCGGTGCGCTGGGCTATCTGTCACAGCTGCGACGATTTCGCGGCGTGCTGCGCCCGGACCGTGTCATGGCTGCATACGCCTTGCAGGGGCTGCAAATTCGCGACACCTCGCATCTGCTGAAGCAGGTGGAGCTGCTCGACAACGCACTGGCTCATACCGCCGCACGAATTGATTCGCCCGACTCAATGCGTTACCCAGGATGAGCGTCGAAAAGCAGACGCTTGCCGGCCTCAAGTGGGTCGCCTTCGCAAAGCTGTCCAGCCAGATCGTCAGCTGGGCAGTAACGCTGCTGGTCATGCGAC
>CADEFJ010000094.1 GCA_902826575.1 uncultured Pseudomonadota bacterium | reverse complement strand
GCTGCGCGTCTTTCGCGTGCACGGCGGGGAACCGAAGTACTACCACGCCTTCATCGGCGGCAATTTCCGCATCGACGAGCTGCAGGCAGCGGTGCTCGGCGTGAAACTGCCGCACCTCGATGCCTGGACGGCGGGGCGCCAGCGCAATGCGGCTTATTATGACGAGGCGTTTGCGAAAGCCGCATTGGGCAGCGCCGTGGTTACGCCATACGCCGTGCCCGGCGGGCGTCATATCTACAACCAGTACGTGATCCGCGTGCGCGAGCGCGACGCATTGCGCGCGCATCTCGCCGCGAGCGACATCGGGACCGAGATCTACTACCCGGTGCCGCTGCACCTGCAGAAGTGTTTCGCCTACCTCGGCCACGCGACCGGCGACTTCCCGGAGTCGGAGCGGGCCGCGGCCGACACGCTGGCATTGCCGATCTATCCCGAGCTCGAGTCAGCGCAATTGCAGTTCGTGGTGGAGCGCATCGCGGCGTTCTACCGGTGAGCGCACCTGCCCCGCAGCCACCGCGCGTGGCGGGACCCGAGACCCAGCCCTGGCAGCGGCTGCGCGAGCTCACCTCGATGACCGGCGCGCGCCAGATGCGCGAGCTGTTCGCGGCCGACCCGAAGCGCTTCGAGCACTGCTCGGCGCAGGCGGCCAACCTGCTGCTCGACTACTCGCGCCAACGGGTCGATACCGAGGTGCTTGCCACGTTTGCGGCGCTCGCCGAGGCCGTGGGTCTGCGCGAGGCGACCGCGGCGATGCGGCGCGGCGAGCAGATCAATACGACTGAAAAGCGCGCGGTGCTGCACGTCGCGCTGCGCCAGCGCGCCGGCCAGCAGCTTGGTGGCGCGCAGGTCGAGCGGATGGTGCTGGCGGAACGCGAGCGCATGCTCGATTTCGCCGAGCGCGTTGGTCGCCGCTTCAAGACCGTGGTCAATATCGGCATCGGCGGCTCGGACCTGGGGCCGGCGATGGCGGTCCAGGCGCTGCAGCGCTACACGGAGGGCGCGCCCCGGCTCGCGTTTGTCTCGAATGTCGATGGTTGCCAGATTTCGGACCTCATCGCGACGGCCGATCCCGCCACGACATTGTTCATCGTCGCCTCGAAGACCTTCACGACGCAGGAAACCCTGGCCAATGCCCGCGCGGCGCGCGAGTGGGTCGCGGGCGCGCTCGGCGAGGCGGCGGTGCCGGATCACTTCGCAGCCGTGTCGGTCAACACTGCGGCGATGAATGCCTTTGGCGTACACCCCGACTATCGCTTCGAGATGTGGGACTGGGTCGGCGGGCGCTACTCCATCTGGTCATCTATCGGCGTGTCACTCGCGATTGCCATCGGCCGTGATCGCTTCCTCGCGTTCCTCGACGGCGGCCGGGACATCGACGAGCACTTCGCTTCGGCGCCCTGGGGCGCGAACCTGCCGGCGCTCGCGGCCCTGCTCGGCGTCTGGAACAGCAACTTCCTCGCGCTGCCCACGCTCGCGGTGCTGCCGTACGACCAGCGCCTCGCGCGCTTTCCCGCGTACCTGCAACAGCTCGAGATGGAGAGCCTCGGCAAGTCGGTAACGCAGGGCGGCACCGCGGTGCAGTGGACCACGGGACCAGTGATCTGGGGCGAGCCCGGCAACAACGCGCAGCATTCGTTCTTCCAGCTGCTGCACCAGGGCACACCGCGCGCGGCGCTGGATTTCCTGTTGCCGGCGCGCAGCTCCTGCGGTCGCCAGGGCCAGCACGATCTCGCGATCGCGAACTGTCTCGCGCAGGCCGAGGCCTTCGCGTTCGGCCAGTCGCTCGATGTGGCCGGCTCGGTACACAAGGTGCACGACGGCAATCGGCCGGTGTCGCTGCTGACTTTCGACGCACTCGACCCGGCAACGCTCGGCCGCCTGATCGCGCACTACGAACACAAGGTGTTCGCGCAGAGCGTGATCTGGGGCATCAACGCGTTCGACCAGTGGGGCGTCGAGCTTGGCAAGAAGTTGTGCGCGGAACTCGTGCCGGCGGTGACTGGGGAAGAGGCTGGCGCCGGACCGGGCGCAACCGCTGGCGCCGGGGCCGGCCCCGCGGCGGTGCCCGAGCACCTGCGGCCGCTGCTCAAGGTGCTGCGCGGCTGGAAGTAGGGGGCTATGACCTGCCGCGTAAGGCGGCTGTCTCGGTGATGGCGAGGCCGGGCGTTTGGGGTCTCCCGGCCGCACCGTGGCAACCTCCGGACAAATTCGCAGATTTTGTCCGCAGGTTGATACGGCGGCGACCGACGGGGCATGAAAGGCCTCACAGTGCTTGCCAGATGCGGCCCGATAGAATGCAGAGTCGAGCGCGGTGCGCATGACCACCATCCACATGTTCTGGCACGGTCCAGCGTTGTCGCGCATGGAGCGCCTTGCGGTCGCGTCTTTCCTGCATCACGGCCACGCCGTCGATCTCCATGTCTATGACGAGCCGCGGGGCGTACCGGCCGGCGCGCGCGTGCGCGACGCCGCGGACATCCTGCCGCGCGAGTCGCTGTTCCTGCATCGTCGTACCGGATCGGTGGCGCTGTTCGCAGACTGGTTCCGCTACCGCTTGCTCGCCGCGCGCGGCGGCATCTGGGCAGACATGGACGTCGCCTGCCTGCAGCCGCTCACGTATCCGCAGGCCGAGATCTTCGCGTGGGAAGACGAGCGCCAGGTCAACAATGCGATTCTCGGCCTGCCGGCCGGCCACCCCCTCGCGTGCTGGCTGGCGGAGAGCTGCGAGAACCCGAACCGCATTCACGCTTACGACGGGTGGCGGTTGCGGCTGCGCAAGCTGCGACGTCGCTACCTGCAGGGCGATCGGCGCGATCGACTGCGCTGGGGTGAGCTTGGGCCCAAAGGCTTGACCGCTGCGGCCCGTCATCTCGGCTATCTCGAGCGCGCACTGCCCAGTGCGCATTTCTATCCTGTTCCGGCGGCGCGCTGGCGCACGCTGTTCGAGTCCGCGCCGGGCGGCGCACTGTCCTGGGGTGCGGAATGTCGCGCGGTGCACCTGTGGAACAACATGGCCGCGCAATCGCCCGGCTTCGACAAGGACGCGCGTTTCGCCGCCGACTCGCCGTTCGAGCGCCTGTGCGCGCGCTACCTCAGTACCGGTAGCTGAGGTACAGCGCCGCGCTCGCGATGTCGTAGAAACTGTCGGGGCGGCCGCCGACGGGGTCACCGTCGACGAGATCGTCGCGCGCCACCTTCGATGCGTAGCGCAGGTCGAGCGAGAGATCGAAGTTCGATCGCAGCACGCCGCGCCACTGCATACCCGCACCGATGTAGAGCCCGTACGCCGGAGTCGCGAGGTCGTAGCGCGCGGCGCCCACGAAGCCGGTGAGCGCAAGCGGACCGGCAAAGCGGTAGCGGTAGTCGAGCGCGCGCACGCCGATCAGCGCGTGGCCGCCGATGTCGTCGTACTCGACGCGCACGCCGAGGTCCTGGCGCTCGCTGACCTGGCGCCGGGCGCCAATGCCGAGGTGCATCCCGGCCTCACTGTCGGTCGTGGTCCTCGGCAGGTCGTCGTCGAGATCGATGCGCACCTGGTTGGCGTTGGCGCCGAGATCGACGAACAGATCCGCGCCCGACGCACGTTCGCGCTGACCCGGCTCGGCGGGCAACATCGGGTGCGCCCTGCCGGCGCCGCCCTGCGGCGCGTAGCGCACGAACGCGGCGATGCGCGAGAAATCCTCGCCGAATACGTCGCGGCCCGCGTAGATCTCGCCGCCGAGCGAGAACGCGCCGACCGGACGCGCGTAACTCAATGCGAGGTCGTAGCCGCGCTCGTACGCGGTTGCGGAGTAGGACTCGTTCTCGATCACCCGGCCGCGCAGCGCGAAGCTGCCGCCGAACGGTGGTCGCCAACCGAATCGCGCCATGGCGCTATGCGCGCCGACGCCGTCATTCACGACGCGCTGGTCGGCGCCCCAGTGACCGATGACGCGGCCCTCGTTCGTCAGGCCATCGCCGTAGATATGGTGTACGTACCAGCTGTTCTGCCATTCGGACAACTCGAGCGTCAGATCAAAGCGCTCCCACAACAGCGGAAAGTCGATGCCGACCGACAGGGCGGAATTGCCGAGCAGGTAATTGCGCCCGCGCGACGTGTCCTCACCCGCGTATTCCGCATAAACGGAGAACGGCACGGCGCCCGGGAACACGAAGCGACTGGTGATCGCGGCGACCTGGTTGCCGAACTCGGACTCGCCCGGATCGCTCGCATTGTCGTGGCTCGAGGGGTTGAAGAACGCGTCGACGACATCACCGAAGGAGTAGTCATCGCGATCGCCGCCGCCGAACTGCATGATGCGATTGAAGCCGAGCGACCAACCGCTCACCGGCTCGATCGACAGGTGCAGGCCCGCGATGTTCGGATTTCCCGACGTCAAGCCCTCTTCAAAGACGATGTCGTCCGACTCGGACATCTGCGCGGCGAACACTTCGTAATGGATGTCGAGGCGGGTGAGCGGAATGTAGTTCGAGATCGTGACCGAGGGCATGGTCGGAGCCTCGGTGGCGAGCAGCATGGCACTGTCAGAGAAAGGTGACAGCCAGTGATCGCGAAACCCCATGTCGAGCTGCGCGAAGCTCCAGCCGAGGCTCAGCAGCGAACCCGTGGGTGTCACGTCGCCATCGTAAATGCCGCCCTCGTAGGCGACGGCGCCCAGGGTCAGCAGCGCGTGGTCGAAAGGCTGCCAGTAAACGCGGGCCGATGCCTCCCAGCCGCTGTCGGTGAGCAGGCCATGGCGATTCGGCACCGTGCGCGACGCGCCGCCAGTCGCCGCCCTGGAAATCGAAGCCTCGGCGATGCCCACCCGGTTCATGTAGCGCTTCAGGTAGCGCTCGACGCTGCGGCACAGTGCCTGGTCGCGCGCGCAGGCGGCCGGCAGCGCGTCCCACACCACCGCCGCCGCGATGGGGCGCGTGAGGAACGGTTTGTCGGCCAGGGTGAGCACCTGCTCGATCTGCCGCTCCATTTCGGGCTCGAGGTTGAGCGGCAGGTAGGGCGAGACGCCGCGCGACTGCGCGGTGCCGGCGAGGGCGCCAAATAGCGCCGCGCCTATCGTCACTGCTAAGCGCGCGGCCGGCCGCCACTCCTTACGCCGCGAGTCTGACAAGCGCATCCACGGCGACCTCGAGTTCGTTACGTATCGGCCGCTGCGCAATCCGCACGGCCTGTGCCGCGCGCAGTTCGCCATCATGCAGCAATTCCTCGGCCGCGCGCGCCACTTCCATCTCGTCGAGCCCGACGCCGGTGGCGATGCCCGCATCGGTGCAATGGCGAATGCGTCCCACCTGATCCTGCGCGAGCGGCGCCGCGACGCAGTGTCGCTGGAATGACAGCGCCTGCAGCAGCGTATCGCCGCCGTTGGCGACCACGACCCGTGCGCGCGCCATCAGCGCCGCGAGGTCCCGGATCGGCAGATGCGGCGAGTACCGCAGGCCAGTGCCATGACCTGCAACCTCGCCGTGCGGTCCGACCAGCAAAGTCGGGTGGCCGCTGCGCGCCAGGCGCAGCGCGGCTGCGGCCATGGTGCGCGGGCCTTGTTTCGCCCCGGGGTGCGCGCCACCGCCTCCCGGGATCACGAGCGCGAACTGGTCCGGCTCGAGTCCGAAGCGGGCTGCCACGGCCACGGATTCCGCGTCGGTCGGGGTCGGTACGATCGTGTCGAAGAACCGGACCGTCGGGCGGCGCGCGCCGTAGCGCATCTTGAGCCGCTCGGTGGCGCTCAGCGGACCGGCCATGAACTCGGGCCAGGCGATCCAGTGTTCGTCGAGCAACGGCAGCCACTTCAGCCGGAATGCCTTGCGCCGCTGGCGTGGCCGGGAGCTGATGTAGACGACCCGCGCGCCGCTGTCGCGCGCGGCCTTCAACTGCGCGGTGCGCCCGGCGTTATCGAAGACGACGAGATCCGGCCGCTGATCGCGTATCAATGCCGATACTTCGCGGGGGTGAAAAGTCGGGGACGAGGGCAGCAGCACAGCCGGGAAGGGTGCGGCGGCGGCATACGGCGCGTGGGCGTTCAGCACAAAGGAGATCTCGGCGTTCGTCATCGCGCGCAGGGCCGTGGCAATCGCGAGGGACCGCACGTATTCCCCCGAGCCGGTGGGGGCGGAGACCGGTACGAACAGGATGCGCATGGGGGGCGAAGGGTAACCCGAAACCGGGGCCTGGATGATGTCAGAATATGACGACATCTTGACGGCCTGGTTGCGGAAAGTAGATTTGCCTGTGGTGAAGATTGACCGATCCCCGCGCCTGTTGGCGCTGCTGGCCGCAATTGCCCTTTCTCCCGCATACGCCGGTCCCTGGCTCGCCCCGGGCGACCTCGCCATGCGCCATGATATCGAGATGCTCGCCGATGCCGGGATCCTGCGCGGTCCTGTCACCACCTGGCCGATCTCGTGGCCGGACGTGGCCCGCAGTGTCAACGCGGCTCAGTTGCCCGAGGGCGCGAGCGCAGCACTACGACAATCCCTGATGCGCGTCCAGACCGCCGCCCGTCGCGAGGCCAAGGGCGGATTCGATGGACTCGCCGTTCGGGCGTCAGGCGCGAGCGATCCCGATCCGCTGCGAACCTTCTCCGACACACCGCGCGAAGAGGGCGAACTCGAACTGCGCGCGAGCTGGATGGGCAACCGGTTGGCCGCGAATCTCCAGGTCACGGGCGTCACTGATGCGAGCGACGACCAGAGCGCACGCTTCGATGGCAGCTACGTCGGTCTCAATGTCGGCAATTTCATGATCTCGGCCGGCTGGATGGAGCGCTGGTGGGGGCCGGGGTGGGAAGGCAGCCTGATCCTCGGCAGCGCGGCGCGGCCGATCCCGAGCCTGCGCGTCGAGCGCAACTACACCGATGCGTTCAACACCAAGTGGCTCAACTGGCTCGGCACCTGGCGCGCGAGCCTCGAGCTCGGCCAGGCGGAGGGCAGCGACGTGGCGGTCGCCGACGTGCGCTTCCTCGCCGCACGACTCAATTTCAAGCCACTGCCGTGGTTCGAGTTCGGGCTGAGCCGCACGGCACAGTGGTGCGGGGAAGGGCGGCCGTGCGGGTGGGACACGTTCTGGGATCTGCTGATCGGCAATGACAACGAGGTCGACGACACGGGCGATGTCAGTCAGCAGCCTGGCAACCAGATGGCCGGTTACGATTTCCGTCTGAGCTCGCCCTGGCGTGCACTGCCGGTGGCACTTTACGGGCAATTCATCGGTGAGGACGAGGCGGGCAAGCTGCCGGCCAAATTCCTCGGCCAGGTCGGGGCCGAGACCTGGCTTTCGACGACGTTCGGTGGGTTGAGAGCGCATCTCGAGTACGCAGATACGACCTGCAATTTCACGCGCAGCGAGCCGATCTACGACTGTGCCTACCGCAACGCCGTCTACCCCCAGGGCTACAATTTCCGCGGCCGCCCGATAGGGCACGCGATGGACAACGACGGGCGGATGTACTCCTTCGGCGCACTGCTGGTGCGGCCGGCGGGCGACACCGTAAGGCTGCTCTTGCGCAAGGTCGAGCTGAACCGGGGCGGTGCGGTGCCTGATACGGCCCATACGATCAGCGTCGCACCGAATGAACTCAAGAACGTCGAGCTTCAGTACAATCGCCCCTTCGCCCGGGGGGAGCTGCGGCTCGGCCTCGGTTACAACGATTACGAAATCGAGCCCGAAGACGGCTCGGATGTCACCGGATTCATCGAATGGCGGCAAGGGTTCTGATGCGCAGATTGTGGATTGCCCTGGTTGGCCTGCTGGCGCTGCCGGTATTGGGCCAGGTCCCCTCAGCCGAGCAGCTCGAAATGCTGCGCAATCTCACGCCCGAGCAGCGGCAGATGTTGCTCGATCAGTTGGGTGTCGGGGCGGAGGCCTCTGGCAGCAGCAGCGCCAGCAAGGAGAGGAATGCTTCTGAAGGCACATCGACGTCTCCGTCTGGAAGACCCGTTGGCCCAAGCGATGCCGAGTTTGCCGAGCGGTTGCAGCGTGCCCAGGCGCTGCAAGGCGAGGACACGGTCATCGTGTCGATCGTATTTCCGGAGCAGCGTGTCGAGCCGTCGATGCAGGAAGGACAGCCACCTCTCGTCATCGATCCCACGGCCAGTTGGGATCCGCTCGAGAAGGAAAAGATTGGCAAGACGATAGATCGGATCACGGCCAGAAACCCGTATCAGCTCGATCGTCTCGGCGCGATTCTGATGCCGGGGTTTGCGCCGATCCCGCTGGCCGGCCTCAGCGAAGAGCAGGCCGCGCTGCGCCTGTCCGCCGAGCCGTCGCTAAATCGGCTGACGATCAAGGTGACGCGCCTGCCGCTCGAGAAATCGGGCCCTGCCGGACTCAAGCCTTTCGGCTATGACCTCTTCAAGGATTCACCGTCAACCTTTGCACCGGTCACGGGTGTACCGGTGCCCGCCGAATACATCGTCGGTCCCGGCGATGAGCTCGAAGTTATCCTCTACGGCAATCAGAACCGCACGCTGCGCCTCACCGTGGGTCGCAACGGGCAGGTGAACTTTCCGGAGCTGGGGCCGATCAGTGTGGCCGGCCAGCGCTTCAGCGCCGTGCAGACTACGCTGGAAGAACGCGTTGCGACCCAGATGATCGGCGTTCGCGCGAGCGTGTCGATGGGCGACATTCGCTCGGTTGCCGTATTTGTGCTCGGTGAGGCAAACCGTCCGGGTTCGTACACCGTGAGTGGTCTGGCCACCATCACCTCGGCTATCTACGCTGCAGGCGGCGTCAAGCCGATCGGCTCCCTACGCGACGTGCAGCTGAAGCGCCGTGGCGCCGTCGTCCGGCGCCTTGACCTCTACGACCTCCTGATCCGCGGTGATACGAGTGACGACGCCAAGCTGCTGCCGGGCGATGTCATATTCATACCGCCGGTGGGCCCGACTGTTTCGGTCGACGGCGAAGTCTATCGACCGGCGATTTACGAGTTGCGAGGCGGCGCGAGCGCATCGGACGTGGTGGCGCTCGCCGGCGGCCTCACGCCGCAGGCCGATCCGCGCACCGCCTATCTTTCACGTATCGACGAGCAGAAGCGCCGTGTCGTCGTGGATGTGGACCTGACGACCGGCGAAGGTCGTGCAGAAACACTGAGCAACGGTGATGTGCTGCGCGTGGCCAGGCTACGACCGACACTCGATTCGGGCGTATTGATTTCGGGCCATGTCTATCAGCCCGGCGCCGTCGCGTACCACAGCGGGCTGCGCTTATCGGACGCGATCCGCTCACTCGATGACCTGCGGCCGAATGCCGACACCCACTACGTGTTGATCCGTCGCGAACTGCCACCGGGTCAGAGGACTACCGTGCTGTCGGCGGATCTCGCGGCAGCATTGCGCGCCCCGGGAACCGAGGCGGACGTTCTGCTAATGCCGCGCGATCAACTTACGGTATTTGATCTGGAGTCAGGTCGGGATGGTGTGATCGTGCCGCTGCTGCGCGATCTGAAGATGCAGTCGAGTGCGACACAACCGACGGAATCGGTGCGCGTGGACGGTGCCGTGAAGGTCAGGGGGGAGTATCCGCTCGAGCAGAATATGCGCATCGCGGACCTCGTTCGGGCCGGAGGAGGTCTCGATGACGCCGCGTTTGCAGCCAGTGCGGAGCTCACGCGCTTTCGCGTGATTGGTGACGAGCGGCGAACCGAGACGATTGAGATCGACCTCGCCGCCGCGTTGGACGGTGATCCCGCTTCCAATTTGCCATTGCAATCGTTCGACGTGCTGCTCGTCAAGGAAACGCCTGAATGGCGCGAGCAGGAATCCGTGCTGATAGAAGGCGAGGTGCGCTTCCCGGGCGAGTACCCGATCAGGCGCGGCGAAAGCCTGCGCTCGGTGCTCGAGCGTGCCGGTGGCCTGACTTCGCTCGCGTCGGCGCGCGCGGCCATATTCATTCGGGAGGGTTTGCGCGAACGCGAGCAGTTGCAGATGAACCGCCTTGCCGAACGCCTGCAGGCCGATCTTGCGACGGCGGCCCTGCAGAGCGCCAATGCCAATCAAGTGGGCGCGAATACTGCGCTAACGGTCGGTCAGTCGCTGCTGACGCAGCTGCGATCTGCCAAGGCAGTCGGGCGGCTGGTGATCAATCTGCCAGACACAATTGCCGCGGCACCCGGCAGTGAAGACGACATCATCCTGCGCGACGGTGATCGGCTGATCGTCCCGAAGGTGCGCCAGGAAGTCACGGTGATCGGTGAGGTGCAGAATTCCACGTCGCACTTCTTCCGCAGCGGACTGACACGAAGCGATTATGTAGATCTCTCGGGCGGTGTGACGCGCAAGGCCGATGATGGCCAGATCTACGTGGTACGCGCGGACGGTAGTGTGGTCGCGAACGCGTCGAACCGCTGGTTCAGTCGCGGGTCGGAGGTGAAGATGGAGGCGGGCGACACGATTGTAGTGCCGCTCGATACGGAGAGATTGCCGCCATTGCCGTTGTGGCAGGCCGTCACGCAGATCCTTTACAACGTTGCGATCTCGGTCGCGGCCATTAATTCGTTCTAAAGATCGTCAATGACCCATAGCCCTATTTTTTCGCTCGCCGTTCCGGTGCTGCTGCGAGTATTGTGGCGGCGTCGCGTGACGGTGGTTGCCATCGTCGTGCTGTCTGTGCTCTGCGGCGCTGCCATTGCGTGGCTCAAGACACCACTGTATCGCTCGAGTGTCGTGCTTGCACCACGCCAAGCCGAGGAGCAAGGGGGGGCGCTGTCGGCTGTATTGGGACAGATGGGTGGGCTCGCGTCGCTGGCGGGTCTGGCGGGGCTCGGTGGCCAGGATGCAAATGACTCTCTGGCGTTGTTGAAGAGCCGTGCATTCTTTGAGCGCTTTGCACGTGATGCGCAGCTCCTTCCGGTTCTGTTTTCGTCCGCGTGGGATGAAAAGTCCGGTCAATGGAAATCGAGCCTCCAGCCAGAAGATATACCCACGCTCGATGACGGG
>CADEFJ010000093.1 GCA_902826575.1 uncultured Pseudomonadota bacterium | reverse complement strand
AGTTGGTTAGAATACCGGCCTGTCACGCCGGGGGTCGCGGGTTCGAGTCCCGTCCGCTCCGCCAACTTCAAATCGACGCAAGTCCCGATGCCGCGTGGCCGGGTCGGACTGTCGGAAATTCTTATGCTATTTTGGGGATCCCGCACACAATCCGAGCGGTGGTCTTCCAAATCAAGTAGTTAGCTTCGCTGCGGCGCACTGGCATGGCCCTTGCTTCAAGTCAGGCACGACCGATCCCGCTCCGCGGGACGAGTGCACCTAAGGACCAAACAGACCATGATCAAATTCAGAAGTGCGATCGCAGCGTGCGCGCTTGCGGTCGGGCTCACCGGTGGCGCCAATGCGGCCATCATCGATTTCAGCCACGAGGGCGGCCTCATTGCGACGCTGACCACCAGCGGCAATACTGACTTTTCGCTGAATTTCGTGTCTGCGCCCGGCGGCAGCGCGGCATTCATCAATGACCTGTTCCTGGTCGGCCCCGGCGGGACCTTCAGCGCCAGTGGCGCGCAGCCAACCTTCGCCACCGCTTCCTACAGCGCCACGGGCCTTGGCGACGGCAAAGCCTTCAATTGGAGAATCGATTTCCCGCAAGCGAACAACCCCAACCGGTTCACTTTGGGTGAGACCTTCCAGTGGAGCATCTCGGGCACGAATCCGCGCGACTGGGACCTGAGCATGTTGCACATCAATGCATTCCTGGACGGCAGGTCGATCAAGCTGGATGGGTGTAACCGAGACCGCTGCGCAGTGTCGGTTCCCGAGCCGGGCAGTCTCGCCCTGCTGGGGCTCGGCCTGCTCGGTTTGGGGCTGACTCGTCGACGCCGCGCCTGAGCGCGGATCCCGTCAAATAGCGAACCCCGGTCCCCGGCGACGAGGACCGGGGTTTTTCTTTGTCGTCCGCGCCTGCGGCGCGTGAGTGCGGGGAAGCTGGCAGTTCTCGCGCCTGCCAGTACAATTGCACGCCTTGTCGCCGGGCCCGGGTCCAAATTCAAGCCCTGTCCGCTCCGCCGCCAGCCATTCACGGGGCTAATCGATGCTTCAGAGAATCAGGGAAAATCTCAACGGGCCGCTTGCCTATTTCATCCTGGGGGCGATCTCGCTCGTGTTCGTCGCCTGGGGCGCGTACGGCATCGTCGATGTGGGCATCGGCCAGAGCGCCTATGCCGCGAAGGTCAACGGCGAGACGATTCCGCTCGAGACCGTGCGCCAGGCCTGGCTCGAGCAGCAGGCGGAAGCCGTGCAGGCATTCGGTGGCGAGATTCCCGAGGACCGCAAGGCCCTGCTGCAGCAGAACGTGCTCGAGGGCCTGATCACCCGCAGGATGCTCGACGACCGTATCCACGACCTCGGTTATCGCGTCACCGACCAGCAGATCAAGGATGCGATCCAGCAGGAACCGGCCTTCCAGGTCGACGGCAAGTACGACGCGAGCATCGCCAAGGCGCGCCTCGCCCAGGTGGGGCTCACCGTCGCCGCCTTCGAGGCTGACCTGCGTACCTCGCTCGCACGCCAGCAGCTGCAGCGGGCGATCGGCCTTTCCGATTTCGTGACGCCCGCGGAAGCCGACAGGATCATCGCCCTCGAGGACGAGCAGCGCGAAGTGCGATACACGCTGTTCAATGCCGCCGACCATGCGCCCGCGAGCATCGACGATGCCGCGGCGCGCGCCTATTACGATGCCAATGCCGCGAAGTACATGACCACCGAGTCGGTGCGCCTTGCCTACGGTGAACTGCGACTTGAACAGGTCGCGGCGCTGGTCACCGTCGTCGAAGACGACTTGCGGCGCCTGTACGCCGAGAACGAGAGCCGCTACGCGACACCCGAAACCCGCCGTGCGCGCCACATCCTCGTCGACGACGAGAAGACGGCGCAGGACCTGCTCGCGCAGCTGTCCGCCGGCGGTGACTTCGCGGCGCTCGCAGCCGCCAACTCGAAGGACAGCGTGTCGGCAGCCAACGGCGGCGATCTCGGCTTTGCGACACGCGAGACGTTTGTCGCGCCGTTTGCGGATGCGCTGTTCGGCATGCAGGTCGGAGAGACGGTGGGACCGGTGAAGACGCAGTTCGGCTATCACCTGATCCAGCTTGAAGCGATCGAGCCCGGCAGGACGAGGACTTTCGAGGAAGCGCGCCTCGAGCTCGAGGCCCAGTATCGGCGCGAGCAGGCCGCCGACAAGTTCGGTGATGCACAGGAACAATTGCAGGTCAGGGTCGAGCAGCCGGGCGTCACCCTGGATGCGCTGGCGAAGGAGTTCAGCCTCTCGACCGGCCAGGTCGATGTTTACGAACGCGGCCAGGGCGGCGGTGCGCTCGGTGCCGATCCGGCGCTCGAGGAAATCGTGTTCAGCGATGGGGTGCTCAACCAGGGCCGCGTCGGTGGCCCGATCGGCCTCGGCGAGGATCGCCTGGTCGTCGTGAAGGTGCTGGAGCATCGCGCGCCGCAAGCGCGTCCGTTTGCGCAGGTGCAGGCGAGCATCGTGTCGACGCTGAAACACGAACAGGGCCTCGCCGCGGCGCGCGCGGCGGCCGATGCATTGCTGGCGCGGCTGCAGTCGGGCACCGCCTCCGACGCGGCAACGCGCGAAATCGGGCGCAGCGATCCGTCGGTGCCCGCGGAGATCCGCGCCAAGGTATTCAGCCTGCCGCATCCTGACGGCAAGCCGATCCATGCAGCGGTGCCGACGGCCGATGGCGCGGGCGTGGTGACCCTGCTCGCAGTGGACACCGACCTGCCGCCGCTCAGCCCGGCGGCCCGTCAGGAACGCCTGCAGCAGATCGCCGCGCGCGCCGGTTCGGCCGACATCATCGCGTACGTCGCCGAGGCCCGGCGCGATGCGAAGGTGACGGTCAATCCCAAGGCCTTTGAATAGCGCTTGGGTTGGCGGCTAAGAGCTTAGTGCTCAGAGCTTAGGGCCAGAGCGCGGGATTTCGCGTTTCCGCGTAATTGCGCCGCTTTCGCGGCGGGCCGCTGGAGCGTTGTGGGTGCATGCTGGTCGGCGGGCGGTGCAACGTCAGGCCATGCGAGATCACCACAAACTGCGTGTCTTTGCGTGCGCCAGGCAGCTGGTTGTCGAAGTTTATCGGGTCACGGAGTTTGTCCGCGCTGAGGAACGGTACGGACTCGCGCTGCAAATGCGGCGGGCTTCCGTATCGGTCGTCAGCAATATTGCCTAAGGATCTTCGCGCGCCACCGATGCCGATTTCGCGCGGTTCATCGAGATCGCCCTGGGTTCGACCCGGGAACTGGAGTGCCAGCTCTCGTTGACGCAGGACCTGGGCCTTGCACGCCTCGATCTGTGCCCCGCAGCGGCGCTGTGCAACAAAACGGCCGGCATGCTGGTGGCACTGCTGCGCACCCTGCGGCGCCACCCCTCTGGCTCTAAGCTCTGAGCCCTTAGCTCTAAGCGCTCCTCCCCAAATCCACCAACGCCTCCACCAACGCACCCAACCCGTCCGGCCGCGCCGAATAGACGCGCATGGCGCCCTCTGCACGGACATCCAGCAGCCCGGCCTCCCGGAGGGCCCTGAGGTGCTGTGAAACGGCAGGGCGGCTGATAGGCAGCCCACGCGCGAGCTCCCCCACGGTGGCCGGCGACGCGACGATCCGTCGATACAGCGACCGCCGCCAAGGTTCCGCCAGCGCAACCAGCGCGAGCCAAGGGTCCCGTCTGTAAGTACTCATTTACAGTAAGTGTATGCTTACCGGCGCGGCAAAACAAAGGCCGGTACGCAAGCGCCCGACCTCTGGCTCTCAGCTTCAAGCTCTTAGCCCTTAGCTCCAAGCTCTTAGCCCTCAGCCTCCAGCGGAAAGCTCATCCCCACCGTCCTGAACCCCGCGTCGACATAAAGGATCTCGCCGGTAATCCCCGATGCGAGATCCGAGCACAGGAATGCCGCCGAATTGCCGACATCCTCGAGCGTGACGTTGCGCCGCAAGGGCGCCACGTCGGCGACCCGGCCGAGCATTTTGCGAAAACCGGGGATGCCTGCCGCGGCAAGTGTCTTGATCGGGCCGGCGGAGATACCGTTCACACGGATGCCTGCGGGGCCGAGGTCGGCGGCGAGGAAGCGAACGTTCGCCTCGAGGCTCGCCTTGGCGAGTCCCATGACGTTGTATGCCGGGATCGAGCGCACCGCGCCCAGGTAGGTGAGGGTGACGATCGCGCCGCTGCGGCCCGCCATGAGGGGTGCCGCGCCGCGGGCCAGCGCGGTGAGGCTGTAACTCGAGATGTCGTGCGCGATGCGGAACGATTCGCGCGAGGTCGCCTCGACGAAGCTGCCGGTCAGGGCCTCCCGCGGCGCGAAGGCGACCGCGTGCACGAGCACGTCGAGGCTGCCCCATTCGCGCTTGAGCAGCGCAAAGGCGGCGTCGGTCTGCGCGTCGTCGGTGACGTCGAGCGGCAGCGTGAGCGCGCCGAGTTCGGCCGCCAGCGGCAATACGCGTTCCTTCAGCTTGTCGTTCGCCCAGGAGATCGCGAGCTCGGCGCCTTCGCGATGCATGGCCTTGGCGATGCCCCAGGCGATGGAACGGTCGGTCGCCACGCCCACGATGAGCGCGCGCTTGCCAGTCATGAATCCCATGATTTTACCCGGGCACTTTCTTTACGGTCAGTTTCTGTCCCGGCTTGATCGTCGAGTCGCTGGCAATGCCGTTCCACGCGACGATCTGCGAGACGCTCACGCCGAAGCGGCGCGCGATGCTCCACAGGCTGTCACCCTTGCGCACGGTGTAGCTCGAGCCGCCGCTGCCGGCGCCGGCGCCATGGTTGGTCGAGGCGGTGCGCGTGGCAGCCGTGCTGCCCGCGGCCGACTTGTTGACGACGAGACGCTGGCCGGCGCGGATCGTGTCGTTGACGCCGATGTTGTTCATCGCCGCAAGCGAGCGCACGCTCATGCGATTGCGCCGCGCAATGGCGGACAAGGTGTCACCGCGCTTCACGACATGCACACCGCCCCTGGCGCGGGTGCCGCGATCGACACGCAGCGCGGCGAGCTGCACTTTCGCGGGCAGTTCGGTGACACCCGACGGTACGCGCAGGTCGTCGCCAACCATCAGTTTGGCGTTCGCGGTGAGGTCGTTCAGTTCGCGGATCACATGGGCCTGCGTGTGGTACTGGCGCGCGATCTCGGCGACGGTGTCGCCGGGCTGGACCCGATGATGCGAGACACGCATGCGCTCGTCGGCGGTCAACTGCTGGACGCTCTCGCGGAACAGGTCCGCGGTGTCGGCCGGCAGCAGCAGGAAGTGCGGGCCGGACGGGTCGGTCGCCCAGCGGTGGAATGCCGGGTTCAGCGTGTAGAGCTCTTCATAAGACAGGCCTGCGAGGTCCGCGGCGAGTTTCATGTCGATCTGGCCGAGCGTCTCGACCTGCGTGAAATACGCTTCGTTCGGCAGGGTGCTGAACTCGATGCCGTAGTCCTGCGGCGAGAGGAACAGGCGCGCCATCCCGAGCAGCTTCGGTACGTAGGCGCGGGTCTCCTTCGGCAGGCGCGGGCTGATCGAGAAGAAATCGGTGGGCTGGCCCGCGGCTTTGTTGGCACGTATGGCGCGCGCGACATTGGCTTCGCCGCAGTTGTAGGCCGCCACGGCCAGCAGCCAGTCGTCGAACTCGGAGTGCAGGAACTGCAGGTAATCGAGCGCGGCGCGGGTGGACTCGACCACGTCGCGGCGGCCGTCGTACCACCAGTTCTGCTTCAGCCCGAAGCGCGAGCCGGTCGGGGGAATGAACTGCCACAGCCCCGAAGCGCGCGCGACGGAGTAGGCATAGGGTTCGAACGCGCTCTCGACCACCGGCAGCAAGGCGAGTTCGAGCGGCATTTGCCGTGCCTCGACTTCCTGCACAATGTGGTACAGATACGGCGCTGCGCGATTGAAGACGCGATCGAGGTAGGCCGGGTTGTTCGCGTAGTAGCGGAACTCGCGCTCGACCTGGCGGGAGTCGACGTCTTCGAGTTGATAGCCAGCTCGGATCCGGTCGAACAGGTCCGAATACTTCTCGGGTGTGATGCCGATGACGGTGACAGGGGTTTCGGGCGCGGGCGCCGCGAGCGGCACCGGCTCAGGCGCCACGACAACCGGTTCAGGCGCCGGCGGCGGGGGCTCGCGCAAAGTGCCGCAGGCACTCAATGTCAGTGCGGCCGTAAGGCCCAGTAATCGCTTCAAGAATCGTCCCCCGTCCGGAGAGGCGGCAGCTTCGTTAACGTACCCCCTTGAATCGGGATATTTAACCTGTAAGTTCACATATTGGCTAGCATTTTTGTGTCGGTGTTCACATACCAAATGGCCCTCGCCGCATGACTCCCGCTGCTACTTGCCCCGATTCCTGGCTACGCGGCACGCCAGGAGCCGCATTGCTCGAGGCCGAATCCAGGCTGCTCGCCGAAGCACTCGATGATGTGTTCGGCTGGGAACTGCTGCAGATCGGCTTGTGGGGGCCGCCACGCGGCCTGATCCGTTCGGCGCGCACCCGCCAGCAAACGGTGATCGCGGAACGATCGGTGCAAGGCGTCGATGTGGTCGCACGACTGCCGCAGTTGCCGATTTCGAGCGGCGCCGTCGATGCGGTACTGCTGCCGCATACGCTCGAGTTCCTGCCGGATCCGAAGACCATGATCCGCGAGGTCGATCGCGTGCTGGTCGGCGAGGGGCAACTGATCGTTGTCGGCTTTCGCCCGTTCAGCCTGTGGGGATTGCGCGCGCGCGCGGCGCGGCGCAGTTTCCCGCCCGGGCTCAAGAGCCTGCTCGCCGAACGGCGCGTGTCCGACTGGCTGGCATTGCTCGGTTACGAGATCGTCGCCTCGCGCCATTTTCACCATGGCGTATACCTGCTGCGGGCCCGCAAGCGCGTCTACACCATGACGCCGATCAAGCCCCGCATGCGCGAGCGTTCCGCGGTCATCGGCAGCCTCGTGAAGCCGACGACGCGGTCCGGCTCATGAGCGGCGTGACGATCTACACCGACGGCGCGTGTCGCGGCAATCCAGGGCCCGGCGGCTGGGGCGTGTTGATGTCGAGCGGCGAGCGCCGGCGCGAGTTGTCGGGCGCCGAGCGCCAGACGACCAACAATCGCATGGAGCTTACCGCGGTGATCCGCGCGCTCGAGGCCCTGAAGCGTCCGGCCGTCGTCGATCTGTTCACCGACTCGGAGTACGTGCGGCGCGGCATCAGCGAGTGGTTGCCCGCCTGGAAGGCCCGCGGCTGGAAAACCGCTGCGAGGAAGCCGGTGAAGAACCAGGATCTGTGGGAAACGCTCGACGCTGCGCGGGCGCGGCACGAGGTCAGGTGGCATTGGGTCAAGGCCCATTCCGGCGTGCCCGGCAACGAGCGCGTCGATGCACTCGCGAACCTCGCGATCGATGCGCTCATGGGCGGCGGCATCGAGTAGAATCGCGCGCGATGCGCCAGATCGTCCTCGATACCGAAACCACAGGCCTCGAAGTCGAACGCGGCCACCGCATCATCGAGATCGGTGCGGTGGAATTGCGCAATCGGCGCGCCACCGGCCGCAATTTCCATCGCTACCTGAATCCCGACCGCGCAATCGACGAGGGCGCAAGGGCGGTACACGGCATCTCGAACGCCGATCTCGCCGACGCACCGCGTTTCGCGCAGGTGGCGGCCGAGCTGATCGAGTTCATCACCGGTGCCGAGCTCGTGATCCACAATGCGTCGTTCGATGTGGGTTTTCTCGAGGCGGAGTTGCAGCAACTGCCCGAATCGGCGGCGCTGCCACGCAAGATCGCGGGTCTGTGCGGGGTCCTCGACACGCTCGCGCTCGCGCGCGAAATGCACCCGGGGCAGCGCAACAACCTCGATGCGCTGTGCAAGCGCTACGGCATCGACAACTCGCACCGCGAGCTGCATGGTGCGCTGCTCGACGCGCGCATCCTCGCCGACGTGTACCTGGCGATGACCGGTGGACAGAGCGCGCTCGCCCTCGACTCGCAGCAGGCGAGCGGCGCCGCCGGCAGCCAGGGCGGGGGGGTGCAGGCGCTGGTACGACCGGCCGCCGGCCTCGTGGTCCGGCATGCGACGGCCGAGGAACTCGCCGACCACGAGCGCCTGCTCGACCTGATCGCCAAGGCGAGCGGGAATCGCTGCGTATTCCGGCAATGCGACATGGATCGCGTCCCGGCCGCTGCAAACCGCCAATAATTGTCCTTCAACACCCCGCGTTTCGAGGATTTCATGGAGTTCAGTGTGCGCAAGTGTCGTATCGGTGTGGTCGGCCTCGGCTACGTGGGCCTGCCGCTGGCTGTCGAGTTCGGCAAGCACTACGAAACCGTCGGCTTCGACATCAAGCCCGAGCGCATCGCCGAGCTCTCGAAGGGCCGCGACAGCACCCTCGAGGTGACTCGCGCGGAGCTCAAGTCCTCGAAACGCCTCGGCTTCACGTCCGATCTCGCGACGCTGCGCAAGTGCCGCGTGTACATCGTCACGGTGCCGACCCCGATCGACGACTACAAGCGCCCCGATCTCACGCCGCTGGTGAAGGCGAGCGAGACGATCGGCAAGGTGCTGAAGAAGGGCGACGTGGTCGTGTACGAATCGACCGTGTACCCGGGTTGCACTGAAGAGGAGTGCGTGCCGGTACTCGAGCGCGTGTCGGGCCTCAAGTTCAACAAGGATTTCTTCGCGGGCTACAGTCCCGAGCGCATCAATCCGGGCGACAAGCAGCACCGTGTCACCACGATCAAGAAGGTGACCGCCGGTTCCACGCCCGCAGTCGCCGATTTTGTCGACAAGCTCTATGCTTCGATCATCACCGCCGGCACGCACAAGGCGTCGAGCATCCGCGTCGCCGAAGCCGCCAAGGTGATCGAGAACACGCAGCGCGACGTGAACATCGCCCTGATCAACGAGCTGGCGCTGATCTTCAACCGCCTCGGCATCGACACCGAGGAAGTGCTGCTCGCCTCCGGCACCAAATGGAACTTCCTGCCGTTCCGGCCGGGCCTCGTCGGCGGCCATTGCATCGGCGTCGATCCCTACTACCTGACGCACAAGGCGCAGGAAGTCGGTTATCACCCCGAGATGATCCTCGCGGGCCGGCGGCTCAACGACAACATGGCGTTGTACGTCGCAAGCGAAGTGGCGCGGTTGATGAGCGATCGGCGCATCCACGTGAAGGGCTCGCGCGTGCTGGTGCTCGGGCTTGCGTTCAAGGAGAACTGCCCCGACCTGCGCAACTCCAAGGTCGCCGACGTGGTGCGCGAACTCGGCAAGTACGGCGCCAAGGTCGATGTGTACGACCCCTGGGTCGATGCGCGCGAGGCGAAGCACGAATACGGCATCAGCCCGGTCAAGGCACCGAAGAAAGGCACCTACGATGCCGTAGTGCTTGCGGTCGGGCATCAGGAATTCAAGGACATGGGCGCGGCCGCGGTGCGGCGCCTCGGCCGCAGGAACGCAGTGATCTACGACATCAAGTACGTGTTCAGCGCCGACCAGGTCGACGGACGGCTGTGACGCGCCGATGAAGGTCCTGGTCACCGGCGCGGCAGGATTCATCGGCTCGCATGCCGCGCAGCGCTTCCTCGCGCGTGGCGATGAGGTGGTCGGTCTCGACAATCTCAACGACTACTATGACGTGAACCTGAAGCGCGCGCGTCTTGCGCGTCTCGAGCCGCAGCCGGGCTTCCGCTTCGTCAAGCTCGATCTCGCCGATCACGGCGGCATGGCGAACCTGTTCAAGCGCGAGAAGTTCGAGCGCGTCGTGCACCTTGCCGCGCAGGCCGGCGTGCGCTATTCGCTCGAGAATCCGCAGGCCTACGTGTCGAGCAACGTGACCGGTACGCTGAATGTGCTCGAGGGCTGTCGCCACAACGATGTCGAGCATCTCGTGTTCGCCTCGACCAGTTCGGTATACGGCGCGCACACCGACATGCCGTTCAGCGTGCACAGCGAGGTCGGGCATCCGCTCTCCATGTACGCCTCGACCAAGCGTGCCAACGAACTGATGGCGCACAACTACGCCTGGCTGTTCAGGCTGCCGGTCACCGGGCTGCGTTTCTTCACGGTCTACGGTCCGTGGGGTCGCCCGGATATGGCGCTGTTCCTGTTCGCGAGGAACATCCTCGCCGGCAAGCCGATCGACGTCTTCAACCACGGTCACCACAGGCGCGATTTCACCTTCGTCGACGACATCGTCGAGGGCGTCGTGCGTGCCACCGATCGCATCGCGCAGCCGAACCCGGCCTGGGACAGCGCCAAACCCGACCCGGCGACCAGCAGCGCGCCGTTTCGCCTCTACAACATCGGCAACAACCGCCCCGTCGAGCTGCTGCGCTACATCCAGGTGATCGAGGAATGCCTCGGCCGCAAGGCTGAGATGAACCTGCTGCCGCTGCAGCCGGGCGACGTGCCGGACACCGAGGCCGACGTGCAGGACCTGATCGAGGACGTGGGCTACAAGCCCGACACGCCGATCGAAGTCGGCGTGCGCCGCTTCATCGACTGGTACCTCGAGTACTACAAAGGCGGCCCGCCGGCCGAATCGCGCGTCACCAATCTCGGCTAGACTTGGGGGCATGAAAGTCCCCCTGCTCGACCTGAAGCCGCAGTACCGCGCGCTCAAGCGCGACCTCGACGCCGCCATCGAGGCGGTGAGCGAATCCCAGTATTTCATCCTCGGGCCGGCGGTGAAGCAGCTCGAGGCGGATGTCGCCGCATACACGGGCACGCAGTTCGGCATCGGCGTGTCCTCGGGCACCGATGCGCTGCTCGTGGCGCTGATGGTGCTCGACATCGGGTCGGGCGATGAGGTCATCACCTCGCCGTACACGTTCTTCGCCACGGCAGGCACGATCGCTCGTGTCGGGGCGCGGCCCGTTTTCTGCGATATCGAGCCTGCTTCGTTCAACCTCTCGCCGCAGGCGGTCGAGCGTTTCATCGAGCGCGATTGCGAATCGCGCGGCGGCAAGCTCGTCAACAAGCGGACGAACGGCGTCGTCAAGGCGCTGATGCCCGTGCACCTCTACGGGCAGGTCGCCGACATGGATCCGTTGATGGCCATTGCCCGCAAGCATGGGCTGCGCGTCATCGAGGATGCCGCACAGGCAATCGGCGCAGCCGACGCGCAGGGCCGCCGCGCGTGCTCGTTCGGCGACATCGGCTGCCTGTCGTTCTTCCCGACCAAGAACCTCGGCGCGTTCGGCGA
>CADEFJ010000092.1 GCA_902826575.1 uncultured Pseudomonadota bacterium | reverse complement strand
ACACGCGCAACATCATGACGGTCGAGGATCCGATCGAGTACTACATCGACGGCATTGGCCAGACGCAGGTCAACTCGAAGGTGGAGATGACCTTCGCGCGCGGCCTGCGCGCAATCCTGCGCCAGGACCCGGACGTGGTGCTGGTCGGCGAGATCCGCGACCTCGAGACCGCGCAGATTGCCGTGCAGGCGAGCCTCACCGGCCACCTCGTGCTCTCCACGCTGCATACCAACACGGCGGCGGGCGCCGTCACGCGCCTGCGCGACATGGGCATCGAACCCTTCCTGTTGTCATCGAGCCTGATCGGTGTGGTCGCGCAGCGCCTCGTGCGGGTCCTGAATCCCGAAACGAAACAGCCCTTCCAGGCCGGCGAGTATGAACGGCGTCTGCTGAATCTCGGACCCGCGGACGACGCGCCGATCCTCTACCGGCCGAGCAACGAGATCGGCCAGGGCTATCGCGGCCGCAGCGGCATCTACGAGGTGATCGTCGTCGATGACCAGATGCGCACCATGATCCACGACGGCGTCGCCGAGCATGAACTCGAGCGTTATGCCCGCACCAGCACGCCCTCGATCCGCGACGATGGCAGGGCGCGGGTATTGAAAGGCGAAACCACACTGGAAGAAGTTCTCAGGGTGACGCGTGAAGACTAGCTTTGAGCTTAGAGCTGCGAGCTCAGAGCCAGAGAAGGCGCCTCGTCGCGAGCGCCTCTGGCTCTACGCTCTACGCTCTAAGCCCTGAACAGCCATGGGTGCATTCGAATACACCGCACTCGACACGGCAGGGCGTGAAAAGAAAGGCGTCCTCGAAGGCGATACCGCCAAGCACGTGCGCCAATTGCTGCGCGAGCGCGAATTGCTGCCGGTCACGGTCACCGAAGCGGCGCGCGAGGAAGCACGCCGCCAGCGCGGCTTCAGCTTGCGCCGCGGTGTTTCCGCGGCCGACCTGTCGCTGATGACCCGCCAGCTGGCCACCCTCGCAAAGGCCGGGCTGCCGCTCGAAGAGGCGCTGCTCGCGGTTTCGCAGCAATCGGAGAAGCCGCGTGTGCAGAGCATCCTGCTCGGCGTGCGCTCGCGCGTGATGGAGGGTCATACGCTCGCGAGCGGCTTTGCCGAATTCCCGCGCGTGTTTCCCGAGATCTATCGCGCCACGGTGACCGCCGGCGAGCAATCGGGCCATCTCGACGAAGTGCTCGAGCGACTCGCCGACTTCACCGAAGGCCGCGAGCTGATGCGCCAGAAGGTGCTCGGCGCGATGCTCTACCCGATCGTCCTGTCGGTCATGTGCTTCGGCATCGTCACGGGCCTGCTCGTCTACGTGGTTCCGAAAGTGATCGAGGTCTTCGACACGGGCAAGGCGCAGTTGCCGCTGATGACCCGCGCACTGATCGCGGTGAGCGACTTCCTGCACGACTGGGGGCTGTGGGCACTGGCGCTCATCATCGTGGCTGCCATCGCCTTTGAACGCTGGCTGCGAAGTCCCGAGGCGCGCGGTCGCTTCCACCTCTTCCAGCTGCGCCTGCCGCTGTTCGGCAAGCTGGTGCGGGGTTTCAACACCGCCCGCTTCACCCGCACGCTCAGTATCCTGACCGCCGCGTCGGTGCCGGTCCTCGAGGCGCTGCGCATCGCCGGCGAAGTGGTCACCAACATCCCGATGCGCAACGCCGTGACCGAAGCGGCCCTGCGGGTCCGGGAGGGCGCGCCGATCGGCCGCTCGCTCGCCCAGAGCAAGCTCTTTCCGCCGATGACGATCCACCTGATCTCGAGCGGCGAATCGAGCGGCGAGCTCGAGGCCATGCTCGAGCGCGCGGCCATCAGCCAGGAGCGCGAACTCGACGGCCTGCTGGCCGCCCTCGTCGGCCTGCTGGGGCCCCTGCTCATCATCGTAATGGGCCTGTTCGTCATGGGCATCGTATTTGCAATGCTGCTGCCGATCTTCGAGATGAAC
The DNA here is from genome assembly GCA_902826575.1 of uncultured Pseudomonadota bacterium. Classification (GTDB taxonomy): domain Bacteria; phylum Pseudomonadota; class Gammaproteobacteria; order Steroidobacterales; family Steroidobacteraceae; genus CADEFQ01. Next base: position 9,222 of record CADEFJ010000092.1, on the reverse strand, counting down.
ACCCTGATTCGCTGAACCGGGCAAAGGGACATTGCGCCCGGGCGTGTTTCGCGCTACAAATTTTGCCGACAGACCCTACCACCACCACCACGGTTCCCGTTCGCCACATGAGCGAGAAGTCCGAATCCGACGAATTTGACGACGAGGAAGAGGAAGAGGAAAACGCGGCGGTCGAGGATCTCGACCTCGATCGGGTCATCAAGGACCTCGACCTCGCCAAGCGCCGTGGCCAGAAGCTCGGCGACCCGGCGTGGCGTCGCCTCGAGCGCCTGCTCGAGGACAAGCGCACCGCCGAGCTGGTCAGCGACTTCGAGGACTACGACATCGGCAACGACTGAGGATCAGGCCGGATCGGCGCTGACCATCGTCAGCACGTCATAGCTGGCGACGACCTCGCCGTCCTGGTTCGTGATTTCGGTGTCCCACGCCACCTCGCCATAACCCTTGTCGGCGCGCAGCGACTTGGCCTTGCAGGTGAGGCGCACCTTGATGCGGTCCCCGGGCCGCACGGGCTTCGCGAACCGCAGGCGGTCGAGGCCGTAGTTGGCGAGCACCGGTCCGAAGGGCGGGTCGACGAACAGGCCCGCCGCTGCCGATATCAGGAAGTAGCCGTGGGCCACGCGGCCGCCGAACAGCGGATTGCGGGCCGCGGCCTCCTCGTCCATGTGCGCGTAGAACGTGTCGCCGGTGAGTGCGGCAAAGCGCTCGATGTCCTCCAGGGTCACTTCACGCTCGGCCGAGTGCAGCGTTTCGCCGATGGCGAGTTCATGCAGCGTCCGGCGAAACGGATGCACTGCGCCGGTGTGCTCGTGCGCGCCGCGCAGCCAGCGGCCGGTGATCGTGGTCAGTGTCTGCGGGCCGCCCTGCAGCGCCGTGCGCTGCATGTAATGCATCACGCCCCGCAGGCCACCCAGTTCTTCGCCGCCGCCGGCGCGTCCCGGTCCGCCATGGACGAGTCCGGGCAGTGGCGAGCCGTGCCCGGTCGATTCCTTCGCACAGTCGCGATTCACGATCAACAGGCGGCCATGGAAGGGCGCCAGGCCGAGGACAAGCTCGCGGGCGATTGCATCGTCCGCAGTGAACACCGACGACACGAGACTGCCCTCGCCCCGGCGCGCGAACTCGATTGCCTCGGCTGTCGATGCATACGGCATCACCGTGCACACCGGGCCGAATGCCTCCACGGTGTGCGCCGCGCGCGCCGTGGCGGGCTTGCGGCAAAGGAGCAGGGTCGGCGGCACGAAGGCGCCCTGTTCGCGATCGGCACCGACGATGTCCGGCATCGCCTCACTGACGACGTCCGCCTCGTGGCGCAACTGCGCAATGCGCGCCAGCACCTCGCTGCGCTGGCTGGCACCGGCCAGCGGGCCCATGCGGACATCGTCGCGCCGCGGATCACCGATGACCACCTTGCGAAGTGCGGCGCGCAGCGCATCGATGACCGCATCGGCGCTGGCGGCCGGCACGAGGGCCTTGCGTATCGCGGTGCATTTCTGGCCGGCTTTTGCGGTCATCTCGCGCACGACTTCGCGCACGAAGGCGTCGAACTCGGGCGTGCCCGGAGTAGCGTCGGCGCCGAGCACGCAGGAGTTCACCGAGTCGGTCTCGCCGATGAACCGTACCGCGTTCGCCAGCACGGCCGGATGCCCCCGCAACTGGCCGGCCGTGGATGCCGAACCCGTGAACGAGACGACATCCTGGCCACCGAGGTGATCGCACAGATCGCCGACGCCGCCGCAGATCAACTGTATTGCCCCCTCGGGTAGCAATTCCGACTCGACCATCTGCCGGAATGCCAGCTCGGCGAGATAGGACGTCGCGCTCGCCGGCTTGACGATGGCCGGCATGCCGGCGAGCAATGCGGGGCCAAGTTTCTCGAGCATGCCCCACACCGGGAAGTTGAACGCGTTGATGTGTACCGCTGCGCCCGCGAGCGGCGTGCAGATGTGCTGGCCGACGAACGTGCCGCTCTTCGAGAGGCGTTCGAGGTCGCCATCGACGAACACCTGGCCGTTCGGCAGTTCGCGCACGCCACGACTCGCGTACGCGAACAGCGTACCGATGCCGCCTTCGATGTCGACCCATGAGTCGGCGCGCGTGGCGCCGGTCGCAAACGACAGAGCGTACAACTCCTCTTTGCGCCCGGTCAGGTATTTCGCGAGCTGCTTCAGGATCGCAGCGCGCTCGTGGAACGTGAGGCGGCGAAGCGCCGGATTGCCTACGTCGCGCGCGTAGGCCAATGCCGCGGCAAAGTCGATGCCGGCCGAACCCAGCTCGGCGATCACCTGCCCGGTGGTCGCGTCACGCAGCAACTGGCCCGTATCCGTGCCCGCCTGCCAGCGCCCCGCGACATGACTTTGCAACTTCATCGTCATTTCCTTTCCAGCTGGTGCGAGCGGCCGCGAAACAGCGCCACGTCGACCAGGCGGATGCCAAAGGCCTGCGAGGTCTGGTCACGCGCGTAGAGCGCGCGCGCCTCCCCAGCCAGCGGATCCGTGCTGCCGCTCATGCTGCTCACTGGCCGGTGAAGTGCGGCGCCCGCTTTCCGGTGAATGCCGCGACCCCTTCCGCATAGTCCGCCGTGCGACCGAGTTCGCGCTGCAGGTCGCGCTCGACGTCGAGCTGCTCATCGAGCGAGCGCCCCCAGGACTCGTAGATGGCCTGCTTGGTGCGCGCGAGACCCCGCGTGGGTGCCGCCGCGAGCTGCGTGGCGAGCGCTTCCACGGTATCGCTGAACGCCACGTCGTCGACGCAGCGCCAGATCATCCCGAGGGCCTCGGCATCGCTTGCGGACAGCTTGTCGCCGAGCAGCGCGAGACCCAGGGCGCGCGCGTTGCCGACGAGGCGCGGCAAGGTCCAGGTGCCACCGCTATCCGGAACCAGTCCGAGCTTGCTGAACGACTGGATGAAGCTCGCCGAGCGCGTCGCGATCACGAGGTCGCAGGCGAGCGCGATGTTGGCGCCCGCCCCGGCCGCGACGCCGTTCACGGCCGCGATCACCGGCAATGGCAAGCGCCGCAACGCGAGCACCAGTGGCTTGTAGTTCTTCTCGATCGACTCGCCGAGATCGGCCGCCTGCCCGCCCGGCGCGACCGCACGATCGCCGAGGTCCTGGCCGGCACAGAAGGCGCGACCGGCGCCGGTCAGCACGAGCACGCGGGCGCCCTCCGGCATCACGCGCGACAACGCCGCGCGCACTTCGCCGTGCATGGTGGTGTTGAAGCTGTTGAGCTTGTCGGGACGATTCAGCGTGAGGCGCGCGATCCCCTGCGCCACACTGAACCCGATCGTTTCGTACCCCATGTGCGTGTCCTATTCGTCGTAAGTGATCTCGAGCTCCGGGCTCGCCGGATGTGCCTGGCAACACAGCACGAACCCTGCCGCCAGCTCCCAGTCCTCGAGCGCGTGGTTCTGCTCCATGACGACCTCGCCCTTCAGCACGCGGGCGCGGCACGTCGAACAGACACCCGCGCGGCAGGAGAATGGCAGCTCGATGCCGGCGCCAGCCGCGGCTTCGAGCACGGATTGAGAGTCGTACGCAGCCATCTCGAACGTGCGGCGCCGGCCGTCCATGAGTACGGTCACCCGCGTTCCGCTGGCCGCTGTGACACCCGCGGCCGCGGCTCCCGGGGCCGGCGCGGAGGCCGGTGCGCGGTCCACCGCAGCCTTTGCCGGCGCATCGGCCAGCCTGAAGTACTCCGTGTGGATCCTGCCCGTGGCGCCCAGCTCGCGCAGCGCGGCGGCCACGTCGTCGTTCATCGAATCGGGCCCGCAGAGGAAGAACTCATCGACCGCCGCGGGATCGAAAAAATCCCGGGCAAACTCGCGCACGTGCGCGCCGTCGATGCGCCCGTTCAGCAGGGCGATGTCCTGTGGCTCGCGGCTCATCAGGAAGTGCACCGAGAAGCGCTCCGGATAGCGGTTCTTGAGCGCCATCACCTCTTCCAGGAACATCGTGCTCGCGGCCGTGCGGTTGCCGTAGAAGAGCATGAAGCGGCTGTCCGGCTCGCGCGCCAGCACGGTCGCCGCGATCGACAGGATGGGCGTGATGCCACTGCCCGCCGCGAAGGCAACGAAACGCCCGGCGCGCTCCGGCGTGATCCGCGTATGGAAGCTGCCGTTCGGCGTGAGCACCGCGATGCGCTCGCCCACCGCCAGCTGGCGCGCAAGGAACGACGAAACCCGCCCGCCGGCCTGCAGGCGTACACCGATGCGCAGCGTGTCACTGTCCTGCGGACTCACGATCGAGTACGTGCGCCGCTCCCCGTCCTCATCGCCCACGCGCACCGCGATGTGCTGCCCGGCCTCGAAGCGATACTCGCCCCGCAATTCCGGCGGCACCGCGAAAGTGAGGCATACCGCGCCCTCGGCGGCGTCCGCGCGTGCCGTAAGCGTCAGCGGATGGAACTTGAGCACGATGTCAGATGCACTTGAAGTGGTCGAAAGGCTCGCGGCAGCTCTCGCAGCGATGCAGCGCCTTGCATGGCGTGGAACCGAATTCGCTGAGCTTCGTCGTCTCGATCGAGCCGCATTGCGGACAGGCGACAGGGCCCGCGGTCGGCGGCGCGATCCCGTAGTCGTGCAGCTTGCGTCGCCCCTCGCTGGTGATCCACTCGGTCGTCCACGGCGGCGCCAGCACATCGACGACGTGCACCTCGCGGTAGCCGCCATCGCGCAGTGCGGCTTCGACACTCGCCTTGATGACGCTCGTCGCCGGACAACCGGAGTATGTGGGTGACAGGCCGACTTCGATGGCGCCACGTGGATCCACCCGCACGTGGCGCACGAGACCCAGGTCGACCACGCTCAGCACGGGAATTTCAGGATCGGGAACGCCTGCGAGCCGCTGCCGCACGTCGGATTCCACGTTCGCCTGCGCGGTGCTCACCAGGCCGCTCCGGGATAGGTGCGCTGCATGTACTGCATCTCGGCGAGCAGCCGGCCGAGGTGCTCGCCGTGCTGGCCTCGCTTGCCGTACCAGCGCCAGGGGCGATCCGCCGGCCGCGTCAGGGTGGCCTCGGCGAGCGTCGTGTCGATATGGCGGTTCCAGGCCGCCTGGACGGCGCCGAGATCGACGCCCACGCCCTGCGCCAGCATGGCGCGGTCGATGTCGTCGGCATCGAAGAGCTCCACCGTATGCGGCCACAGCGCCTCGAGCGCCTGCTGCGCGCGCGCACGGCTTTCGCCGGTGCCGTCGCCGAGGCGCACCACCCAGCCCGAACTGAAACGCAGGTGATAGCGCGCCTCCTTGACGCCCTTGGCCGCGATCGCGGCGAGCTGCGGGTCTGCCGATGCCCCGAGGCGTGTATAGATCTCTAGCTGCCACGCATCGAACAGGAACTGGCGCACGATCACGTGGGCGAAGTCGCCGTTCGGCTGCTCGACGAGCGTCGCGTTCAGGAACTCGCGCTGCTCGCGCAGGAACGCAAGCATGTCCTCGTCGCGGTCCTGTCCCTCGAGCGCGCCGGCGTGCGTGAGCAGCAGGCGCGCCTGGCCCAACAGGTCGAGCGCGACATTGCCGAGCGCCAGGTCCTCCTCCAGCGCCGGCGCGTGGCCAATCAACTCGCCGAGGCGCTGCGCGAGCACCAGGTTCGCATCCGCAAGGCGCAGTACGTAGCGGAAGTGCGCGTCGGCCTGGAACTGCGCGCTCACAGCGTCTTCACCTCGTCCGGGATGTCATAGAAGGTGGGATGCCGATAGACCTTGTCGCGGGCCGGTTCGAAGAACGCATCGGCATCGGACGGATCCGACGCAATGATCTCGCTCGAGCGCACCACCCAGATGCTGACGCCCTCCTGCCGGCGCGTGTACAGGTCGCGCGCATGCTCCATCGCCATGCGCGCATCGACCGCGTGGACACTGCCGACGTGCTTGTGATCGAGGCCGCCGCGGGCTCGGATGAAGACCTCGAACAGCGGCCAATCCCGCGAGGTGCTCATGATGCCGCCTGCATCTTGCGGGCGGCCTGTCTGGACGCGTACGCCGTGGCGGCATCGCGTACCCAGAGACCCTGCTCGTGCGCGCGGCGGCGCGCGGCCAGGCGCTCGCGGTTGCACGGACCGTGGCCATCGAGCACATCGCGGAACTCGCTCCAGTCGATTTCGCCCTGCGGGACCGTGAGGCCCAGGTACTGCGCCTGCGGCACGGTAAATTCGATGAAGCGCTCGCGCAGTTCGTCGTTGCTGAAGCGCTTGATCTTCCAGCGCATCGACTGCGCCGAATGCTTCGAGTCGGCATCGGGCGGCCCGAACATCATCAGCGAGGGCCACCACCAGCGATCGAGCGCCTCCTGCGCCATGCGCCGCTGCGCATCGGTGCCGCGCGAGAGCTGCAACATGATGTCGTAGCCCTGGCGCTGGTGGAAACTCTCTTCCTTGCAGATACGCACCATCGCCCTCGCATAGGGACCAAAGGAGCAGCGGCACAGCGGAATCTGGTTCATGATCGCTGCGCCGTCGACCAGCCAGCCGATCGCGCCGATGTCGGCCCAGGTCGGCGTCGGATAATTGAAAATGCTCGAGTATTTCGCGGCGCCCGCCAGCAGTTCCTCGATCAGCGCATCGCGCGTGACGCCAAGCGTTTCGGTGGCGCCATAGAGGTAGGCGCCATGGCCGCCTTCATCCTGCACCTTGGCCATCAGGATCGCCTTGCGCTTCAGCGTCGGCGCGCGCGTGATCCAGTTGCCCTCGGGCAGCATGCCGACGATCTCTGAATGCGCGTGCTGCGCCATCTGGCGGATCAACGTGCGCCGGTAGGAATCGGGCATCCAGTCCTTGGGCTCGATGCGCTCGTCGGCATCGATCCGCGCCTGAAACCGCCGCTCCAGTGCTTCGCTGTCCATGCTCACCTCAATTTGCCACGCTTGCGAGTTCCCGCACCAGCACCTCGAGGAAGCGATTGGCGCGATGCCCGTCCATCACCCGATGATCGATGGTGAGTGTGACAAAGCAGCGCGGGCGCACAACGATGCGGTCGACGCCGTCTTCGCTGACGACCACCGCGCGCTTCTCGAGCTTGCCGACCCCCAGTATCGCCGATTGCGGCTGGTTGATGATTATAGGGGTCGCGACTAGGCTGCCGCTGACACCGTGGTTGGAAATCGTGAAAGTCCCGCCGCGCACCTCTGCCGGCGCGAGCTCACCCGCGCGCGCGCGCGCCACCACCACACCGAGATCGCGCGCAATGCCGAACAGGTCGAGCGCCTGCACGTCGCGCACCACCGGCACGACGAGTCCGCGGTCCTCGATCGCCGTCGCGACGCCAATGTGCACGGCATCGTGCAGCTCGAGGCCCTGATCGTGCCAGCGGCTGTTGGCTTCCGGGACCGCGCGGATCGCCGGGACGCAGGCCGCAAGCAAGTACGCGGTCAGCGTCAGTGGCGCACCGCGCGCCTCGAACTGCGCCCTGTGGCGCGCACGATGCGCAAGCACTGCCGACATGTCGGCCTCGAACACCGTGGTGACATGCGGCGCGGTGCGCAGGCTCTCGACCATATGCGCGGCGATGCGCCGACGCATGGCGCTGTGCGGCTGCAAGTCGGCTGCCGCCTCCGGCGCGCGCGGCGCCGCGCCCGCAGGAGTGCCGAGCACGTCGTCGACCGTGATCCGTCCCCCTGCGCCGGTGCCGGTGACATCGGCAGCCTGCAGGCCGCGCTCGGCCAGCAGGCGACGCACGGCAGGGCTCGGTGCAGCGGCAGAGCCCGAAGCGGCCGGCCGGGGCGCTGCAGCATGGTACGACGCTGTCCCGGCCCGGCTGGAGGAAGGGCTGGTCGCCCCACTCGCGCTGGCGACCGCACCAGGCAATGTCGCCCCGGGATCGCCCGCGGTCGCGGACGCGGTTGCGATCGTCGCCAGCAAGTCGCCCGGCGCCACTTCGGTCCCCTCCGGGATCATGATCCGCAGCAGCGTGCCGCTCGCCGGCGACGCGATTTCGACCGTGACTTTATCGGTTTCGAGTTCGAGCAACGGCTCATGCTCGCGCAGCGCATCGCCCGGCGCCTTCAGCCAGCGCTGCAGCTGTGAGCGCGTGCCCTCCGCTTGTTCCGCCGGAGCGCGCACTTCGACCTGCGCTGCCATTACAGGCTCGCCAGTTCGCGCATCGCCGCGACGATGCGCGGCACGCCCGGCAATACGGCATCGAGCAGCAGCGGACTGTGCGGGCTCGGCACGTCCGGCATCGTGATCCGCTCAATAGGTGCATCGAGATCGAAGAACGCCTCACCGGCCAACGTCGCCGCGATTTCGGCGCCGAAGCCGGCCGTCATCGTGTCTTCATGCACGATCAGGCAGCGGCGCGTGCGCCGTACCGACTCGAGCACCGCATCACGGTCCCAGGGCACGATCGTGCGCAGGTCGAGGACCTCGACATCGACGGCGGATTCGCCCGCCGCCTGCTCGCAGCGCTCGACCATCGCGCCCCACGTAACGATCGTGACTTCAGTGCCCGCACGCAACAGCCGCGCCTTGCCGAACGGCACGACGTACTCATCGCCGGGATAGGGACGACGCGCCCAGGCGCCGTCGAGCATCGCGCGATGCTCGAAGAAGATCGTCGGATCGTTGCCGCGCATCGCGGAGCGCAGCAGACCCACCGCATCCTCCGCATTGGAAGGCATGGCGACGCGCCAGCCGATCGCGTGCACGAACTGCACTTCGTTCGTCTGGCTATGCCACGGATCGCCGCACTTGAAGAAGCCGCCGGGCATGCGCACGACCATCGGTGCAGCGAAGCGGTTGGCCGTGCGCCAGCGCATCGTGCCGCAATCGTTCAGTTGCTCCGCTGCCGGATCGGCGTACTTGCGGAACTGGATTTCGGGGACTGGCATCAATCCGGCCAGGGCCATGCCCACGGAGCGGCCGATGATGCCCTCTTCCGACAGGCTAGTGTCGAACACGCGCGCGGCGCCGAATTTGTCCTGCAAGCCCAACGTCGCCGCATGCACGCCGCCCTTGCGACCGACGTCCTCGCCGAATACGACGACGCGCGGATTCACGGCGAGCTCATGCTCCAGCGTGCGGCGGATCGCGGTGACCATGTTGATGCGCGGTCCTTCGGCATGCACGGTCTGCGTACCTTCGCGCAGCTCGATGCCTTCGCTCAACAGACCGCCCTGCTGCTGCAGATCGACGGCGCCATCCGGACCGACTTCACTGAATGCGTGGCGCGTGACGTTCGCGACATCCGGCACGGGGCGTCGCTCGACGCTGCCGAGTGCGCGCTGCA
>CADEFJ010000091.1 GCA_902826575.1 uncultured Pseudomonadota bacterium | reverse complement strand
GGGTTCCAGAAGCGGGTCTGGTGTCCGAAATGGACGCCCGCTTCCAGCATCTGTCTCATGGACACGCTGGACATAAAAACTCCTGTCGGGTTAAGCCTCCGCGCCGCCCTTCCGGTCATCCCCGCCTGGCCGAAGCCGCGAACAGGAACACCCAACCGGAAGTGAAATGGTGGCGCGTGTGGATTGCGTTGCCAAAAAAGGCCGCGCTTTATACCATGTGTTTCTCGCGAAAACAACGCCTTACGCCCCCCGCCCGCCCCCCGATGCACGTAACGATCAAGACCCTGGAAGAGCAGGAGAAAATGCGCGTGGCCGGCCGCCTTGCTGGCGAAGTCCTCGACATGATCACCGGGCACGTCCTGCCCGGCACGACCACCGACGAACTGGACCGCCTGTGCCACGAATACATCGTCGGGGTGCAGCATTCCATACCCGCAAATCTCAATTACCGCGGCTTCCCGAAGACGATCTGCACCTCGGTCAACCACGTGGTTTGCCATGGCATTCCGAACGACAAGCGCCTGAAGGCGGGCGACATCATCAACATCGACGTCACCGTGATCCGCGACGGCTTCCACGGCGACACCAGCCGCATGTATTACGTCGGCAAGCCCGGCATCCAGGCGCAACGCCTCACGCAGACCTGCTTCGAGGCGATGTGGGAAGGCATCCGGCAGGTGCAGCCCGGCAAGCGGCTCGGCGATATCGGCCACGCGATCCAGACTTACGTCGAGGAGCGCAACTTCTCGGTGGTGCGTGAGTACTGCGGCCACGGCATCGGCCGCATTTACCACGAGGACCCGCAGGTGCTGCACTACGGCGAGCCCGGCACCGGCGTCGAACTGCGCCCTGGCATGACCTTCACGATCGAGCCGATGGTGAACGCCGGCAAGCGTCATGTCGCGGTGCTGAAGGACGGCTGGACCGTCGTGACGAAAGACCACTCGCTCTCGGCGCAATGGGAGCACACCGTGCTCGTGACCGACGACGGCGTCGAGGTGCTGACCCTTGGCGCCGCGGACCGGCACTGACGCCGGCCGCATCAGACCGAACGTGGCCGCATCCGAAGACGACAGCATTCCCGTTGCGACGCAGCGGCTGCACTGGCCACTCCTCGACCGCCTGCCGCAGCGCCTGGCTGCAGACCCGCTGTCCGGCGCGCTTTATCGCGACGCGCTGCGCGAGGCACAGCAGGAACTCGCCGCCCGTTTCCACGCCGAGGAGCCGGTTGAATCGATCGTGCACGCGCGGGCGGACCTGATCGATGTCGTACTGCGCAGCGCATGGACTGCCCACCTCGGCGACACGGCGCAGCGCTGGTCGCTGGTGGCGGTCGGTGGCTACGGCCGCAGCGAACTGCATCCGTGCTCGGATGTCGACGTGCTGGTCCTGGTGCCCGAAGACCTCGCACGCGAGCAACGCGCGCCGGTGGAGCGCCTGCTCGCCTTCCTGTGGGATATCGGACTCGAGATCGGGCACAGCGTGCGCACCGTGGCCGAGTGCGCCAGCGAAAGTGCGGCCGATGTCTCGGTGATGACCACCCTGGTGGAAGCGCGCCTGCTCGCCGGTGACAGCGCGCTGTTCGTCGCCATGCGCGAAGCGCTGGGCCCGCAACGCGTGTGGCCGGTGCGCGAATTCTTCGAGGCGAAGGTGCGCGAACAGGCCGAGCGGCATGCGAAAGCCAACGACACCGCCTACAACCTGGAGCCGAACGTCAAGACGGGCCCCGGCGGCCTGCGCGACATCCAGACGATCGCATGGGTGGCCAAGCGCCACTTCCACGCCGCCACGCTGGACGAACTGGTCACGCACGGCTTCCTTGCGCCATCGGAACTGCGCAAGCTCAAGCAGGCCCAGGCCTTCCTGTGGCGCGTGCGCTGCGCGCTGCACCTGATTGCCGGCCGGCGCGAGGATCGCCTGCTGTTCGACCACCAGGTGAGGCTCGCGCAGAGTTTCGGATACGAGGACGCGTCGTACACGCTCGCGGTCGAGCAGTTCATGCAGCGCTACTACCGCACCGTGATGGACGTCAGCCTGCTGAATGAACTGCTGCTGCAGCTGTTCCGTGAGGCCATCCTGACCGCCGGCACGCCTCCCCAGCCGCTGAACCCCCGCTTCCAGGTGCGGAGCGACTACCTCGAGGCGGTCAGCGATGACCTGTTTGCCCGCACACCGTCCGCGCTGCTCGAGCTGTTCGTGTTGCTGCAGCAGCACCCGCACATCCGCGGCGTGCGCGCCGAGACGATTCGCGCGATCGGCCGCTCGCTGTGGCTGATCGACGAGGAGTTCCGCCAGAATCCACGCCATCACCGCCTGTTCCTCGAAATCCTGCGCGCGCCGGTCGGTGTCACGCACGAACTGCGTCGCATGAACAACTACGGCGTGCTCGGCCGCTACATCCCGGCATTCGGGCGCGTCGTCGGGCGCATGCAGTACGACCTGTTCCACGCTTACACGGTCGATGCGCATACGCTGTTCGTCGTCAGCAACCTGCGGCGCCTCGCAATCGAGCGCTACAACCACGAATTGCCTCAGGTCTCGGCCGTGTTCGCCGAGCTGCCGAAGCCGGAACTCGCCTACCTTGCCGCCCTGTTCCACGACATCGCCAAAGGCCGTGGTGGCGATCATTCGGAGCTCGGCTCAGTGGATGCCGAAGCCTTCTGCCTCGAACAGGGCCTGTCGCGATATGACGCGCGCCTCGTCGCCTGGCTGGTGCGCAATCACCTGATACTGTCGGTCACGGCCCAGAAGCAGGACATATCCGAACCCGCGGTGATCAACTCGTTTGCGCAGCGGGTCGGCGACGAAACCCACCTCAACTATCTTTACGTGCTGACCTGCGCCGATGTGCGCGGCACCAACCCCAAGTTGTGGAACTCCTGGAAAGCCACGCTGTTCCACGAGTTCTACGAGCGCACCCGGCGCGCCCTGCGTCGCGGACTTGAGAGCCCGATCGACCAGGACGAACTGATCCGCGAAACGCAGTCCGCCGCGCGCGCGGCGCTGCACGCGGCCCGCATCGACGATGCGCAGATCGATGCGGTCTGGTCGCGCCTCAGTTCCGGGTACTTCCTGCGCAGCACCCCCGAGGAGGTCACCTGGCATACGCGGCTGCTGGCCGATCGCGACGCCAGCGCCGACGATCCGGTAGTGGCGCTCGATGCGCAGAGCCTGCGTGGCACGACCGCCATTTTTGCGTTCGCGCCACTGCGCCGTCATGGCTTCGCGCGCACCACCGCCGTGCTCGATCAGCTCGGGCTCACGATCGTCGGTGCGCGCATCACGCCGACCGAAGACGGTTACAGCCTCGACCTCTATCACGTGCTCGAAGACGATGGCGCGCCGATCACCGACAGCGAACGACTGATCGAGATCGAACAGGCCCTGTGGCGCTCACTGCAATCGCCCGGGGAACAGCCGCTCGCGGTCTTCCGCCGCGCGCCGCGCCAGTCGCGCATGTTCAGCACGCCGACCCACATCCTCGTGAGCACCGACGAGCATCACGGGCGTTCGGTGCTCGAGCTCACGGCCGCCGACCGCCCGGGGCTGCTGTGCGATGTCGGCAAGGTGCTGATGGACGAGCGCATATACCTGCACAACGCCAGGATCATGACGGTGGGTGAGCGCGCCGAGGACGTCTTCTACATCACCGACGCACACCACCGGCCACTCGATGCGGCGTCCGCGGACCGCCTGCAGCAGCGCCTCGCCGAAGCACTCGAGCGGCGGCGTGCGGCATGAATCCGCACCTCGCCGCACTGCACGCTTATCCGTTCCAGAAACTCGCCGCCCTGAAGGCCGGCGTGACCCCTCCCGCGGGCCTTGCCCATATTGCGATGTCGATCGGCGAACCCCAGCACGCCCCGCCCGCGTTCGTGCTCGATGCCCTTCGCATGCACCTTGGCGAGCTCGGCAGCTATCCGTCGACGATCGGCCTGCTCGCGCTGCGCGCGGCGGCATCGCGCTGGCTCGAGCGCCGCTTTGGCCTGGGGCACGGAAAGGTCGATGCGCAGACGATGGTGCTGCCGGTGAACGGTACGCGCGAGGCGCTGTTTGCCTTCGTGCAGGCGTGCATCGATCCGAGGCGCCCGGCGCTGGTCGCGATGCCAAACCCGTTCTACCAGATCTACGAGGGGGCGGCGCTGCTCGCTGGCGCCTCTCCTTATTTCATGAACACCACGGCGGCCACCGGATACCTGCCCGATCTCGATGCGGTGCCGGCAGCCGTGTGGGACACCGTGCAGCTGCTCGTACTTTGCTCGCCTGGCAATCCAACCGGTGCGGTGCTGCCATCGGCGTACCTCGAACGCGCCCTCGCGCTCGCGGAACGCCATGACTTCGTGGTCGCGGCCGACGAATGTTATGCCGACTTGTGGCTCGATGAAGCGCAGCCGCCGCCGTCCCTGCTCGCCGCCGCGCTGGCGACGGGCCGCGACCGATACCAGCGCTGCGTCGTGTTCCACAGCCTGTCGAAACGCTCGAGCGTGCCCGGTCTGCGTTCCGGATTCGTCGCGGGCGATCCGCAGTTGATGCAGGCCTTCCTGCAGTACCGCACTTACCACGGCTGCGCGATGCCGGTGCCAACCCAGCACGCGAGCCTGGCGGCCTGGAACGACGATGCGCATGCGGCGACGAACCGCGCGCTGTACCGCGAAAAATTCGACCTCGTCGTACCCATCCTGGCGCCGGTGCTCGACGTGACGGCGCCCGCTGGCGGCTTCTACCTGTGGCCGGACGTGCGCGGCGACGATGTCCGCTTCACGCGCGAATTGTTCGCGGAACAGAATGTCACCATCCTGCCGGGCAGTTACCTCGCCCGCGACGCCCACGGGGCGAATCCCGGCGCCGGTCGGGTACGTATCTCCCTGGTGCCGGACATCGCCGCGTGCGTCGAGGCGGCCCGGCGGATCCGCGCCTTCGCCGCCAGGCGCTAGCCTGCGCACGTTTCCCGGCTGCGATTCGTGACGGCTGTCTCGTCGCCCGACCACGGCATGGCCGACAATACCTTTGTCATAATTCGCCCCCACGGGAGTCCGGGTTGCAGACGCCAGCTTTCGACGCCGCACCGTATGCACAGATCGTGCGCTCGCTGTTTGCGCGCACGCGGCGTGTGATGCTGTACGGACCCGACGGGCGCCTGTGGTGGAGCGAGGACGGCGCCGACGCGCTCGACCTGCGTACGCTGCTCGAGCAGGTCATCGCACTGACGCGCCAGCGTGATCTCGACGCGGCGCTGCGCCATGCCGCTGCCGCCGAACTGTCGACCGGATTGCTGCTGCCGATCCGCACTGACGGCCAGTCGCCGCTCGCATGGCTCGGCATCATCGGGCCGCAAGAGCGCGCTACTGCCGACCCCGACGGCACGGCCATTGCGCAATCGCTGCGGCCAGTGCTGATGCTGCTTGCCCGCGATGTGGCGGCCGCGGCACTGCTGCGCAGGCAACGCTACGCCAGCTTGCAGGCCGCCGAGCAGACGGCGGAACTGCGCTGGCTGCTCGCGACCTCGAGCCAGGCCGGGCGCAACAGCGGCGCCGACCGCCTCGAGGCCACCCTCGATGCCTGCGCCACGCATCTTGGTTGTGAAGGCGTGATGCTATGGCTCGAGGATCGCCAGCTCGAGCGCGTCGCGCTGCGCCGCCCATTGCCGCCCCACGAGCTTGAAACGCTGCGACGACTCGCGCGCGGCTCGCTGATGAGCGAAGTCACGACCCGCAAGCGCACCACGATCGTGGGCAAGTTGCGCGAAACGCCCGACGCGGAGCTGCTGCCCTGGACCGTGATCGCGGCCCCCGTGCCCTACGGCGAGACGCCCCGGGGACTCGTCATGGCGTTCGCCCGGCGCGATGCGCGGCGCCTGTCGACGCGCGATGCGCGGCGCCTCGAGCACATCATTCCACGCGTGCTGGCTGCCACCGAGATGGAGCACGACCCGCTGACCGGCCTGCCCGCGCGCCATGTTTTCGAGGACAGGTTGCGCGCCGCGCTGGCGCGGGCCGGCTCGCAGACTTGTGTCGTCTATGCGGACCTCGATCAGTTGCATGTCACCAACGACCTGTTCGGCTTCGCAGCGGGCGATGACGTACTGCGCCGCATGGCGAAGCTGTGGCGCGACCACACGAGCGAGCGCGTCGAGATCGCCGCGCGATTCGCCGGTGACCGCTTCGTCGCACTGTTGCGCGACTGCACGCTGAACCAGGGGCGTGCCTGGGCCGAGATGATGCGCCAGGCGATCGAGGCCCTGCCCGCTCCCCCGGACCGCACGGGCCTCAAGATCACTGCGAGTTTCGGTGTCGTGGCCGCGGCCGCCGGCGAGGCACCCGAGCATGTGCTCGCGACCGCCGAGACCGCCTGCAAAGCCGCAAAGGACCGCGGCAGGAACCGCGTCGAGATCTTTGCGCACACCGACAAGAGCCTCGTGCAGCGCCGCGATGACCTGCAGATCTTCCGCGACCTGACCGATGCCTTCGAGCAGAACCGCTTCATGCTGTACGCGCAGCCGATCGAACCGCTGTGGGATCCGACGCTGGCACGCCGCTACGAGATCCTCGTGCGCATGCGCGACAGTGCCGACGCGCCCGTCTCGCCGACGCGCTTCATTTCGGCCGCCACCCGTTACCAGCTGCTGCCGCAGCTCGACCGCTGGGTCACCGCCCGCGCCATCGCGTGCCTCGATCCTTACGCCGATGTGCTGCGCGCGCGCAATACGACTTTCGCGATCAACGTGTCCGCGCAATCGCTCATGCAGCCGGAGTTCGCCGACTACCTGCGCACCGCACTGAAGGGTGCCGCGGTGCCCGCCGAGCTGCTGGTGTTCGAGTTCACCGAAAGCGCGGCAATCTCCGACATTGCCGCTGCGCGCCGCTTCATCGAGCGCGTCGGCGCGCTCGGCGCGAAGTTCGCGCTCGACGACTTCGGCACCGGCTTCTCCTCGCTCGCCTACCTGAAATCCCTGCCGGTCTCGGCCCTGAAGATCGATGGCTCGTTCGTGCGCGACCTGCTCACCGACGAGCGCTCGGAGGGTGTGATCCGCGCGGTGCTGCAGATTGCCGCGCAGCTCGGGCTCGACACGGTGGCCGAGTACGTCGAGACGACGGCGATCGCCGACCGCCTGCGCTCACTGGGCGTGACCTACGGTCAGGGCTATGCGTTCGGGGCCCCGGTGCCGCTCGAAACGGTACTCACGCTCCTGCACGCGCAAGCAGGGCCGACAGTGCAGACCGCGTCCGGGCAGGTTGCAGTGCCCGGCTGACACCGGCAGGATGCGCGCTCCCCCGCCGGAGCGTGCCATGACCGATCACACTGCCCTCAAGGTCCTCATCGACGATGCCTTCGAGCGTCGTGCCGAACTATCGCCCGGCAAGGTTGCCGGCGAGATCCATGATGCGATCGAGCGCGCCCTCGCCTTGCTCGACACCGGCGAGGCGCGAGTCGCCGAGCATGACGGCCGCCAGTGGGTCGTCAACGAATGGCTCAAGAAGGCAGTGCTGCTCTACTTTCGCACGCACGACAACAGCGTCGTCGACGCCGGCTACGCACGCTTCTACGACAAGGTGCCGCTCAAGTACGCGACCGACGACGCCGCCGCCCTGCGCGCGAGCGGTGTGCGCATCGTGCCCCACGCCATCGTGCGCAAGGGTGCCTATATCGCACCGAACGTCGTGCTGATGCCGTCCTACGTCAATATCGGCGCGCATGTCGGCGCCGGCACGATGGTGGACACATGGGCGACCGTCGGCTCCTGCGCGCAGATCGGCCGCAACGTGCACCTCTCGGGCGGCGTCGGCATCGGCGGCGTGCTCGAGCCACTGCAGGCCGCACCGACCATCATCGAGGACGACTGCTTCATCGGTGCGCGCTCGGAGGTCGTCGAGGGCGTGATCGTCGAGCGCGGCTCGGTGATCTCGATGGGCGTGTTCCTCGGCCAGAGCACCCGCATCTATGACCGCGAAACCGGCGCTGTGCTGTATGGGCGCGTACCGGCCGGCTCGGTCGTGGTGCCTGGCACGCTGCCGTCGAAGGACGGCAGCTGCGGTCTCGCCTGCGCCGTGATCGTCAAGCGGGTCGATGAGCAGACGCGGGCGAAAACGAGCCTGAATGAGTTGCTCAGGGCGGATGGCTGAAAACCAAGAGCCAAGAGCTTAGAGCTTAGAGTTTAGAGCTTGGGGCCAGAGTCAGGAGAGGGGGCCCGGGCCGGGGCGCGAGTACCTCACATCCTCGCCGCTGACGATGAAGACCACGCGCTCGGCCACGTTCTTGGCGTGATCGCCGATGCGCTCGAGGCTTTTCAGCGCGAACACGGTGTCGATCGTGCCACGTAGCTGCCCCGGCCCCTCCATCGCCACGGTCAGCAATTCGCGCAGCGCCGCCTCGAACTCCCGGTCTATTTCGCGATCCATGCGGGCCACATCGTGGGCCGCCGTCGCATCACTGTTATCGAGTGCGTCGATCGCGATGCGCAGCATTCGCGCCGATTGATGCGCCATGTGGCGCAGGTGGCGATGCACCGCCACGGACGGGTCGAAGCCCGGGCGGGCCATCGTCGCCAGGGCAAATCGCGCAATGCGCTTGGCCTCGTCCCCGACGCGCTCGAGGTCGGTCACCACATGTGCCATGGCGAGCACGGCCCGCAAGTCAGTTGCAACCGGCGCGCGGCGCGCGAGCAGCTCGAAGCCGGCGGCTTCGATCGCGGTGTCGTAGGCGTTGATCTGGCGCTCGCGGGCGAGCACGAGTTCGGCCGCTTCGCGGTCGTAGTCGAGCAGCGCATGCACCGCAGTGGTCACCTGGTCGACGACCAGCCCGCCCATTTCGAGCACCTTCAGCCGCAGCGACGACATCGCCACGTCGAGACTCGCTGCCGGTTCAGCCATTGCGAGCCTCAGCCGTAACGGCCGGTGATGTAGTCCTCGGTGGCTTTCTTCGCCGGGTTCGTGAACAGCTTGCTCGTGACGTCGAACTCGACCAGTTCGCCGAGATACATGAAGGCCGTGTAATCGGACACGCGCGCGGCCTGTTGCATGTTGTGCGTGACGATCAGCACGGTCACGCGTCCGCGCAGCGCCGTGATCAGCTCCTCGATGCGCGCGGTCGCGATCGGATCGAGCGCCGAAGTCGGCTCGTCGAACAGCAGGATCTCCGGGTTGGTGGCGAGCGCGCGCGCGATGCACACGCGTTGCTGCTGGCCGCCGGACAGTGACAGGCCGGAGGTATGCAGGCGATCCTTCACTTCATCCCAGATCGCCGCCTCGCGCAACGCCTTCTCGACGTGCTCCTCGATCTGCGCCTTGGATCGCATGCCGCGCACGCGCAGGCCGTAGGCCACATTCTCGAAAATCGACTTCGGGAACGGATTGGGCTTCTGGAACACCATGCCGATGCGCATGCGCACTTCGATCGGGTCGACGTCCTTCGAAATGAGATCGATGTCGTCGGGAAAGAGCCGGATCGAGCCCTCGTAGCGCGTCATCGGGGTCAGGTCGTGCATGCGGTTGAAGCAACGCAGGAAGGTGCTCTTGCCGCAACCCGACGGCCCGATCAGCGCGGTCACCCGTTTGTCGCTGATCTCGATGTCGAGGTTCTTGAGGGCCTGGACGTTGCCGTAATAGAAGCTCAGGTTGCTGGCGCGCGCCTTGACGGAAGTAGCGGCAGCCGCCGCCCGCTCGCCGTGCACGGCCACCTTGAGTCTTTCGGTTTCGATGCGGCCAGCACCCGGCGACGGCGACGCGGCCATGGCGGCCTCCCCGGCGGCCTGCGTTTGAATCTGGGTCACCAGTTGATCCTCTTGCGGAAGCGGTAGCGCAGCCAGATCGCAACGCCGTTCATCAGCAGGGTCATGCCGAGCAGGATCGCTCCGGCCGCCGCGGCGTTGACGCGGAACCCCGGGTCAGGGCGCGAGACCCAGTTGAACATCTGGATCGGCATCGCCGTGAATGAATCCTTCAGCCACGCGAAGGACAGGAACGGAAACTCCCCGGTAACTGGCGGGCTCGGCAGGAAGGCAATGAACGACAACGCACCGATCGTGATGATCGGTGCGGTCTCGCCGATCGCACGGGACAGGCCGATGATCATGCCGGTGAGCACACCGCCCATCGAGTAGGGCAGCACGTGGTGCGCAGTGACTTCCCAGCGCGTGGCACCGAGTGCATAGGCCGCCTCGCGAATCGCCCGCGGCACGGCACGCACGGCCTCGCGCGTCGCGACGATCACGATCGGCAGGATCAGCAGTGCGAGGGTCAGGCCCGCCGCCGCGATACTCTGCCCGAGGCTGAATTTGTAGACGAACAACCCGAGCGCCAGCAGTCCGTAGATGATCGACGGCACGCCCGCGAGGTTGGTGACATTGATCTCGATGATCGCGGTGAACCAGTTCTTCGGCGCGTATTCCTCGAGATAGATTGCCGCGGCGACGCCGATCGGCATTGCGACGCAGGCGGTGACCACCATGATCAGTGTGGTGCCGATCCAGGCGGAGAGAATGCCCGCATTCTCCGGTTTGCGCGAAGCGAACGAGGTCACGAAGTCCCAGTTGAGCCGCGGCGCCCCCTTTACCACGAGGTCGAGGAACAGCACGAGCAGCACCAGCAGCGATGCGAACAGCACCACCAGGCCAAGGATCACGAAGGCGAGATCGAACAGCTTGCGTCGCGAAACATCGGCGCGCAGCGCATGGATCGACGGATCTTCCGTGACCACGCTCATCAGTAGGCTTCCCTGAAGCGGCGCGTGAGCGCGAAGCCGGCGATGTTGAAGATGAGGGTGATGATCAGCAACACGAGGCCCGCCGCGAAGATCGACTGGTAGCCGATGCTGCCGTGTGGCAGGTCGCCGAGGCTGACCTGCACGATGAACGCGGTGATGGTGGCTGCCGACTCGGTCGGGTTCCAGGTGAGGTTCGGTTGCAGGCCCGCCGCCACCGCCACCACCATCGTCTCGCCGACGGC
The DNA here is from genome assembly GCA_902826575.1 of uncultured Pseudomonadota bacterium. Taxonomy (GTDB): domain Bacteria; phylum Pseudomonadota; class Gammaproteobacteria; order Steroidobacterales; family Steroidobacteraceae; genus CADEFQ01. The sequence goes on along the minus strand of CADEFJ010000091.1, from coordinate 313 downwards.
GCGCGAAATGCCGAGGATATAGGCCGCCGCAATGCCCGACAGCGCGCCCGGCACCACGACGCGCGTGGCCGTCTGGAAGCGTGTGGCGCCGGTGGCGTAGCTGCCTTCGCGCATGTAGTTCGGCACCGCGCGCATCGCGTCCTCGCTCACCGAGGCGACATACGGCACGATCATGATGCCGATCACGAGGCCGGCGGACAGCATGTTGAAACCCGGCAGGCCCGGGATCAGCTTCTGCAGGAACGGAGTCACCAGCGCGAGGGCGAAATAGCCGTAGACGACGGTCGGAACACCAGCCAGCAATTCCAGGGTC
>CADEFJ010000090.1 GCA_902826575.1 uncultured Pseudomonadota bacterium | reverse complement strand
TGCAGCTCAGCGCCATGACCTCGCGCGCGTCCACGTCGACGGCGCGGGCCAGGCGGCCGATCTCGTTCGCGAACGTGATCTTGACCGCGTGGAAGGCGTTCGCTGCGTACTTCTGCATTTCGGCCACGCCGACCGAGGTGACGACGAACTCGCAGGGCAGATGCCCGAACACTGCACGCAACACGTCCGCGACGCGCGGCGAGCGGGTGCCGACGATCGTCAGCGGCGGGCGGTCGTAGTCCTTGATCGAAGTGCCCTCGCGCAGGAATTCCGGCTGGAAGGCGAGGCCGAAATCCTTGTCGGCGACCTTGCCACTAGCCTTTTCGAGTGTCGGGCGCACGAGTTCGTCGAGGGTGCCGGGCTGCACGGTCGAGCGCAGCACCACGGTGTGGAACTCCGCCTTCTTCGCAAGCGCCTCGCCGATCGACTCCATGACGCGGCGGATATAGGACATGTCCTGGCTGCCATTCGCGCTCGAGGGAGTACCTACGCAGACGAAGGACAGGTCGGTGCCGCGGATCGCGGCCGCCACGTCGCTGGTGACCTGCACCTTGCCGGATGCCACCACATCGCGCGTGAGATCCTGGATGCCCTCCTCGACGATCGGGGATTTGCCGCTCCTGATCAGCTCGAGCTTGAGCGGATCGACATCCACGCCGGTCACCTCATGGCCATCCCTCGCGAGACAGGCCATCGAGACCGCGCCGACATAGCCCAGACCGAAAATGCTGATCTTCATTTCGCTGCTTCCTCAATCAGGCCATCCAGCCGCCGCATCGACGCGGCCCAGCTGTGATGGCTCAACACACGATCGCGGCCCGCGGCCGACAGCTGTCGGCGCACCTGCGCATCGCCCAATAATCGGTCGATGGCGACGACCCATTGGTCGGTGCCCGATGCGACGAGCAGGTGCTCACCCGCCACCGCATCGACGCCGCCCGAAGCCTGCGGGCTGCAGACCACCGGGACGCCCATCGCCATCGACTCCAGGATCTTGTTCTGCGTGCCGCGCGCGATCGCGAGCGGCGCGATCGTGAGTGCGGCGCGCCGCACGTGCGGGCGCACGTCGGGCACCGAACCGGTCACCGTGACTCCCGGCAGCTTGCCGAGCGCACGGATATGCTCCGGCGGATCCGCCCCGACGATCGCAAGGCGCGCCCCGGGCCGCTTCGCCTGCAGCGCCGGCAGCACGTCGCGACAGAAGGCGAGCACACCCTGCTGGTTCGGGTAGTAGTCCATGCGCCCGACGAAGGCGGCGAGATCGCTGTCGTAGCCGTCGCCATCGGGAGCAAAGAACTCAGCGTCCACGCCGTTCGGAAACCAGTCCGAGGGTGTGGACACTCCGAGGGCACGCAGCGACTCGAGCTCCGCACGCGTCGTGCAGGTGCTCAGGTCGAAGTGAGCGGCGAGCTGTCGTTCGCGGCGCTCGAGCTTCACCGCCTCGAGCCAGTAGCCCATCGACAACGGAAAGGCGCGATGACTTGCGTACTCCCGCCACTTCTGCGAATCCATATCGCCGTAGTCGATGATCTTGAGCGGCGCGGCGAGCCGCTCGACATAGGGCGCGACCGACGAGCAATGCACGAAGACGAGATCGAATCGCGTTGTCGCGGCGGCCGCATCGATGCGCCGCGCCAGTTTGCGCGACCAGAAATTGCCGAAGCTCGACGGACTCGCCGTCGGCAGGCGTGCCACCATCTGCGGCCAGGCGACGCGGTTCGGGATCACTTCGACGAGCGTGTGCTCGCAGTGCTGCGCGAGGCCGCGCGACTCTTCGAGCTCGGCCGCATCGCGCGCGAGCGAGGCGACAGTCACTTTGTGACCTGCGTCGGTCAGGTGCCGGATGATATTGAAGGGCCGGATCTTCCCGCCGCGCTTGGGCGGAAACGGCACGCGATGGCACACGAACAGTACGTTCATGCGGCGAGCTTCGCTTTCAGGTCCTCCGTGACCGCCGCCACGCTGGCGCCGTCGAGGTACAGGCGCGCCCAGATCTCGAGATTGACCAGTGCCAGCAGGTGATCGGTGCGATCGGCCTGCTGCTGTTCATGCTCGGCGATGGTGCGCGCGACGGCGTCCGGGTCGAGCAGTCCGCGCCGCAGGACCGTCTCGCGCGACAGCAGGTCGGCGACCAGCGGGGCGAGTTCCTGCTTGAACCACGCGCCGATCGGCGCCCCGAACCCGCGCTTCTCGCGATTGAGGATGCTGTCCGGCAGGATGCCGGCGAGCGAACGCTTCATCGCGTACTTGAGATCGCCGCCGCGGACCTTGAACTGCGCCGGCATGCGCGCGGCAAACTCGACGAGCCGCTGGTCGAGCAGCGGCACGCGGCATTCGAGCGAGACCGCCATGCTCATCTTGTCGGTGAGCATCAGCAGGTCCTCGGGCATCTGCGTGGCGAGATCCACGTCCATCAGCCGTCGCAACGGATCGGTGGCATCCGACGCGGCAAACGCGCGGGCGATGCAGTCGTCGAAGGCCGGCGGATCGCCGAGCAGCAGCGCAGCCCGTTCGTCGGCGTTGAACACTTCCATGTAACGCCGATAGCGCTCCTCGAAGGAGAGCGAGTCGGCGAGCACGAACGCCTTGGCGAGGCGCAGCTCGTTGAGCAGCCGGTGATGCCGGTCGCTCGGCAGCCGCCGCGCCACCGGATCGATCATCGAGCGGCGGATGAAGCGCGGGATGCGCTGGTACTGGCGCCGGTAGTGCTCATCGAGATAGCGGCGATAGCCGCCGAAGAGCTCGTCGCCGCCGACGCCGGAGAGGATCACGGTCACGTCCTCGCGGGCGAACTTCGACACGAGGTAGGTGGTGATGAACGCGGCGTCGGCGACCGGCTCGTCCATGTGCGACAGCAGGTCCGGCAGCAGTCCGGCCACGTCCGGCTGCACGAGGATTTCCTTGTGCTCGGTGCCAAAGACCTGGGCCACGGCGCGTGCGTGCGGCAACTCGTTGTAGAGCGCAGCGCCCGAGGAGCCCGCAAAACCGATCGAATAGGTCCGCACCGGACGGTCGGTGTGGCGCGCCATGAACGCCACCACGCAGCTCGAATCGATGCCGCCGGAGAGGAACGCCCCGATCGGCACGTCGCTGACCATCTGTTCGCGCACCGAGCGCTCGAGTTCGCTGCGCATCTCGTCGATCCACGACTGCTCGCTGCGCGACTCGTCGACCGGCGCGGTGAGTCGCCAGTACTGGCTGACCGACACGCGACCGTTCTCGGCCACCAGCAGGTGGCCCGGCGCGAGCTTGCGCATGCCGGCGAACAGGGCGTTGGGCGCGCAGACGTAGCCGACCGACAGGTATTGCGCGAGCGCCGAGCGATCGATGCGCGCCTCGATGCCCGGCACGACGAGCAGGGCCTTGGCCTCCGAGGCGAAGGCGAGCTGGCCCGCGCTCTCGTGGTAATAGAGCGGCTTGATGCCGAGCGGATCGCGCGCCACCAGCAGGCGCCGGCGCCGCCGGTCCCAGATCGCGAGCCCGAACATGCCCTCGAGCCGCGCGAGGAAGGCATCGCCGTATTGCTCATAGCCATGGACGATGACTTCGGTGTCGCTGCGCGTCGCGAAGCGGTGCCCCGCCGCCTCGAGCTCGGCGCGCAGGGCCTGGAAGTTGTAGATCTCGCCGTTGCAGACGACGACGACATTGCCGTCCTCGCCCGAGATCGGCTGGTGCCCGCCGGCCACGTCGATGATCGACAGGCGGCGCATGCCGAGCAGCATCGGGCCTTCCGCAAAGCTGCCTTCGTCGTCGGGGCCGCGATGGCGGATCGCAAGGCCCATCCGGTGCAACAGCTCCGGCGGGTGGCGCGCATCGCCTGCAAGGCCCAGGACACCGTAGATGCCGCACATGACCGTTACCCGAGGTACTTCGCGACGAGCGGCCCGATCCGCTGCGTCAGCGCAAGGGGCAGGCGCCGCCAGATGCGGATCATCGCGTCGTACTTCGGATTGGTCGGGCTGAGGTTCGGCATTTCCCGGTCACCAACCAGGTAGTACTCGTAGAACAGCGGCTCAGGCTCGAAACCCCAATAGGTCTTGAAATCGAAGGAGCCGGTGCCGCGCTTGCTGCGCCCGTAATCGAAAATGCGCCGTCCGCCCTGCCGCGCGCGCTCCATCACTTCCCAGTACATGAAGTCGTTGCCGGACACCGAGCGGGCAGCGCGCGTGCCGCCGCCGTAATACGGCAGCACTTCGTCGCGGAAATAAAAGCTCATCACGCTCGCCACGGCCTCATCGCCGTTCATTACCGTGAGCACCTCGCAGTCCTTGCCGAACACGTCCTGCAGGATCTCGAGGTAGCGCCTCGCGAACACCGGCGTGCCGAGGTTGCGCAGGCTCTCCGAATACATCGCGTAGTGCCGATCGACATTCGTGTCGATCTCCGAGCGCAGGCCCTTCTGCAGCCCCTTGCGCACCATGGCGCGCTGCTTGCGCGGAATCGCGAGCATGTTCGCCTCGGCCTCCTCCGCGATCGCCTTGCGGAAGGTCACATAGAGGTCCTTCGCGGGCCACGCCGGGTGCTGGCGCCGGCGATTGCGCATCTCGAGGTAGCCGACGCCCAGCTCGCGCGCAAGCTCACACGCGCGGGTCTCGAGGGCCGCACGCGCAGCGTCATCCGCCGCCACGATGCCGCCATAGACGCAGAACGGGGTCGACACGAGTGAATGGCCGAACAACAGGCTCTTCACCTGCGCGAGCGGCAGCACGCCGCGTACCGTGCCATTCTCGAGCGCGAGGAGGTAATGGGTGCGGTGTCCGAACGCGCGACGCAGCACTTCCTCCCATCCGGCGCGATGAAAGAATGTGCCGTCCTCGTGTCCGAGGACGAAAACATCCCATGCGCGCCTGAGGTCGGGTGTGAGTGGCTTTACCTCGAGGCGCTGTGCACGGGGTCCGGAGCCCGCGCTATGCGACACCAAACACCTCGTCCATGCGGCCCCAACGGAAGTCGCGCAGCAGCCGGCGCATGCGGCCCTCCATGCGATCGATATTCGTGTAGTGACGGAAGCGCGACTTGGCCGAGAGACCCGCGATGCGCGGCTGGCCGCTGTCGATCTCCCACGGATGGCAGTAGAACACCGCCGACTTGCCATCGCGTGCGTTCACGCGCCGCACGGCCGCACGAAACAGCGGGTATGGCAGCAGGCGGAAATAGCCGCCGCCACCCGCGGGCAGGCGCTGGCCGAAATACTCCACGGTCGTGATCGGCACTTCGAGGAGCTGGCGGCCCTCGGGCTGGTATGGGAAGCGCGGCGATCCGGGTATGCCGTAGAGATCGTGGTGGATCGGAAAGATGCTCGAGTCGTAGCTGAAGCCGATGCGCTCCAGGATCTCGAGCGCCCACAGCGAATCCCTGGTGATCGAATAGGTGGCCGCGCGATAGCCGCGCACGGCGGCTCCGGTGGCATCCTCGAGTCGCTGCCTGGCTTCGCGCGTCTCGGCTTCAAAGACCTGCGGCGTTTGCGTGTAGACGCGCTGGTGGGTAAGCCCGTGGCAGGCGACTTCATGGCCGGCGGCGTGGATGTCGCGCACGAGGCCGGGTGAGCGCCTGGCCACCCAGCCCAGGATGAAGAACGTCGCGCGGATGCCCTCCTCGGCGAGGATCTCGAGGATCCGGCGCGTGCTGGCCTCGGCACGGTACTCGAGCCCGTCCCATTGCGATCGATCGATCGCGGACGCGAGCGCCTCGACATGGAAGTAGTCTTCCACGTCGATCGAAAAGGCATTCTGGATGGCCTGCTGCAACACGATCGGCGCCTGCTTTCAGCGCCGCGGGGTGTAATCGAGGTTGAGCGCGATACGGTTCTCCGTGTAGTCACGCTGGTCGGCGCCGAGCGGCGTGTCGCCGCTGCCGTCGAACCTGTCGACCCTGAGCGTCAGCCCGAAGTGGCGCGAAAACTCCCAGTCCAGATCCGCACCGTAGGTCCATTCGTCGAACTCCACGCCAGAATCCGCGTAGTCCTCGGTGGTCCAGCCCCCGAACAGGCTCATGGAAAGCGTCTGGCTCAGGCGTCTCGTGAGCGTGGCCAGCGCTCCGATGGAGTCGCGATTGAGGACCGCGTCCTGTTCGTGATCCTCTGCCCGCCAGTTCGCGACGAAATCCAGCGAAGTGCGAACGCCCTCCAGTGCGAGCTCGATCGACACATAATCGGATTGGAACGGATCGCTCGACACGACACCGATGTCCCCTTCGGTCGATACGCCAGAAATGCCCTGGTCCCGACGCATGGCATTGGCGGAATCGGTGAGGTTCGTGCCGGCATTCAGCGTCAGGGTCGAGCGCGGCGACAGTTCGCGCGCGATGGTCAGGTCGAACAACGGCCCATCGGACGTCTCGCCAAAGTCGTGCATGGCCGTGTACCCGGCCTGCAGGCTGATGGTAGTACGTGCACCGCGCGCGTCGTAGCCGATAAAGGCCGACTGTCGATCGTAGTTGCTGTTCACGATCTCGTCGTCGAATTCAACGCGCTCGGTCAGGGCGTTCAGCGAGACCGAGGAAGTCGGGCTCAAATGACGCAGCAAGCCAACATTGCCGGTCAGGCGCTGGCTGTCGGCATTGCTCTCACTGAAGCTGGCGTCGGACCAGCGACCCGACAGCAGCACTTCCGTGCGATCACCCAGCGGCAAGCGGAAATCGGGGCCGGTGCTGAAGAAATTGGCACTCTGTCGATTGCCAGGCGTCTCGACGGCGCGCGGATCGATCAGCGCCTTGCCGAAATTGTCCTCGACGACCCAGCTGAATCTCTCCGGCAGGAACCAGTAGGTCAGCATCCCGTCGAGGCCACCCATCAGTTCCTCGTCGTAGCTGTCATCGAAGTACTTGCGGTAGCGGAGGTCTGCCGTGACGTCGGCAGTCAGGCGGCCCTGCTCGCGGGCAATGCCGAGTCTCAGGCCTGCTTCGCCCACGGTCTCCGATTGCTCGTCGACGCTGCTGCGGCCGATGTTGTCCGAATGGAAAGCACCGATGGTCGCCGACAAGTCGAGCTCCTGTGCGCCGGCGACCCCGGCAGACAGCAGCAACAACGCGCACGCCATCGCGCGCGCACCCCCGAACAGTCCCTTACGATTCATTTTGTCCCGCTTGTTGTGACTCGACGAATCCATCGCCGTATCCGTAACCGTAGTAACCGCCGACATTGTTGTCGTGCAGCGCCTGATTCAGCAGCAGGCCGACGCGCGGCCCTTCACCGATCATCGCAAGCGCGTCGGTGACTGCCTGCTGAGGTGTCCCGCTGGCGCGCACCACGAGTACGACCTGGCCGAAAAGCGACGCCAGTACCTGCGCTTCGCTCGTCAGCAGGATCGGCGGCGAATCGAACAGCACTATGCCGTAATCGTCCAGCGCCTGGAGTTCTGCCACGACCTGGCGCATGCGCGCGCTCGACAGCAGCTCCGTGGCTGAGTCGGAACGGCGGCCAATCGGCACGATGTACAGCCCGCGAATGTCAGTCGGCAGGACTACTGACTCGACCGGAAGGCCCGGGTTGGTCAGCACGTCGAACAGGCCCGCTTCGCTCGCGACGCCGAAGGTATGGCTCACGTGCGGCTTGGGCGCGTCGCCGTCGATCAGGATCACGCGGTGATCCTTCTCGAGCGCGAGGCTCAACGCGAGATTGATCGAGGTGAAGGTCTTGCCCTCGCCCGGCAGCGCACTCGTGACCATGATCGTGCGCGGGGACGCAGCGGTTGAGTCGTGCGCGGCAGCGGCATCGAAGGCGGCCTTCAGCAGCGGTCGCTTGAGCAAGCGGTACTGGTGCGCGATCTGGCGCTGCTGGTGCTCCGGGGGCAGCAGGCCCCGCTGGCGCAAGGCGTCGTAGTCGATGTGGATCGATTTCTCGGTGCTACCGATCTCCCTGCGCGACCGCGGCTCGCCTGGTGGGGTGCCTGGCGCGGCGACGGACGGCACGACACGCCCGACCGGAGGCGATGGTGCCCGCGGCCCTTTCGCCCCTCCCTGGGCCGAGTCCTGCAATCGCTTGATGGCGCGCTCGACGATACTCATGCGTGCATCATCCGATCAGTTGTTGCAGGTGGCGAGCGACGATGCCCTGCAATGCCATTACCGCTCCAAATGCCACGAACAGGGCCAGGCTTGCGGCCGCGAACTTGAGCAGTTCCAGGCGCCGCTGGTGGCGATGGCGGTCGACCCACGTGCGGCTGATTGCGGCGAGCACCGGCAGGCCCGTGACTTCGGCGAGGGAGCGAACCGTATGGAAGACCGGGCGCAACTGGTTCAACAGCCACGCGATGCCCGCGCCCACGGCGAGGGCCGCGAGCAATACCATCACCACCATTTGCGGACGATTGGGCGCCACGGGATCGAGCGGCGCCGCTGGCGGCTCGATGATGTCGAACTTCACGGTGCCGGTCCTGTCGGCCTGCTCTGACAACATGGCAGTCTCGCGCCGCTGCACGAGCTCGTTGTACTGGGTGCGAATGCCCTCGTAGTCGCGGTTCAGCCGGGCAAGCTCCGCCTCCACCTCGGGCACGGTATTCACCTGCCTGCGCAACTGGGCAATCTTCCCCTGGCGCTGGGCGAGTTCCTGGCGCAATTCGGCCACCTGCACCTGCGTGCGTTTCAGTTCGAGTTCCAGGCTCTGATAGACCGGATTGGATTTCAGCGACGAGGACAGACTGCCAGTCGCCTGCTGACCGGCCTTGACGCGCGCGAGCTCCTCCTGCTGGCGCAGCTTGAGCTCCTCGATGGTCTTGCGGGTTGCCAGCACCTCCGGATGCTTGTCCGTATAGCGCAGCAGCAACTCATCGAGCTGCCTCTCGAGATCCTGGATCCGGAACGTAACGTCGCCGGCGGCCCCCGACGAAACCGGCGCGGGGTTGCCGCTATCGAAGCCGAACAGGAACGGTTCCTCGCCATCGAGCTGGCGCTGTATTTCGCCGCGGCGACTCTCCGCCACGGCAAGCCGCGTGCGCACGGCTTCCGCGTCGATCGTCTCCTGCTGCAGGCGGCCAAAATAGTCGCCCGTACTGTCGGGCATCAGGCCGACATTGGTCTGCTTGAAGGTGGCGAGACGCGACTCGGCGTCGCGCAGGCGCTGTTCGTACTCCGCAATCTGCTCCTCGATGAAGCGCTGCGCAGTCTCCTGGCCAGTGCGTTTGTCACCCAGCGCGTTCTCGACGAATGCGTTGAGCATGTTCTGCACGACCTCGATCGCCTTGTCGCGGTTGCCGTCCTGGAAGCTGATCAAATAGAGCCCTTCGCCCTGGGTCGTGCGCGCACGCAGATCGCCGGCCTGGATGGTGATGCGTTCACGGATGCTGGTGATCAGCGCTTCCTTCTGCGCAGGGGTCGTGGCGCGCAGGTCGAGATCGGTATCGCGCGCCACCTGCTCGATCTGTGGCCGGCTGAGCAGCGCCTGGCGGACGAGGTCGAGGCCCGAGGCCACGTCCGGATCGATCGCGAGACCCTGCAGCAGCGGTCGCAGGATGCCGCGCGTGTCGACATAGACCTTCGCATTGGCCTGGTAGGTGTTCGGAATCGTCATCACGTAGTACCACCCGACGAGGCAGATGAGCCACGCCGCGGCGATGCTCAACCAGCGGAAGCGCCACGCGCCACGCAGCTCGTCGAGAATCTTGTTCAGCAGTTCGCGCAAGTCCATTCGCGTGGTCCTAGAAAAAAGATTCCGGAACGATCAGGACATCTCCGGGCTGCACCGCGATGTTTTCCTTCAATTTGCCCTTCTTGACCAGATCCTCGAGGCGCACGCGCTTTTCCGTGGTCTTGCCGTCGGCAGCCTTGCGCACGAGCTTGGCGCGGTTTCCGGCTGCAAACTCGCCGAGCCCACCGGCCGCGAGCACCACGTCGAGCACGGTCATGCCCTCGCGATAGGGCACATCGCCCGGCGTACCCACCTGGCCGATCACGGTGATCTTGCTGAACGCACTCAGCGGCGTGGTGACGATCACGTTGACCTGCGGGCTGCGGATGTACTCCGACAGCTGTACCTCCATGTCGCGTGCGAGCTGTGTCGGAGTCTTGCCGACGGCGACCATGTCCTCGATCAGCGGCGTGGACACCTTGCCGTCGGGTCGGACCGGGATCGCGGCCGACAACTCGGGATTGCGCCACACGAAGATCTGCAACGTATCTCCCGGGCCGATGATGTAGTCCGGGCTCACGGTCTGCGCCGGGATGGCAGGCGCCGGGCTCGCGGCCTGAGGTGCCACGGCGTCGGTCGGTGCCTGGTCAGCGGGCGGCGTCTGCGCGCAGGCCGAAGCGGCGAGCAGCGCGAGAGTCGCAGCGATCGGAAAAACCCGGGATTTCATTGTGCGCAGTGCCCCTTCAGCTCAACGTCTTCAACAATGCTTCGGCGTCGCGCCGCGACGGGAAGTCCTCATTGTCCGCAATAACCTGCTTCAGCACTGTGGCGGCTGCCTCTTTTTTGCCGTTCCGCGCCAGCGCCGCGGCGTAGTGGTACTGGATCTCGGCGACCCCGGGCATGGCCTTCGCCGCTGCCTCGAGGACCGTCAAGCCCTCCTCCATTTTGCCACTTTCCAGCAGAATCCATCCATAAGTATCCGAAATATCAGCGCTTTCGGGTGCTGCCTCATGGGCCCGCCGGGCCAGTTCGAGCGCCCGGGGGTCCTTCACCTCGTAATACAGCCAGGCGAGGTTGTTCAGCGCCGGCGCTCCGGGCCAGACCACCGTCGCCTGTTCATACTCGGCAATCGCCGCCGTGCGGTTGCCCTGCTGCTGGTAATGCTCCGCCAGTGTCAGCCGCACCATCGCGTCCCGGGGATGCCCGGCCAGCCAGTCGGAGAGCGTCCTCTCTGGCCGTTCGCTGCCCGCAGTTCGCGCCGCCCGATAAGTCTTGATCGCCAGCGCGGCGCTGGGTCGAGTCTTCGCCGCCCTGGCAAACGCATCCGCGGCCTCACGTGGCCGCGCGGCGAGCATCAGCACTTCCCCGCGTAACTCATTGGCGGCGGCCTCCGGCCCTCCCGCCTTCTGGAAGGCCGCGATGCGCGCGAGCGCGCGATCGAACTGCCGTTGCCCCACGTCGAGCTGCACCAGCACCGTCGTGGGTGCGGCCCAGGCCGGCCGATCACGGACCGCCGACTCGAGGCGCGCGCGCGCGTCGTCGGTCCGGCCCATCGCGTTCAATGCAATCGCGGCGTTGACGACGGCCTGCTCATTGCCGAGCGCCGCAGCCTCGTTGAAGCGCGCGAGCGCCGTATCGAACTGCGAGTTCCGCAGCAACAGCTGTCCGGTCCGATCGAGAGTCGTGGCACGTGAGGTGGTGACTGCCAAGGCTTGCTCGAACAGGGCATTGGCCCGCGCCGGATCC
>CADEFJ010000089.1 GCA_902826575.1 uncultured Pseudomonadota bacterium | reverse complement strand
AAGGTTGCGCAAAGAAGGAATCCGCCGAAACGAGCCCGGCCGCGAGCGCGCCACAGGCCGCCGCACCCGCTGCGCCACCCGTATCCGAGCCGGCCGCTGCGCCGGCGGCGGCCGACGCCGCAACCGCCCCGGCGGCCGAGGCACCCGCCACCGCGGCAGCGGGCGACACCGCGGCCGGCGAGAAGGTGTACAAGGCGTTCTGCGTCACCTGCCACGGCGTCACGGGCAAGGGCGATGGCCTGGCCGCGGCTGGCCTGAATCCCAAGCCGCTGGATTTCTCGGTCGGTGCGTTCAAGTACGACGCCAACGGCAACGGCACGAAGGGCGACATCGAAGACATCATGGCCATCGTGCACGATGGAGCCGCGAAGCACGGCGGTTCGCCTTTGATGACGCCGTGGCCGATGATCAAGCCCGACCAGTTGCAGGCCGTCGCCGAGTACGTCAAGTCGCTGCACGGCGCCTGACCGGCACGAGCGGCGATTGTGCTTCGCGGCCTGACTTGACCTGGATCAAGGAAGCCAACACACATGCGGCGTATCTAAATGGGAAGATGCGGTCTGTGCAGCCCGACTCCATTACTCACGGTGGCTTGCAGGAGTTCTCATGAGTGACAATGATCAAAACGAAAACGACGAGAAGGTCCCGTTGGTCCAGCAGCTGCTCGACAACCCGTTCCTGCTGCTGTTCCTCGGCGTGATGATCCCGATGATCGTGTACACCCTGTGGGGCGTGATCGACATCCTGACGATTCCGGCTGCGCCTTGAGCCATGCGCCTGATCAGCCCGCGCAACCGGCGGGATGACCTGCGCACCCGCAACAACAAGATGGCAAACGACATGGGGAGGACGCGTCAATGAGCGCAATCTTGCCGCCGGCAGAACGGCTGTGGTGGAAGCACCCGATCGATCGCGTCGAGGGCACCTGGATAGCCCTCGCGTTCATCTGGTGCATGATCATGTTTTTCATGATGGTGTTGTGGCACGTCTACGGCGAGCAGAATCTTTCGACCGAGACTTACAAGACCACGCCCGATGCGTTCATGGGCAAGACGCAGGCCATGGTCGATCAGTACACCGTGCGTACCGAAACCGACATGGAGATTCCGGTGGTGGCGCCGCCGGCCGGCAGCGATGTCTACCTGATCAGCCGCCTGTGGAGTTTCTGGCCGATTCTCGAGCTGGAAAAGGGCAAGACCTACCGCCTGCATCTCACCTCCCTCGACTACAACCACGGCTTCTCGCTGCAGCCGGCCAATATCAACGTGCAGGTCGTGCCGGGCTACGAACATGTGTTGACCGTGACGCCCAACCAGAGCGGCGAGTTGGCAATCGTGTGTAACGAATACTGCGGGCTCGGCCATCACACGATGGTCAGTCGTCTCTACGTACGATAAGGACAAGAAAGGGAGCGGCAATGGCTAACGCAACGACTTACCGGATCTGCCCGCGCTCGGGCCTGCAGTTCGAGGCGCAGGCGGAAAAGCTGATATTGGCGAACGCCGTGGCGGCAGTGGTGTTCCTGCTCATTGGCGGCGTTCTCGCGATAGGCGTGGTGCTCACGCGCTGGCCTGCGGTGCACTGGCTGGAAGCGGCCACCTTTTACCAGGTGTTGACCGCGCACGGCCTCGACATGCTGATCTACTGGATCATCTTCTTCGAAATCGCCGTCCTGTATTTCTGCGCCTCGACGCTGCTGCGCTGCCGGATAGCAACGCCGAGGATCGCCTGGCTGGCGTTTGCGCTGATGGTCATCGGTGCGGTGGTGAACAACATCGCCGTCTACCAGGGCGCCTCGAGCGTCATGATGACGTCGTATGTGCCGATGATGGCCGCGCCGTCGTTCTATCTCGGGCTGATCCTGTTTGCCGTGGGCGCGCTGATCGGCTGCTTCGTGTTCCTCGGCACTCTGGTGATCGCCAAGCGCGACAAGACCTATCAGGGTTCAGTGCCGCTCGTGACTTTCGGCGCGATCGTCGCCTGCATCATCGCGGTGTTCACGATCGTATCCGGCGCGATCATCCTGATTCCGACGTACCTGATGTCGATCGGCGTCGTCAAGCACGTCGATCCGCTGATCTACCGCATGATCTGGTGGGCCTTCGGCCACTCCTCCCAGCAGATCAACGTCGCTGCGCACATCTCCATCTGGTATCTGGTCGCAGCGGTGGTCTTTGGAGCGCGGCCGATGTCCGAACGCGTCAGCCGTGGTGCGTTCCTGCTCTATATCCTGTTCCTGCAGCTGGCGAGCGCCCACCACCTGCTCGCCGATCCGGGCGTGAGCACGGAATGGAAGGTCGTCAATACCAGTTACTTCATGTACTTCGCGGTGCTCGCTTCGATGATCCACGGCCTCACCGTTCCGGGAGCGATGGAAGTGGCGCAGCGCCAGAAGGGATACACCAAGGGACTGTTCGAGTGGCTGCGCAAGGCGCCGTGGGGCAACCCGGTATTCTCCGGCGTGTTCATCTCGATCGTCGGCTTCGGCTTCCTCGGTGGAATCTCTGGCGTGATGATGGGCACGGAGCAGCTCAACCTGATCATCCACAATACGATCTACGTGCCGGGGCACTTCCATGCCACGGTCGTCGTGGGCACCACCTTGACGTTCATGGCGCTGACCTACTACCTGATTCCGACGCTGTTCAGGCGCGAGATGATCGCCCCGGGGCTCGCGAAGTGGCAGCCGTACCTGTTCGGCTTCTCGATGTACTTCTTCTGCCTTGTCATGATGGGTGCCGGCACGCTGGGCGTTTCGCGCCGGCACTGGGACATGGCCTTCAGCGGGTCCGCGATGGCGTACGAGTGGCCGGGCGCCGCCTACATGATGATGGGGCTGGTCGGGATCGGCGGCATCGTCGCGATCGTCGGCGGCGCGATCTACATCTACATCACGGTCGGCTCGCTGCTGTGGGGCAAGCGGCTCGAGGCCGGTGCGACCAGCCAGAAGGTCACGCCGATCCCGCCGACGGCCCCCTCGGCCGCCGCGCAGACCTACGGTTCGATGGGCTTCGTTGCGCCGGGCAGCTTCGTGCTCGCGATCGTCTTCCTGGTCGCCTTCGTCCTGTACTACTTCATCAACTGGAAATACCTCTCGACGCTGTGGGGAATGAGTTGAAGGCACGCTGCGACCTGGAAAGCCTCCTCAGGTCGCAGCGGTAGGGGCCGATGAAGGCATTGCGCATACCCACCCGGCTGCATCGGTCGATGCTGCTGCCGCTGGTGCTGCTCGGCATCGGCGTCGGTGGCGGCGCGCAGTCGTTGGCGGCCGGTGCGATCACGACACCGGGGCTCGACAGCGATACGGCGCTGCGTGCGAGCCAGGCAGTCGTGGGTCGCATGCCGGACGACTACACGCTGCGCGATCGGGAAGGGCGGCCTGTCCAGCTGTCGAGTTATCGTGGCCGGCCGCTGCTGGTGAGCTTCATCTACACCGGCTGCTTCCACATCTGCCCGTTCAGCACGCAGGCACTGCATAAAGCCGTGAGCGCCATGCACCGGCGCTTCGGCGACAAGCAGTTCAACGTGATCACCATCGGCTTCAATCAGCCGGCCGATTCGCCCGCGGCCCTCAAGGCGTTTGCGACCCAACAGCGTGTAGCGGATCCGAACTGGGAGTTCCTCAGCCCGCAGGCCGCCGACGTCGCGGCGCTGAGCCGCGATTTCGGCTTCACTTTTGCGCCGACGCGGGGTGGTTTCGATCACATCCTGCAGGTCACGATGGTGGATGCCAAGGGGCAGATCTACCGCCAGGTCTACGGCGACAGTTTTACCGCTGACGCGCTCGGCGAGCCCCTGAAACAGCTGCTTACGGGCACGCGGATCGTCGACGGCGGCGTCGGCCTGGCGGATCTCATCGATCGGGTACGCATCCTGTGCTCGGTGTACGATCCAAAGAGCGGGGCCTATCGCGCCGATTACACGCTGTACTTCATGATTGCCGGCGGCGTGACGTTCTTCATCGCCATGTTCTGGTTTGCGCTATCGGAGTGGCGCGGCCGCGTGGCGCAACGTCGATCAGTGAGCCGATGATTCGTGCATCTTCCCTTGCCGCGTGGAATTCCTGCGAACGAGCCCTGGATACCCTGTTCGGCGGTGCCCTGAACCCACTGCGTCATCTTGGCGCACTCGCTTTCCTGTTCTTCCTGTTGCTCGCGATCAGCGGCGTCTACCTGTATGCGGTGTTCGATACGTCGGTCGAGGGTGCCTGGCGATCCATCGATGACCTGTCCCGCGACCAGTGGTGGCTCGGCGGGCTGCTGCGCAGCCTGCATCGCTACGCAGCCGACGCATTCGTGCTCGTCATGCTGCTGCATCTGGCGCGCGAGTGGTTGCATGGCCACTACCGCGGCTTTCGGCGCTACTCATGGCTGACCGGCGTGCCGCTGCTGCTGTTTGCCTTTGTTGGCGCCATCGGCGGGTTCTGGTTGAAGTGGGACAGGCTCGGGCAGTTCTCCGCGATCGCGACGGCCGAGATGCTCGACTGGCTGCCGATCTTCAGCGCAGCTTTCACGCGCAATTTCCTGGGTAACGAGGCAGTCAGCGATCGCCTGTTCTCGCTGTTCGTGTTCGTGCACATTGGAGTTTCGCTGCTGCTGCTTTTCCTGGCGTGGTTTCACGTCCAGCGCATCTCGCACGCCGAAATGCTGCCATCGCGACCGCTTGCGCTCGGGGCCACGGTCGCGCTACTGACGCTGGCGCTGTTGTCACCGGTAATGAGCCAGGCGCCAGCCGATCTCTCGGTCGCGCCAGGCGAGCTGGCGATCGACTGGTTGCTGCTGTTCATCCATCCCGTGATGTACGCCACGTCGCCCGGCTGGGCCTGGGCCCTTTCGGCGGGCACGCTGTTGCTGCTGTTCGCGCTGCCATTCGCGACCCGGTCGGTCCGTCCGCCGGTCGCCCGGGTGGATGCCGCCAACTGCAATGGCTGCCGACAGTGCTTCGACGATTGCCCCTATGCGGCCATCACCCTGTTGCCGCATCCGGACGGCAAGCCAGGCAACGAGATCGCAGTGGTGCAGGGCGAGCTGTGTGCGAGTTGCGGCATCTGCACGGGCGCCTGTCCGCCCTCGACGCCCTTTCGCAGTGTCGAGACATTGACGCCGGGCATCGACATGCCGCAATCGCCGATCGGCGCCTTGCGCGCACAACTCGAAGCACGCCTGGCTGCGATGGGCGGCGATCACAGGATCGTGGTCTTCGGTTGCGACCACGGCGCGCGCGCGAGTACCGTGGAGGGCACCGATGTCGCGGCGTTCAGCCTGCTCTGCACGGGCATGCTGCCGCCGTCGTTCGTCGAGTACGCCTTGCGGCGCGGCGCCACCGGCGTGGTGGTCACCGGCTGTCGTGAGAACGGCTGCGAGTTCCGCCTTGGCAACCAGTGGACCGGGGAGCGCCTGCGTGGCGCGCGCCAGCCGCGGCTGCGCAGTCGCGTCCCCCGCGAGCGGCTGCGTGTGGCGTGGGCTGATCGTGGCGAGGAGGAATCGCTCCACGCCGCCTTGCGCGAGCTGCGCAAGCTGCCGCGCGCAGTGAGCGGCCCGATTCGCCGACTGCAACGAGGAATGCGATGAGCAGGGCGTTCTCATGGATTGGGCAGATACTGCTCTATGCCGCGTTTGCGGCATTCATCGGCGTGTTCACGCGCTGGCCGTCCTACCAGCATCTGCAGCCGGATCATGCCCTCGTCAAGCTGAGCCTGATCCACCACGGCCAGCGAGTGGGGGAGTGCCGGCAGCTGAGTGCCGAGGAACTCGAGAAGTTGCCGCCGAACATGCGTGCGCCAATGAGCTGCCCGCGGGAGCGCTCGCCGATCCTGGTCGAAGTCGACATCGACGGCGACACCGTGCTGCGCCAGGCGGCGCAGCCTTCCGGACTGTCCCGTGACGGAGTGGCCTCCGTGTACCAGCGTGCCGAGGTACCTGCCGGTGTTCACCGTTTCGATATCAGGCTCAGGGACAGTGCACGTACCGAGGGGTTCGATTACGAGCGCATCGAAGTGCTCGAGCTGCGGCCGGCGCAGATTCTCGTGATCGACTTCAACGCCGGGAAGGGCGGGATCACACTGCAATGAACAGCACTGCGGATTCCCCGCTTGGCCCGTCGTTGCGCGATGCGCGGCCCACCGCGTCGTCGTTCGACGATTACCTGCTCGTGGTTCCCGCGGGAGCGCAGCGCGCCCTGTCGCGCGCCTGGCTATGGCTCGCGCTGCTGGCGTTGATCGGTGCGGGCTTGTTCTCGGTGCTGCTGGTGCTGTCGCGCACGCCGGTGATCAACGGCTGGTTCCCGGTGGCGGACTTCTTTCGACTGGCATTGGTCGTGCACGTCGACCTGTCGGTGCTCGTCTGGTTCGTCGCTATCGCGGGCCTGCTCTGGAGTATCAACGGCTCGGAGCGGGGGCTGCCGTGGGCGTGGGCCGCGCTCATGTTGTGCGTGGCCGGCGCGGTACTGATGTCGCTGGCGCCGTTCCTTGGCCGGGGCGAAGCCATCATGGCGAATTACATTCCAGTGCTCGACGACAACTGGTTCATCGCGGGACTCGTGGTATTTGCGGTCGGCGTCGCGGTCCTCGCGCTGCGCAGCCTGTTCACCGCACCGAAGCTGGGCGTGATGTTCGACGGCAGTGGGGCGTTGCGCTTCGGCCTGAATGCGAGCGTGGTGTCCACGGCCGTCGCACTGCTGGCGTTCGGCTGGTCGTTCGCGGTGATGCCGGCGGGCCTCGACGGCAAGGCCTATTACGAGATCCTGTTCTGGGGCGGCGGCCATGCGCTGCAGTTCACCTGGACACTGCTGATGCTGGTGGCCTGGTTGTGGCTGGCGAGCGCAGGTGGTGCGCGTGTGCCCTTGAGTCCGCGGGTGGCACTGCTGATGTTCACGCTGGCGCTCGCGAGCGTGTTCATTACGCCCTACGCCTATCTCGCCCACGACATTGCGACCGTCGAGCATCGCGATCTGCACACCTGGGCAATGCGCTTTGGCGGCGGCGTATCCATCCTGCCGGTCAGCCTGGCGGTCTTGATCGCACTGGCCGTCGACGTGGTGTCGCGCCGCAGGATGCGCCGTTCCGCGAGCCGTGAGCCGCAGCGAGGCTCGCGCAGTGAACTGCGAAGCTGCGCGCAAGCACCACTGCGTGCCGCACTCATCTCGTCGGTGCTGCTGTTCGCCGCGGGAGGCGTGATCGGCATATTCATCAGCGGCAACAACGTGCGGATCCCGGCGCATTACCACGGCAGCACCGTCGGCGTGACGCTGGCGCTGATGGGCCTGGTATACCACCTGCTGCCGCAACTGGGTTATCGCGCGGTGAGCGGGCGCCTCGCCGTGCTGCAACCCTTCCTTTACGGTGCGGGGCAACTCATGCATATCATCGGTCTGGTGTGGTCCGGCGGCTACGGCGTACAGCGCAAGGTCGCCGGAGCCGAACAGGTGCTGGGCAGCGCCGCCGAAGTGCTCGGCATGGGGATGATGGGACTCGGCGGCCTCATCGCGATAATCGGCGGCGTCCTGTTCATCCTGGTCGTCGCGGGCTCGATGCGCGGCGGGCACATTTCGCGAGCGACGCAAGCGCCATGATAGGCAGATTGCAGGCGCTGCTGCGCTGGGTGTTCATGCATGTCGAGGCGCTGTTCAACCGCGCCTTCGGCGACCAGCTCAATCCCTTCTATCACCTCGGCTCGATTGCATTCTTCCTGTTCTGGATCATCGCGGGCAGCGGCCTGTATCTCTACGCGTTCTTCGATACCAGCGTGGTCGGCGCCTACAGCTCGGTGGAGGCGCTCGCGGACAGGCAGTGGTTTGCCGGCGGTGTGCTGCGCAGTATCCATCGCTATGCATCCGACGCGATGGTCGTCGTGATGATGATCCACCTGGTGCGCCACTTTGCGTTCAATCGCATGCGCGGGTTCCGCTCGTTCTCGTGGCTCACGGGCGTGGCGTTGATCTGGCTGGTCTACACGGCGGGTGTCAACGGCTTCATGTTGCCGTGGGACAAGCTGGCGCAATTCGTCATCGACGGCAGTTTCGAATGGCTGGGCCAGCTGCCGGGCTTCGACGCACTGGTCCGCAATGTCCTCTATCCATCGAGCATCAATGATCGCTTCTTTTCGTTGCTGGTGTTCATTCATATCGGCGTGCCGCTGCTGTCCCTGCTGCTGATGTGGGTGCACGTGCAGCGCGTTCCCAAGGCGAGCATGCAGCCGCCGCGGACGATCGCGATCAGCGTCGCGCTCATGCTGCTGGCCCTTGCGCTGCTGCAGCCGATCGCGAGCCAGGGCGGAGCGGCCGATCTCGCCAAGGCGGTCACGTCGCTCGAACTCGACTGGTTCTACCTTGGAGGACTGGCGCTGCTGTATCGCTGGTCACCGGAGAAGGTGTGGGTGCTGACGGGAGCGCTGACAGCGCTGCTCGTCGTCATTCCATGGCTGCCACTGCGACGCCGCGGAGCGCAGCGCAGTTTCCAGCTGGCGATCCATCCGGGCCCCGGACAGGCGGTCGCGCGGGCGGGTGAGACCATCCTCGAGGCCGGCCTGCGCGCGGGCGTGGCCCTGCGCTATGAATGCCGCAACGGCGGCTGCGGCGTTTGCGAATGCACGGTGCTCAATGGCAGCGTGGACCATGGCCCCTACCAGCCGGGCGTACTGACCCAGGAAATGCGCGATGCGGGCAAGGCACTGATGTGCTGCGCGACGCCGCTCAGCGACCTGGAAATCGAGGTCGAAGAGCTGGCCGCCGACGGCAAGAGCAGCGTGCGCGCCTATGCGGGTCAGGTGGCGAGCCTCGAGAAGCTGTCCGCTGACGTGATGCGACTGAGGATTTCCCTGCCCGGCGGGCGTCGCATCGATTTCACTGCCGGCCAGTACATCAACATCGTGCTGGAGGATGGCAAGCGGCGGGCGTTTTCCTTTGCCAATACGCCGCGGGACAACGAACTCATCGAGCTGCATGTGCGCCTGATTCCCGGCGGACGATTCACCACCCATGTATTCACTGCCATGAAGGTCGGCGACACGCTGCGTTTCGAGGGACCGTTCGGCCGCTTTACGCTGCGCGAAGGTGCCAAGCCGATCCTGTTCGTCGCCGGCGCGACCGGCTTCGCACCGATCAAGAGCATCGTCGAGGATGCGTTCCGGCGCGGCGTCGATCGGCCGATGCACCTCTACTGGGGCGTGCGCGAGCGCAAGGATCTGTACATGACCGAACTGGTCGAGCGCTGGGCGAAGGAGCACCCGAACTTCACGGTGACGCCGGTGCTCTCCGAGGACAGCTCGGCCGACTGGCCGGGGCGCCGCGGGCTCGTGCACGAGGCGATGCTGGAGGACTACCCCGACCTGAGCGGCCATGAGGTGTACGTTTGCGGCTCGGTGCTCATGGTCGATACGGCGGTACCTGCATTCATCGCACGGGGGCTCGGCGAAGATGCGTGCATATCGGACGCCTTCCTGCCATCGCATGGTTCGTAGACACAATTCATGACCAATGCGATCGTGGTCGCCGACGAGCGTCGCAGGTTGCTGCGGCGCATGGCGCAGGCGGGCCTGCTGCTCACCGTGCTGATCGTGGTGCTGAGCGCCTATGTGAGACATCGCGGAGTGGGCCTCGGTTGCGAGGACTGGCCTGCCTGCTATGGCCAGGACCTGAGCCTGGTGCAGCAAGGTCAGGCGGTTGCCACGGATGGCGATGTCCTGCTCGCGAGGGTGGTCCACCGGGTGGTGGCCACGGTGATGCTGGTGCTGGTGATCGCGATGGTGTTCAGCAGCCTGGCGCGGCCAAGGCTGAGACGCGAGGGCACTCTCGCCTCGAGTCTGCTCGCACTCGCCCTCGCGCTCGCGGTGCTCGGCGTGGTGACGCCGGGCTCGCGGCTGCCCGCCGTGGCCCTCGGCAATCTGCTCGGCGGATTCGCCATGCTCGCCCTGTGCGCGCGGCTGGTCGCGGTGACCGGCGAGCCCCGGCCGCGGGATGTCCTGCTGATGCGCATGGCCATCCTCGTCGCGATCCTGCTGGTGCTGGAGATCGTACTCGGCGCGCTGGTGAGCGCAGTCCACGCGGGACTGAGCTGCCGCTCAGTGGCCGAGTGCACGGCGCTGACGGCCAGCGGTGGCTGGAACTTCAGCGGCCTCAATCCGTGGCAGCTGCCACCGCCCGGCGACATCGGTATGGTGAGCGCAGCCTCGGGAGCACCCGTTCAATTGGCGCACCGGATCGGAGGGCTCGTCGCGACCGCGGCGGTACTCGTCCTGGGCCTGTTTGCGTGGCAGCGCGGCCAGCGGCGCGGTGCGCTGGCATTGATCGGCCTGTTGCTCGCAGTGACAACGCTGGGCTTCGTCATCGGCGAAGGGGATCTGCCCCTGCCGGCCGTGCTGTTGCACAACCTGGGTTCGGCCGGCTTGCTGGCCATGGTCGCGGGGACGGGAGCTTCGCTCAAGCAAGCGGTGCTGTAATGCGGATCCGCAACGCTGCAGGTGGTGCGCGAACACCCCGGCAGTGATTCCATCCTGGAGGGGTATCCTTCTCGCACGAATGTGGGGGGCAATCATGAAGAAGTCCGGAAGCGGCGGACTGGCGCTGCTCATCGTCGTCGCATCCTTGCCGATTTCGTTGGCCGCACCGCCACCGCCGCCGGCACCGGCCGAGTCCTTCGGCGCAACGCCGGAAATGGACAACGTGACGCTGGGACCCGATGGCAAGTTGATCGCATGGTCCAGCTCGACCGGTGGATCGACCACTGTGCTCACGTTCGACCTCGCGGCAGGCGTGCTGCGGCAACGATACCCGATACCCGGGAACGTCAAGCTGCGCTCGCTTTACTGGGCGGACGCGCGCACATTGCTGGTCGAGGCGAGTTTCACCCACAGCTATGACAGCGGGCGCCGACTCGTGGAAGTGGTGCGCGCGATCGCGGTCGACACGGGCGGGGAGCGCCCGCTGCAGTTCCTGTTGATGGACAAGGATTCGCGCCAGGTAGTGAGTGGCGCCGCGCTGGTTGCCGTTCGTACGCAAAAGCCGCATACGGTGCTCATGTCGACGATGAGCTTCACACTCGCCCGATACCGTACGAGCGCCGGCACGCGCCTCGCCGGCAAGGTCGAGGACTCCGGGTGGGCGCATTCCCTGTTCGAGGTCGACACCCGCACCGGTAATGGCACCATGGTCGAGACAGGCACGATCCATACCGGGAACTGGATAGTGGATGCCACGGGAAGCGCCGTGGCGCGATCGGAGTGGGATCCGGATCTCGAGCAGTTCCGGGTCCTTGCGAAGAAAGGCAGCGGCTGGTCCGAGATCTATCGGCGCGACGACGGGAGCACGATGGCCCTTTACGCTCCCAGCGTCGATG
>CADEFJ010000088.1 GCA_902826575.1 uncultured Pseudomonadota bacterium | reverse complement strand
GGATGCCGGCTATGTCCATGAATGCGGATTCAGTCATCTCGTTCCTTGCCCAGTTGCCGCTCGAGCGCTGCGAGCCGCCCGGCCATCCGATCGAGCCGGTGCAGGCGCGCCACCGCGCGACGCCAGTCGGCGGCGGCAATGGCCGGCAAACCGCTCGAATAAACCCCCGGCTCCGTGATCGAATGACTCACCATCGTGAGTCCGGTCACGGCCACGTCATCACAGATCGACAGGTGCCCGACGATGCCGACGGCCCCGCCGATCTGGCAGCGCTTGCCGATGGTGACACTGCCCGACACGCCGACGCACGCCGCCATGGCGGTGTGCGCGCCGATGCGCACGTTGTGCCCGATCTGGATCTGGTTGTCGAGCTTCACGCCCTCCTCGATCACCGTGTCCTCGATGGCACCGCGGTCGATCGTGGTGTTCGAACCGATCTCGACATCGGCGCCGATGCGCACGTTGCCGACCTGGGGCACCTTGAGCCAGGTACCACGCTCGGGCGCAAAGCCGAAGCCTTCAGCGCCGATCACCGCACCCGGCTGCACGATCGTGCGCGCACCGATGTGCGTGCCGCGGCAGACCACGACCCGCGCCACGAGGCGCACGTCCGCATCGATCTGCACGCCCTCCTCGATCACGCAGCCTGGCCCGATCACCGCCCGCGCGCCGACGCGGCTGCCGTTGCCGATCGACACGTGCGCGCCGACATGGGCGTCGCCGGCGACTTGCGCGAGCGGCGCGATCCAGGCGGTGGGATGCACGCCCGCCGCGGCAACCGGCGCCGGGTACAGCACAGAGGCCATGCGCGCATAGGTGGCGTAGGGATTGGCCGCGATCAGCACCGGTCGGGTCGTGTCACCCGCATGCGCCGGCGCGAGGACTATGGCGCCGGCGCGGGTCTGCGCAAGCTGGCTCCGGTACCTGGGATTGGCGAGGAACGCGAGCGCATCCGGGCCGGCGCTCGACAGCGGCGCGACATGCTCCACGCGCAGGTCCGGATCGCCGCGCAGCTCGCAGCCGAACCGGACCGCAAGCTCGCCCAGCGACGCCGACATCCTGCCTCCCCCGGCTTACCTGCCGGCGGGAGCCGGCGCGCGCGACTTCAGGTTCGCGAGCACCGCGGGAGTGATGTCGAGGGTCGGATTCGTGTACAGCACGCCATCGGCGAGAACCAGGTCGAAGCCCTGCGCCTTGGCGTAGGTGCGCACTTCCTCGATCAACGTGCGCTGCAGGCGCGACATTTCCTCGTTGCGCCGCGCATTGAAGTCTTCCTGGACTTCCTGGCGCTTGCGTTCGAGATCGCGATAGCCGTCGCGCAGTTCCTTCTCGGTACGCGTGCGCTGGTCGGCACTCATGGTGGCCGCATCCTTCTGCAGCTTCTCTTCCCTCGACTTCAGCACCTGCTGCTGGGTCACGAGTTCCTTCTGCTTGGGGGCGAACTCGTTGCGGATCGCATCGAGGGCGGTGGTGGCCTGCGGCGACTCATCCATCAGTCTGCCGTAGTCCACTACGCCGATCTTCGTCTGGGCGAAGGTCGGAGCCGCGGCCAGCGCAAAGGTGGCCGCAAGAGCAAGGACAGTCGATTTCAACACGGGATTCACGCTGTTAATTCCTCTGCAAGGTCTGACCGGCCTTCAAAACGCCTGGCCGACCGAAAACTGAAAACCTTCGTCCTCGTCGGGAAAGAGCACGCTGTCGCCCTTGTAGGCATTGAGCGGAATCGCATAACTGAACCGGAACAAGCCGAGGGGCGCGAGCCATTGCACCGAAATACCCGCCGAATGCTTCAATTTATCATATTCGAAGCCGTAATCGACCGGCGTTACGCCGTCACGGCCGAGGAAGGTATAGCGGTTGCCGGTCTGGAACACGTTGCCCATGTCGTAAAAGACGCTTGCCCGGGCGCTGGTGCGGAATTTCGCCGGCATCGGCAGGATGATCTCGGCGCGCGCGATCGTCTTCAGGTTGCCGCCGTAGGGATTGCCGAAGTTGTCCTTCGGGCCGAGGCGGCTCGCCTCGTAGCCGCGGATCGTTTCCGGACCGCCCGCAAAGAACTGGCGGTAGGGCGGCAGCGCGGTGGTAGGCCCGATGTCCATGCCGTAGGCAATCTCGGCTGCCAGTGCCAGTGTGAACGGTCCGGGCAGTGGCAGGTACTGGCGGTAGTCGTAGCTCGCGACGTAGTACTCGACGTCGCTGCCGGGCAGTGTGTACGACAGGGACAGCATGTGGCGCGTGCCGCGGTCGGCGAACAAGGTGCGATTGCGCGAATCGAAGCTCCAGCCGAGCGCCAGCTCCGCCGTGTTGAACTTCGTGCCGAAAATATCGCAGGTCAGCGTCGGCGAATAGATGATCTGTTCATGGAACGTATCGCCGTTGTTGGCGACCCAGTCGATGGATTGTCGCGCACTGCCGCAGGAAGAGGTCAGCAGTGAGGATCGCTGCAGCGCAAGGCCCCAGCGCACCGCCTGGAATTCGGTGATCGGATAGCTGTAGTCGAGGCCGGCCGTGATCATTTCCGAGGAGAAATCGGACGAGTTCGACACGAACTGCGTGACGTCACGGTAGGTGAGCGACAGGGTACGCGCGACGCCATCGACCGTGCGGTACGGGTCGGTCCAGGACACGCCATAGATCTTGCTGTACTGGCCCGTGCTGAGATCGATGCCCACGCGCTCGCCGGAGCCGAAGAAATTGCTGTCGGCGTAATTGGCCTGCAGCATGAATGACTGCGACTCGGAGTAACCGATGCCGCCACCGAGTTGCGCCGACGGGCCTTCCTTGATCTTGAAGATCACATCGACCATGTCGGCCACGCCCGCCACCGGAGTCGTCTCCGACTCCACCGATTCGATGTACGGCAGGCGCTGGATGCGTTGCTTCGAGCGCTCGATCAGGGAATTCGACAGCCAGCCGCCTTCGAGCTGGCGCATCTCGCGACGCAGCACCTCGTCGTTGGTCTTCTCGACTCCCTCGAACCTGATGTGGCGCACGTAGACGCGATTGCCCGGATCGATGAAGAAAGTGAGCGAAATTTCCTTGGTCGCCTCATTGCCGGTCGGTACCGGGTCGACCTTGGCGAACGCATAACCTTCCTCGCCGAGCCGGTTCTGGAGCAGCTCCTGCGTGGTGGTGACCCAGCGACGCGAGAAAGTCTGTCCCGGGGCCACCAGCAGGTAGTTCTTCAGGACGGCTTCGGGTACCACGAACGTGCCGCCGAGCTTCACTTCCGAAACCTTGTAGACGTCGCCCTCGGAAATGTTGATGGTGATGAATATGTCTTCTTTCTCGGGCGCGATCGCGACCTGCGTCGAGTCGATCGCCATGTTGGCGTAGCCGCGGTCCTGGTAGTAGGAACGCAGCTTCTCGAGGTCGCCCTGCAGCGACTCCTTCGAATAGCGGTCGTCCTGCCGGTACCAGGACAGCCAGTTCGGGGTATTCAGCTCGAAATCGTCGGTCAGTGCGTCGGCGTCGAACACCTTGTTGCCGACGATGTTGATCTGGCGGATCTTCGCGCGCGTGCCTTCCTTGATGTCGATTTTCACCCTGACCCGGTTGCCCGGCTGGTCCTCGATAGTGGTGTCGATGCGTACGCCATACTTGCCGCGGCTGAAGTACTGGTCGGTGAGGAACTGCTTGACGTCCTCGAGCACCGAGCGGTCGAAGGTCTTGCCGGTCGCGAGGCCGACGTTGCGCAGCGACTTCTGCAGGTCCTCGGTCTTGATGTCCTTGTTGCCGGTGATCTCGAAGCTCTCGATCGAGGGGCGCTCGAGCACCACGATCACCAGCGTCGAGCCGTCGCGGCGCACTTCGACATCGCGGAAGAAGCCGGTGTTGTAGAGCGCGCGTATCGCCTCGCGCACCCGCTGCGCATCGAGCCGGTCGCCGATGTTCACCGGCAGGTAGTTGTACACGGTGCCTTCCGAGACACGCTGCAGGCCTTCGACGCGGATGTCGCCGACCGTGAACGACGCGTCCGACTGGGCAAATGCCAGCGGGACCTGCAGGATCAGCGCGATCAGTGCGAGCGCGACGCTACGCTTCATTCAGGACCACCGTTCATGGATTTGATTCAACCGAGCTGGCGCGCGAAGTCGTTGAACAACGCGACACCCATGAGCAGCAACAGCAGCAGGATGCCGAGCTGCTGGCCGAGCGCCTGCGCGCGGTCCGACAGCGGACTGCCCTTCATGCCCTCGATCAGCTGGAACACGATCTGCCCACCGTCGAGTATCGGGATCGGCAGCAGGTTCAGGAAACCGAGCGACAGGCTGATCAGCACGAGGAAGCCGAGGAACGCGCCGATGCCGGCGGCCGCCGACTCGCCGGCGTATTCGGCAATGGACAGGGGCCCCGACAGGTTCTTCAGCGAGACCTGGCCGAGCAACATGCGCGAGAACAGTCGCGCCTGCAGCACCGTCATGTCCCAGGCTTCGCGCGCGGCCGCGCCGAGGGCCGCGATTGGCGACAGGTCGGTGTGGCGCAGCATCTCATCGGGGTAGCGCACGCTGGCTGCAGGCGTCACCTGGATGCGACCCACGGTGCGGCCATCGACCGTATCCGAGCCGATCGTGAGTCGCACGCTCGCCTCGGTGCCGTCGCGCTCATAACCGATCGCGACACTCTGGCCGGGTGCGCCCGAGATGCGCGCGACGAGGGTGCGGAAGTCGCTGATCCGCTCGCCGTCCACCGCGACGATCCGGTCGCCCGTGCGCAGTCCGGCCTGCTCGGCCGGTCCGCCAGGGGTGACAGTGCCCACGACGGCCGGGATCGGCGGTTGCCAGAACTGGAATCCCAGCCCCACGAACAGCAGTTCAGGCTCGGTCAGTCGACGTCGCGCCTCCAGATCGGGCACGGCGAGGGTCGCCTCGCGCGTGGCGCCATCCGTGCCACGCACCCGCAGCGCGGCAGTGCCGCTGCCGCTCAGCGCATCGAGCAGCCCGAAGACGACGTCACGCTGCCCGCCCACGGGCGCCCCGTCGATCGCGACGATCTCCTCACCGCTCGCGAGGCCAGCCATGGCGGCAGGCGTATCGGCCTTGACATCGCCCACGACCGCGCGCACTTCGGTGATGCCGGAGGCCCACAACATGCCCCACAGCAACAGGATCGCAAACGCGAAGTTGAATCCCGGGCCGGCGAGCAGCACACAGATACGCTGCCATACGGGCCTGCGCGTGAATGCGCGATGCAGTTCGGCCGGTGCGACATTGCCCTCGCGCTCATCGAGCAGCTTCACGTATCCGCCGAGCGGAATCGACGCGACGACGTACTCGGTACGATCGACGCCCGCGACGCGTTTCAACAGCGGCCGGCCAAAGCCGACCGAAAACCGCAACACCTTGAACCCGAGGCGACGGGCGACCCAATAGTGCCCGTATTCGTGCACGGTCACGAGCAGGCTCACCGCGACGATGAACCAGAGCAGTTTCTCGTACCACAGGGCGCTCACGCCATGGCCTCGTGGGCGCGGGCGCGCGCCTCGCCATCGGCGCGGAGCACGTCGTCGATGGAGCCGATCGCTCCCTTTGTCGCCTTTCTCATTACCGATTCAATGACCTCGGGAATGCCCGTAAAGTTCAGTTGCCCGGCGAGGAAACCCGCCACGGCCACCTCGTTCGCGGCATTCACGACAGTGGGCATGAGCCCGCCCGCGTGCGCCGCCGCCTGCCCGAGCCCGAGGCAAGGGAATCGCTCGAGGTCCGGCGGCGCGAAATCGAGCCGCGCGACCCGCGCGAGATCCAGGAATTCTACACCGGACGCGATGCGTTCCGGCCATGCGAGCGCACAGGCAATCGGCGTGCGCATGTCGGGGGTACCGAGTTGCGCGAGCATCGAGCCGTCGGCGTACTCGACGAGCGAGTGCACGACGCTCTGCGGATGCAGGACGACTTCGACCTGCTGCGGCGAGAGATTGAACAGCAGGCATGCCTCGATGAATTCCAGCCCCTTGTTCATCAGCGTGGCCGAGTCTACCGATATCTTGCGCCCCATTACCCACACCGGATGGGCACAGGCCTCGTTCGGTGTCACGCGCGCTAGCGCTTCACGCGACAAATTGCGGAACGGGCCGCCGGAGGCGGTGAGCACGACGCGGCGCACGCCGGCGCGGCCCGCGCCATCGGGCGGCATGCATTGGAAGATCGCGTTGTGCTCGCTGTCGATCGGTATCAGTTCGGCCCCCGCCTCGGCCACCGTGCGCATCAGCAGCGGGCCGGCCATGACGAGCGATTCCTTGTTTGCGAGCAGCACGCGCTTGCCGGCGCCCGCTGCAGCGAGCGTCGAGGGCAGCCCGGCCGCGCCGACGATCGCGGCCATCACGGTATCGACTTCGGGCAGTGTCGCGAGCGTTGCCATGGCCTGTGCACCCGCGAGCACCCGGGTCGAGGCGCCGCGGCTCGCAAGCGCGGATTCGAGCTCGCGAGCCGCCTGCGGGTCGACGAGCGCGGCGAGCTGCGGCCTGAACTTGAGCACCTGCTCGAGCACGCGTGCGTAGTTGCTGCGGGCACCGAGCGCCACCACGCGGTAGCGATCGGGGTGGCGCGCCACGACATCGAGCGTGCTCTCGCCTACCGAACCCGTCGAACCGAGGATCGCCACGCCCTTCATGGCACGCCCAGCACTTGCAGGCCGGCAAGCAGCACTGGCGCCGCAGCGGTGAGGCTGTCGATGCGATCGAGCATGCCGCCGTGGCCGGGGAACAGCGTGCCGCTGTCCTTCACGCCGGCGCTGCGCTTCAACTGGCTCTCGACGAGGTCGCCGACTATGGAGAAGACGATCACGGCCACGGCGAGCGCCAGGAACGACAGCACCGGCAAGTCGAACCACAGTGCACCGGCCCACGCGACGACGCAGCCGGCGGCCAGGCCGCCGAATACGCCCTCCCAGGTCTTGCCGGGCGAGACACGCGGCGCGAGCTTCACGCGGCCGACGCTGCGCCCGACGAAATACGCACCCGAGTCGGCGGCAGTGACCAGCACCAGGATGAACAGCAACCACTCGGCGCCCGGCGCGAGATCGAGCCGCAGGTGCAGCAGCGCATACCAGGCCGGCACCAGTGTCAGCACTCCGGCGATCGCGCCGCTCGGCGGCGGCGCCTTGCCGGGCGCAAGCACCACCCACGCGAAGGCGGCGAGCCACCATGCTATCGCGATGGCCAGCACGGTGGACTTGGACAGCAGTGCCGGCTCGGGCAAACCAAGCGCCGCCATCGCCGCGGCAATCAGCGCCACGAACAGCAGGCGTGCCACGGGCCCTGCGTGCCCGGACTTGCCGATGAATGCCGACCATTCCCAAGCGCCGGCGAGCAGCGCCACCGTGACCACGACGACCGTCGCCCACACGGGCAGCGCAAACAGTATGACGACCAGCAGCGCGCCGAGGATCAGCGCCGTGCGAATGCGATCCTTAAGCACTCGCGGCGGCCCCGCGCTGCGCACCCGTCAGTCCGAAGCGCCGCTCGCGCGAGGCAAAGCAGCCGAGCGCCTCGGCGAATGCATCGACGCCGAAGTCGGGCCACAACACATCGGTGAACCACAGCTCCGTGTAAGCGAGGTTCCACAACAGGAAGTTGCTGATGCGGCGCTCGCCGCCGGTACGGATGAACAGGTCCGGATCGGGCAGACCGGCGAGCTCGAGTGCAGCTCCGAAGCGTGACTCGTCGATGTCCGCGGCGCGCAGCGAACCGCTGGCCACCGCCTGTGCCAGCGAGCGCGTCGCCTGCAAGATGTCCCAGCGCCCGCCGTAACTCAGCGCGACCTGCAGGGCGAGGCGCGTGTTCGCGCGTGTCTCGTGCTCGGCCTCCGCGACGCGCGCCTGCAGGCGTACACCGAGGGTGTGGCGATCACCGATCACACGCAGGCGCACGCCATTGGCATGCAGTTCGGGGACTTCGCGCTCGATCGATTCGACGAACAGGGTCATCAGCTGCGACACCTCTGCCTCGGGCCGGCGCCAGTTCTCGCTGCTGAACGCAAACAGGGTCAGTGCCCCGATGCCCCGCCGCACGCATTCCTCGATGCACATGCGCACGATCGGGATGCCCTGCTTGTGGCCGGCATGGCGCGCAAGACCGCGCTGCTCGGCCCAGCGCCCGTTGCCGTCCATGATTATCGCCACGTGTCGCGGCAGGGCCGCACCGGCGGGTGCTTGTGTGTCGGTCGCGCCCATATGCAGATGATCATGAGGTCTAGACCTGCATGATCTCCTTCTCCTTGGCGGCGAGCGCCTGGTCGACCTCGGCCACGTGCTTGTCGGTGAGCTTCTGGATCTCCGCTTCGGCGCGCTTCTCGTCGTCCTGCGTGATCAGCTTTTCCTTCAGCAGCTCCTTGGCATCGTTCAGCACGTCGCGACGGACGTTGCGCACGGCGACACGCGCATTTTCGGCGTCCTGGCGCACGACCTTGGTGAGGTCGCGGCGGCGTTCCTCGGTCAGCGGCGGCAGCGGCACGCGGATCACCGCGCCGGCGCTCATCGGACTGAGTCCGAGGTCCGACTTGTGGATCGCCTTTTCGATCACCTGCACCATGGTCTTCTCCCACGGCGTGATCGTGATCGTGCGAGCATCCTCGATCGTGATGTTCGCGACCTGCGAGAGCGGTACATCCGAGCCGTAATAGTCGACCTTCAGGTGCTCGACCAGGCTCGGGTGCGCGCGACCGGTCCGGAGCTTGCGCAGGTCGCCCTGGAAGGTCTGTACGCACTTGGCCATGCGGGCAGCAGCGTCCTTCTTGATGTCCTCGATCATGCTGTGGCTCTCCGTCCCGGCTTCAGTCGTTGGTAACGATCGTGCCGAGGTCCTCGCCCTGCACGATGCGCATCAGGTCACCTGCATTGTTGAGATTGAACACCCTCAAAGGCAAGTCGTTGTCGCGGCACATCACGATCGCGGTCTGGTCCATGACGTTGAGGCGCTCGTTGAGCACCTGGTCGAAGGTCAGTCGCGCATAATGCTTCGCGGCCGGGTTCTTCATCGGATCATCGGAATAGATGCCGCTCACCTTGGTGGCCTTCAGCAGCAGATCGGCCTCGATCTCGATCGCGCGCAGCGACGCGGCGGTGTCGGTCGTGAAGAACGGATTGCCGGTGCCCGCGGCGAAAATCACGATGCGGCCCTTCTCGAGGTGGCGCACCGCGCGGCGACGGATGTAGTCCTCGCACACCTCGTTGATCCGGATCGCGCTCATCACCCGGGCATAGATACCGAGTCCCTCGAGGGCATCCTGCATCGCAAGCGCGTTCATCACCGTCGCCAGCATGCCCATCTGGTCGCCCGTAACGCGGTCCATGCCGGCGCGCGCGAGGCCCGCGCCGCGAAAGATATTGCCGCCGCCGATCACCACGGCCACCTCGACACCGAGCGCGGCGATGTCGCGGATTTCCGCCGCGATGCGCTTCAGCATCGCGGGATCGATGCCGTAGTCCGCGGCCCCCATCAGGGCTTCGCCGGAGAGCTTGACCAGGATGCGCTTGTAGCGCAGTGCGTCACCGGGTGTCGTCACGTGCCTCTGCCCTCATGAAAGAAACCCCGCTTGCGGCGGGGTTTCCCTGGCTTTGCCATGTTTATCAGTGCGCCCCGCCGGCCGCGCCCTTCACCTGGGCCATGACCTCGGCGGCGAAGTCTTCCTGTTTCTTCTCGATGCCTGCGCCGACCTCGAAGCGCTCGAACGCGCTGACTTTCGCCTTCGCACCCGCCAGCAGCTTCTCGACGCTCTGCTTGTCGTCGCGCACGAACGGCTGGCCGAGCAGCGTGATCTCTGCCAGCGCCTTCCTGACCTTGCCCTCGACGATCTGCGCGAGGATGTTGTCCGGCTTGCCCTGGTTCTTCGGATCGCCCTTCGCCTGCTCCGTCAGGATACCGCGCTCCCTGGCAACGGTGTCGGCGGGCACGTCGGCTGTCGCGAGGTACTGCGGATTGCTGGCCGCCACGTGCATTGCGAGATCGCGCGCGAGCGTCGCGTCTCCCGCATCGAGCGCGACCAGCGCGCCGATACGGGTGCCGTGCAGGTAGCTGCCGAGCTGCGCGGGTGCCGTGACGATCGTGAAGCGGCGCACCGTGATGTTCTCGCCGATCTTCGCGATCAGCTCGCGGCGCCGCTCCTCGACAGTGAGCCCGGAAGGCAGTTTCGCCGCGAGCAATGCCTCGAGCGAGGCCGCTCCGGGCGCAATCGCGGCGGCGGCCACCTCATCGGCGAAGCCACGGAAATCCTGCTCGCGCGCGACGAAATCGGTCTCGCAGTTCACTTCGACCATGGCGGCGCTGCGCCCGTCGGCCGAACTCGCCAGCGCAATCACGCCTTCGGCGGCGATGCGGGTCGCCTTCTTGTCGGCCTTTGCCAACCCCTGTTTGCGCATCAGCTCGGCGGCGGCATCGAGGTTGCCGCCGGTTTCGACGAGCGCGCGCTTGCACTCCATCATGCCGGCGCCGGTGCGCTCGCGCAGCAGCTTGACGGATTCGGCAGTCACGCTCATGGCTCAGCCCTTCGCGCCGGGGCGGCGCGCTCCGCCAGTGGGTGCGCGGCGGCGAGTTGCCGATCCGCTGACACTGCGCTCGCCGTCGTCATCAGCGACGACCACGTCTTCGAGCGCGTCGGCCTCGGCAAGCGCCGCATCGATCACGGGGTCGACGGCCGGCGCCGCGACGGACTCGGCGGCGCCGTCAGCGGCCGGTGCGCCGGCAACGGGCGTCTCGCCAGCGACCGGCTCTGCAGCCTTGGCGGCGAGCGGCGCAGCCGGACGACGGCGCACGGGTGCCGGCTTGCGATTGCGCGTCGGCGCCGCTGCCGGGCGACGGCCACGGCCTGCCTTCTTCTTGGGATTGCCTTCGGCGTCGAGCTCGACGAATTCGTCTTCGCCCACCGCAACCTGCGGAACCGATTGCTTGCCTTCGAGCACGGCTTCGGCGACACCGCCCGCGTACAGCTGGATGGCGCGCATTGCGTCGTCATTGCCCGGAACGACGAAATCGATGCCGTCCGGCGAACAGTTCGTGTCGACGACGGCGACGACGGGAATGCCGAGTTTCTTCGCCTCATGGATCGCGATGTTCTCGTGACCGACGTCGATCACGAACAGCGCATCGGGCAGCGACTCCATGTCCTTGATGCCGCCGAGACTGCGCTCGAGCTTTTCCATTTCGCGACGCAGCTGCGTCGCTTCCTTCTTGCCGCGCCTGTCGAGCAGGCCGCTCTCGCGCATCTCGGTGAGATCGGCGAGCCGCTTGATCGACTGGCGGATGGTCTTGAAATTCGTGAGCATGCCGCCCAGCCATCGCTGGTTGACGTAAGGCATGCCGCAGCGCCCTGCTTCGGCCTGCACCGCATCGCGCGCGGAACGCTTGGTTCCGACGAACAGCACCGTGCCACCATCGGCGACGACGCCCTTGATGAACGCCGCGGCCTCCTGATAGAGCGGCTGCGTCTTCTCGAGGTTGATGATGTGGATGCGGTTGCGCTCGCCGAAAATGAACGGAGCCATCTTCGGGTTCCAGAAGCGGGTCTGGTGTCCGAAATGGACGCCCGCTTCCAGCATCTGTC
>CADEFJ010000087.1 GCA_902826575.1 uncultured Pseudomonadota bacterium | reverse complement strand
ATCGGCGTCATGTTCGGCAGCCCGGAAACCACCACCGGCGGCAATGCGCTCAAGTTCTATGCGTCCGTGCGCCTCGACATCCGCCGCATCGGCGCGCTGAAGAGCGGCGAAGAGGTCGTCGGCAACATGACCCGCGTCAAGGTCGTGAAGAACAAGGTGGCGCCGCCTTTCCGCGAGGCCGAATTCGAGATCATGTACGGCGCCGGCATTTCGCGCGAGGGCGAGATCCTCGACCTCGGCAGCGCCAACGGCATCGTCGACAAGTCCGGCGCGTGGTACAGCTACAAGGGCGAGCGGATCGGCCAGGGCAAGGACAATGCCCGCACCTTCCTCGCGCAGCATCCGGAGATCGCGCAGGACATCGAGGCGCAGGTCCGCGCCAAGCTGCTGCCGCCGAAGGTGGTGCGCAATGGCGGTGAGCAGGCTGCCGATTCAGCCTGATTCCCCTCCCAGGCCGGAGGCTGCGGCCCGCGCCGCCGCGGTCGCGCTGCTGGCCCGCCGCGACTACTCCTCGGGTGAGCTGCGGGCCAGGCTGGTCGACAAGGGCCATGAGGTGCCCGTCGTCGAGGCGCTGGTGGCCGAATTTGCGGCGAAGCGCCTGATCGACGATGCCCGCTACGCGGAGCGCTATGTCGCCTACAAGTCCGCGCGAGGGCAGGGGCCGGTGCGTATCCGCCAGGACCTGAAGGCCTTGGGATTGCCGGCCGAGCTGGTCAGCGCCGCGCTCGACTCCGGCCCCGATTTCCCGCGCCTGGCCGCTGCCGCCCGGGTGCGCAAGTTCGGCCGCCAGCCGCCGAAGGACTACAAGGACAAGGCCCGCCAAGCGCGCTTTTTGCAATATCGGGGCTTTTCCGCCGATGATATCCGGTCAGCCCTCGGGAACGACCCCGGGGACCTCATCGACCCGGATCCATGACAGCAAAAAAACCGCCTTACATGAGCGCGGCGGATGTCCGACGCGCATTCCTCGAGTTTTTCCGCGAACGCGGCCACACGATCGTGGCGTCCTCGTCGCTGGTGCCCGGCAACGACCCGACGTTGCTGTTCACCAACGCCGGCATGGTGCAGTTCAAGGATGTGTTCCTCGGCAAGGAGAAGCGCGACTACGTGCGCGCGGTCTCGAGCCAGCGCTGCGTGCGCGCCGGCGGCAAGCACAATGACCTCGAGAACGTGGGGTACACGGCCCGCCACCACACTTTCTTCGAGATGCTCGGCAATTTTTCGTTCGGCGACTATTTCAAGCGCGACGCGATCCGCTATGCGTGGGAATTCGTCACCGGTGTACTGGCGCTCGATCCGGCGCGCCTGTGGGTGACCGTCTACCAGGACGACGACGAGGCGGCCGACATCTGGCTCAAGGAAATTGGCGTGCCGGCGAGCCGCTTCTCGCGCATGGGCGAGAAGTCGAACTTCTGGGCGATGGGCGACACCGGGCCCTGCGGTCCGTGCAGCGAGATTTTCTACGATCACGGGCCGGAGATGGCCGGGGGTCCGCCGGGCTCCCCGGACGAGGACGGCGATCGCTACACCGAGATCTGGAATCTCGTGTTCATGCAGTACGACCGCGCGCCCGACGGCACGATGGCGCCGCTGCCGAAGCCCTCGGTCGACACCGGCGCCGGGCTCGAGCGCCTGTCGGCCGTGATGCAGGGCGTGCACAACAACTACGACATCGATCTGTTCAGGAACCTCGTCGCGGCCGCCGCCCGGCTCGCCGGCACGCAGGATCCTGCGAACAGTTCGCTGCGCGTGATCGCCGATCACATCCGCGCCTGTTCGTTCCTGATCGTCGACGGGGTCACGCCGTCGAACGAAGGCCGCGGTTACGTGCTGCGCCGTATCGTGCGTCGGGCGATCCGCCACGGCTACAAGCTCGGCATCAAGGACGTGTTCTTCTGGAAGCTCGTCGCACCACTCGAGACGGAAATGGGCGCGGCCTATCCGGAGCTGAGCGCGGCGCGCGCGCAGGTCGAGCGCGTGCTGAAGCTGGAGGAAGAACAGTTCGCGCGCACGCTCGAGACCGGCATGGGCCTGCTCGAGGCGGCGATCGCCAGGCTCGGCGCGTCGCGCACGATCGATGGCGAGACTGCCTTCAAACTCTACGACACCTATGGGTTCCCGGTGGACCTCACCGCCGACATCGCGCGCGAACGCGGCCTCGCGATCGACCAGGCCGGCTTCGAGACGGCCATGGAAGCGCAGCGTGAGCGCGCCCGCGCGGCCAGCAAATTCGGCGTCGACCTGCGCGGCGGGGCCCAGATCGACGCCAGTTCGGACTTCCTCGGCTACGAAGGCACCCGGGATGCAGGCAAGGTCGTGGCGCTGCTGCGCGCGGGCAAGGTCGTCGAGCGGCTCGGCGCCGGCGAGCAGGGCGAAGTGGTGCTCGACCGCACTCCTTTCTATGCGGAATCGGGCGGCCAGGTGGGTGATACCGGTACGCTGGCCGCAGAAGGCGGCGCGCAGCCCGCGCGGTTTGCCGTCAGCGACACGCAGAAGCGCGGCGGGGCGATATCGCACCTCGGCACCATCGAGGCCGGCGCCATCGCCGTGGGCGACCGGCTGCTCGCGGAGGTCGATGCCGCGAGGCGCGACGCCATCCGTCGCAACCACACCGCCACGCACCTGCTGCACGCGGCGCTGCGCAAGGTGCTGGGCGCCCACGTGCAGCAGAAGGGCTCGCTGGTTGCGCCCGATCGGTTGCGCTTCGACTTCGCGCATTTCCAGGCCGTGACCGCGGCAGAGCTGCGCGAGATCGAGCAACTCGTGAATGCCGAGATCCGCGCCAACGCGGCCGCGGACACGAAGCTCATGGCCTATGACGACGCGGTCGCCACCGGCGCGATGGCGCTGTTCGGCGAGAAGTACGATTCGCATGTGCGCGTGCTGCGCCTCGGCGAGTTCTCGACCGAGCTGTGCGGCGGCACCCACGTGGCGCGCTCGGGTGACATCGGCCTCTTCAAGATCGTCAGTGAGGGCGGCGTCGCAGCGGGCGTGCGCCGCATCGAGGCGCTGACCGGCGCCGGAGCGGTCGAGTACATCGAGGCGAGCGACGACCTGCTGCGTGAAGTCGCGGGCCTCGTGCGGGGCACGCGCGAGGACCTCGGCGAGAAGCTGCGCGGCACCCTCGATCGCGTGCGTGAGCTCGAGAAGGAAGTGCGCGGGCTCAAGGACAAGCTCGCCTCGGGCAAGGGCACCGACCTCGCGGCCGCAGCGATCGATGTCGGCGGCGTGAAGGTCGTGGCCACGCAGATCGAGGGCGCCGACGCCGGCGCGTTGCGCAGCGCGGTCGATCAGCTCAAGGATCGCCTCAAGTCGGCGGTCATCGTGCTTGCCTCGGTCGAGAATCCCGGCAAGATCGTCCTCGTCGCGGGTGTCACGCCCGACCAGTCGAAGCACGTGAAGGCGGGCGAACTCGTCGGCAGCGTGGCGGCGAAAGTCGGCGGCAAAGGCGGTGGCCGGCCCGATTTCGCGCAGGCCGGCGGCACGAATCCCGCGGCACTGGCTGACGCGCTCAGCGGCGTGGCTGACTTCGTGCGCAGCAAGCTCGGCGTGTAACAAGCCGCCGTACGTGGCGCTGATCGTCCAGAAGTACGGCGGCACGTCGGTCGGCTCGCTCGAGCTGATCCGCAAGGTCGCCGCGCGTGTGGCCGCGGTGCGCGGGCGCGGCGACAGCGTGGTCGTCGCTGTGTCGGCGATGGGTGACGCGACCGACCGGCTCGTCGACCTCGCGCAGGCGTTGTGCCCCGCACCCGATCCGCGCGAACTCGATGCGCTGCTCGCGACGGGCGAGCAGGTCTCGTGTGCGTTGCTCGCGATGGCTCTGCACGCCCGCGGCGTGCCCGCGCGTTCGCTGACCGGCTCGCAGGTACGCATCCGCACGAGCAGCGCGCACGGCCGCGCGCGCATCGAGGAAGTCGAGACCACGGTGCTCGACGCGATGCTCGCTGCCGGCGAGGTGCCCGTGGTGGCCGGCTTCCAGGGCGTGGATGCGGCCGGCGCCATCACCACGATCGGGCGCGGCGGCTCGGACACGACCGCCGTGGCACTCGCGGTCGCACTCAAGGCCGACGAGTGCCAGATCCTGACGGATGTCGACGGCGTCTACACCTGCGATCCGCGCATGGTGCCCGATGCGCGCCGGCTCGAGCGGCTGTCGTTCGACGAAATGCTCGAACTCGCGGGGCAGGGCTCGCGCGTGCTGCATCTGCGGGCGGTGGAGTTCGCCGCGAAATACGGCGTTGCGCTGCGCGTGCTCGCGAGCCACGGGGATGGCCCCGGAACCTTGATCGATCGGGAGGACCCCACCGTGGAAGCACCGGTAGTTTCTGGCGTCGCATTCAATCGCGACGAGGCGCAGATCGTGGTGAGTGGCGTGCCGAACGCGCCCGATACCGCTTATCGACTGCTGCAGGGCGTGTCGGGGGCGGGCATAGAAGTGGACATGATCGTGCTCGCTTCGAACCAGGACGGCACGATCGACTTCGCGTTCACCGTGCATCGCGGCGACCATGCGCAGGCACTCGAGCTCGCCCGCCAGGGCGCCGCGTACTGCCCCGGCGCGCGCATCGACAGCACCGACCGCGTCGCAAAAATGTCGATCGTCGGTGTTGGCATGCGCTCGCACGCGGGAGTCGCAGCGCGGCTGTTTTCAGCCCTGGCCCGTGCAGGCATCACAGTTCGGCTGGTTTCGACTTCCGAGATCCGCATATCCGTATTGATCGACGAGACGGAGCTCGAGCGCGCCGTACGTATTGTCCACAATGAGTTTTCACTGTCCGGACAATCAGGGAATTACTGATGGGCGCGGGCGCCGTCAGCGGCTACATTGGTCCTAACAGAAATTGCCTTTTCCAAGGAGGACCAACCAAAATGCTGATTCTGACGAGGCGCGTCGGCGAGGCCGTGATGATCGGTGACGAAGTAACCGTCACGGTGCTCGGAGTAAAAGGCAATCAGGTACGTGTCGGCGTGAATGCGCCCAAGACCGTTTCCGTTCACCGCGAAGAAATCTACGAGCGCATCCAGCGCGAAGAGAAGGGCGAAGACGCGCCCGCGGGTATCGGCGAGCCGGGTTACGCAGTCGGCTGAGCCCGCAGCGGGCGGCCTGCCTGGCCCGCCCTCGAATTCCCCGAAAGGCCCAGTCGCCCCGCGCGACCGGGCCTTTTGCCTGTCTGGACCCCGGCCAGTATCATGCGCCCCTTCCACGCGCCGGAGAGATGGCCGAGTGGTCGAAGGCGCACCCCTGCTAAGGGTGTAGGGACCAAAAGTTCCTCGAGGGTTCGAATCCCTCTCTCTCCGCCAGTTTCCGGCTACCGCGGGGCTTCCTTGGACGCGTGAGTCGTGCGAACCTTTGCGCAACGCACCAGAAGAAAGCGCACAGATGCCGATGAATGCATTGCGGGACAGCCCAGGTCGTTTCGCGGGTCTGCTGGTATTCGCTGGACTGTCATTGATACTGGCGGCGTGTGGCAGAAGCCCGGCGCCAGCCGCGGCCACGCCAGCCGAACTGCGGTCGATCATCAAGGAGGCCTACACCTATGGCTTCCCGATGGTGGACAGCTACCGCATCCAGTATTCGTATTTCGTCGACCAGGCCAACCCGGAATACAAGGGTGGGTGGAACGAAGTGCACAACGTCGCGCGTGTTTTCACGCCGCAGGACAAGGCGATCCAGACTCCCAACTCGGACACGCCCTACAGTTTCCTTGGTGCGGATCTGCGCGCCGAGCCGCTGGTGATCAGCGTGCCGGCGATCCCGGACCGCTACTACTCGCTCCAGTTCATCGACATGTACACCCACAACTTCGCGTACGTGGGCAGCCGCGCGACCGGCAGCGATGCGGGCAGTTACCTGCTGGCCGGTCCCACCTGGAAGGGCGAGGCGCCGGAGGGGATCAAGTCCGTGATCCGCTCTGAAACCGATCTGGCTTTCGTGCTTTACCGCACCCAGCTGTTCAACAGCGACGACCTGGAGGCGGTCAAGAATATCCAGGCCCAGTTCAAGGTCGAGCCGCTGTCGCGATTCGCGGGTACCACGCCGCCACCCGCACAGGCCGTGGAGTTCATCGAGCCGCTGTCAGCCGAGGCGCAGAAGACCTCGCCGGAGTTCTTCAACGTCCTCAATTTCCTGCTCCGGTTCGCTCCGACCCATGCCAGCGAAACGGCCTTGATGGATCGCTTCGCCAGGGCCGGCATCGGTGCCGGCAAGCCGTTCGATGTTGCCGCGCTTTCGCCCGAGCAGCTGCAGGCGGTGCAGGAGGGCATGGCCGATGCCTGGAAGGCCTTCGCGCAGTACAAGGCCGAGGAGGTCGACACCGGCAAGAAGAGCAGCGCCGATGGATTCGGCACGCGCGAGTTCCTCAATAACGACTACCTCGCGCGCATGTCATCGGCGGTGCTCGGTATCTACGGGAACTCCAAAGAGGAGGCGAATTACCCAGCTTACTTCACCGACTCCGAAGGCAAGCCGCTCGACGCGTCCTCCAGTCGCTACACCGTGCGATTCGAGCCGGGCAAACTGCCGCCGGTCAACTCGTTCTGGTCGCTGACCATGTACGAACTGCCAGCCAGCCTGTTGACCGAGAACGCGCTCAATCGCTACCTGATCAATTCGCCGATGGAGTCGCAGCTCGTCCGCGACGCAGATGGCGGCGTAACGCTGTATGTCCAGCACGACTCACCCGGCAAGGACAAGGAAGCCAACTGGCTGCCGGCACCGAAGGGGCCGTTCTACATGATCATGCGCGAGTACTGGCCCAGGCCCGAGGCGCTGGACGGCAGCTGGACCGCGCCGCCTGCGGTACGGGTGACGCCATGATGCGCGCCGCCATGTCCTTCGCGTTGATCGTGGCGTTGGCCGGTTGCGGCGACGCCGGTGATCGCACCGTTGCAAATCCGGAGCGCGCCGTCGCTGCGACGCCTGCCGCCGTACCAGACCTCGCCAGCCCCGATCGGTGGAAGAGGAACGCGGACGGCAAGATCATCGTCACGCCCGACAATTTCATCCGCGCCGAATCCAACATCTACATGGCCGGCCAGTTCAGGGACGGGGCCTTCGGCCAGTTCAAGCACACTCGGGAAGCCGCTCCGGTCGACAGGCAGCTGATCGTGCGGCTCAATCGCGACACGATCTATTCGTCGGGAGTGTTCGATCTCGATGCCGGGCCGGTCACCATCGGCCTGCCCGATCCCGGCGAGCGATTCCTCTCTGCGCTGGTCATCAACGAAGACCATTACAACCCGCAGGTTTTCTACGGCGCCGGCACCCATACGCTCACGAGGGAAAACGTGGGCACCCGCTATGTCATGGTGGGCGTGCGCATCCTGGCCGATCCGGGTGACCCGCAGGACATGAAGCAGGCGAATGCGCTGCAGGATGCGATCACGGTCAGCCAGCCCGGTGGGCCAGGCAGCTTCGAAATTCCCGAGTGGGATCCGGTGAGCCAGCAAAAAGTCCGGGCGGCACTGATCGCCTTGTCCGACACCATCCCGGATCTGCGCTACGCCGCCGGCCCGAACAAGGACTCCGTCGATCCCGTCCGGCGCATCGCCGCGGCGGCGTCGGGCTGGGGCCTGAATCCCGACAAGGATGCGGTTTACCTCAACGTGTTCCCGGACAAGAACGACGGCAAGACCCCCTACCAGCTCACGGTCGGCGCCGTTCCGGTCGACGCATTCTGGTCGGTGACCGCCTATACCGCGGAAGGCTATTTCCAGCCCAATGACCTGGATGCCTATTCGATCAACAGCATCACCGGCACCAGGGGCGAGGACGGCACCATCACGATCCGGTTCGGCGACTGCACCCGGGACGTGGCGAACTGCCTGCCCGTGACCGCGGGCTGGAACTACATGGTTCGCCTGTATCGCCCGCGCCAGGAGATCCTCGACGGCAGCTGGTCGTTCCCGAGCGCCGCGCCGATCCGGTAGCTAGTGCTGGCGCAGCAGCCGGGCAGCGGCAGGCGCTTGATTGCGGACCCTACCTGCGATCGAGGTAACGATCGCGCAGCTCGGTCTGGCGCGAACGCATGACGACGGGCGTGCCCGCGGTCCAGACCTGCTCGGCAACGCTTGTGACCTCCAGCGGATCGGCACTCCACAGCACGAGATCAGCGACCTGGCCCACCGCGATGCGGCCGTGGCTCGCCGCAACACCGAAGATTTCCGCAGGCGTCGAAGTCAATGCCGCCAGCGCGACATCCCATGGCAGGCCATGCGCGACGGCGCTGCCGGCGAGCTGGCGGATCTTGCGCGCATTCTGGGTCGGATCGGAAACCTGCGTGAAAGAGACCGCGACACCGGCTCTGGCGAGCAGCGCTGCGTTGTCGAGCCGGGCGCCGATGCGATCGAAGGTCGCGGGAAGATTCTCGAGGGAATCCAGCAACACCGGCACCCCGGCCGCGGCGAGTTCATCGGCGACCACCCAGGCTTCGGTGGCCCCGACGATCACCGGCCTGATCCGATGGCGCTTCGCCAGCGCGAGCACCTGGCGGATGTCGGCGGCACGATGCACGTTGAACACGAAGCGCCCGCCATCGAGATAGCGCGCAAACACTTCGCGACCCGCCGGCAGCAGCATCGCGTGCGCGCCGGCAGCGGGTGGCGAGCGCACTTCGCGCACCGCCTGGTCGAACAGCATGTACTGCGCGGCGCGGCTGCCAGCGGACAACGTCACGGCATCGGCGCCGAAGCGCATGAACAGCGAGCGACTGCCTTCGAGCACGGCGTCAAAACGGCCATCGAGCGTGACCGCCGCGCCCTGGCCCGCGAGTATCGCACCACCCCTCTTGCTGTCTGGCGCAACGACAGCCCATGTCAAACCCTCGATGCGCGCCACCGGCAGCAGCACGGAGCGCGGATTGAAGGCGAGCGTGACGTCGAATTCGGGACGCCATTGCGTCTCCCACGCGGGCGCGTCCAGGCTGAGGTACTCGTCGACCGTATCGCTTTCGAGTGATACCTC
This sequence comes from uncultured Pseudomonadota bacterium, assembly GCA_902826575.1. Taxonomy (GTDB): domain Bacteria; phylum Pseudomonadota; class Gammaproteobacteria; order Steroidobacterales; family Steroidobacteraceae; genus CADEFQ01. Next base: position 2,986 of record CADEFJ010000087.1, on the reverse strand, counting down.
TTCGACACCCAGGGCCGTGATGCCGGCGAACAAGCCGGGTGTCAGCGGCTTGCCGTTCGCCTCGACGAGCAGCGCACCCGCCGGCACGGCGATGTCGATGCCGACCGCCGCGATCCTGCCGTTGCGAACGAGGACGTCGCCCGCGGGAATCTCGCCGGCCGCCGAGGCGGTGTGGATGTGGGCGCCGCGGATCAGGATGTCCTGGGCGTGCGCTCCGGTTGCCCCGCAGACCAGCGCGAGCGTGCAGGCGACGTGACGCAGGCGGCCGTTCATTGCGCACCTCCCTGCTGTCCCAGCATGAAGTCCGATCTTGGCGGTCGTGGATGCGCGCGATCGAAGCTCAGCACGCCATCGATGTACACCTGCTCAGCGAGCGCATAGACGCTGAACGGATCGCGGTTCCAGATCACCACGTCCGCCATCTTGCCGACCTCGAGCGTGCCGGTGCGATCGGCAATCCCGAGCGCCGTGGCGGGATTCGCCGTCAACCAGCGGATCGCGCGTTCGGGCGGAATGTCGAAGCCGATGCGAGTGCCGCGCGACATCGCCTTGGCTGCTTCCTGGTTGAGGCGCTGGATGCCTTCCGAGGAATCCGAATGCACGATGGCGCAACCGCCCTTCGGCCGGTCGACCAGCGCCAGGTTTTCCTGGATGCCATCGAAGGATTCCATCTTGAAGCCCCACCAGTCGGCCCACAACGCGCCGCAGACCTGTCTCGTGGCGAGTTGGTCCGCGATCTTGTAGGCCTCGACACCATGGTGGAACGCGGCAACCTTGAAGCCGAACTCGTCGGCGAGATCCAGCATCAGCTGCATCTCGTCGGCCCGGTAGCAGTGGATGTGCACGAGGATCCGCCCTTCGAGCGCGTCCACCAGAGTTTCCTTTCCAAGATCGCGCTTCGGCTCCGACGGCGGCTGTGCGTCGTCATCCGTGTCCTGCTTCTTCTCGAACGCCGCCAGTTCGCGCGCGTACTTCTCCCATTGGCGCTGGTACTCCTGCGCGTCGGCGAAGGCCTGGCGATAGCCGGCGATATTGCCCATGCGAGTACTCGGCGCCTGCGACTTGCCGCCGTAGACACGCTTGGGGTTCTCGCCGCACGCCATCTTCAAGCCATGCGGTGCGCCCGGAAACTTCATGCCCTGCACACTGGTGGCCGCAACATTCTTCAGGGTGACGCCTCGGCCGCCAATGAGATTGGCCGAGCCTGGCAACACCTGGAGGGTGGTGACGCCACCCTCGAGTGCGGCTTCGAATCCCGGATCCTGCGGCCACACGCTGTGTTCGGCCCAGACATTGGCAGTCACGGGGGCGATCGATTCATTGCCGTCGGAATGCGCATCCACGCCCGGGCTCGCGTATACGCCGAGATGGGAATGCACGTCGATGAGTCCCGGTGTGACCCAGCGATTGCTGGCATCGACTTCGGCGCCCCCGGACGGCAAGGCGAGATCGTGTCCCACGGCTTCGATCCGGCTGGCGACGATCAGCACGTCGGCATCGTCGAGCCGCTCGCCTGTGCCGGTCAGAACGGTGGCGTGGCGGATCAATGTCGGCGCGCTGGCGGCGGGTACGTAAGTGGACGGGAAAGGAATCGATGTCGTTGCGGCGGGCTTTGCCGTGTCCGCTGGTGTTTCCGGCTGCGATGCGCAGCCTGCCCCGAGGGCACCGAGCGCGATGAGGGTCGCGCACATCGAAACATGGCGCCCCACCACGGAGATCAACCTGCTGTTCCCCATCGCGTTCCCCGCCCGCAGCTCATGATGAAGGCGTGGAATGTGCGGGAACGGCGGGGCGCGCGCAACCCCGCGGCGCCTATCCCCCGAGTGGCGGGTTTGCACCAGGCCCGCGACGGGGCGTCAGCCACCCGGGGCATCGAGCGGGCTGCGCACGCCGCGCCCACCGCGGTTCAGCACGTGCGTGTAGATCATGGTGGTCTTCACGTCGCTGTGGCCGAGCAGTTCCTGCACCGTGCGGATGTCGTAACCCGACTCGAGCAGATGGGTGGCGAAGCAGTGGCGGAAAGTGTGGCAACTGGCGGGCTTCTGGATGCCGGAGCGGCACACGGCGTCCTTCACGGCACGCTGCACACCGGAATGATGGTGGTGATGGCGCACCCATTCATGCGTAAAGTGGTCGCGACAACACTTGTCCGCGGGGAACAGGTATTGCCACGCCCAGTTCACGGGCGCGCCGGGATACTTGCGAGCGAGCGCGTGCGGCAGCGAAACGCCCGGCCGGGCGAGCCGGCGCTCGTTGTCGAACCAGGCGCGCAGCTGCGCGACATGGCCAGCCAGCACCTCCTGCAGCGATGCGGGAACCATGGTCACGCGGTCCTTGCGACCCTTGCCGTCGCGCACGATGAGCTCACAGCGCGCGATGTCGAGGTCTTTCACGCGGATCGCCAGAACTTCGTGAAGGCGCAGGCCGCTGCCGTACAGCAGGTTCGCAATGAGCCAGTAGCGGCCCTTCAGCTCGCCGAGCACGCGTCGCACCTCCTCGCGGGTCAGGACCACCGGCAAGTGCTTCGGACGGCGGGCGCGCGTGATGTTGTCGAGCCAGGGCAAGTCCACTTCGAGCACCTGCCTGTAGAGGAAGAGGAGGGCGCACAACGCCTGGTTCTGCGTGGACTCTGAAACGCGCAATTCGTTGGCGAGCATCGAGAGGAAAGACTCGATGTGCACGGGGCCGAGTTCGCGCGGATGGTGCTTGCCGTGGTAGCGAATGTAGCGGCGGATCCAGTCAAGGTAGGCGCGCTCGGTACGCAGACTCATATGGCGGGTGCGCATGATCTTGCGGGAGGTGGCCAGCAGGCCGGGGGCGGGGGTAACATGCATCGGAAAGATGAGCAGCAGTTGGGGCGTCAGGTTGGATCGCGGCTTTGTCCTCTACCCGCAATGAAATCAGCCACATCCAGATTTCGCCAGCAGACTATCTCGCGTATTCGTCGCGATTCATCGCGCCACTTCTCCAACCCAATTAGTAGTTA